>NZ_JBITSX010000024.1:71115-71688 GCF_044541255.1 Pseudomonas sp. NPDC085632 | reverse complement strand
ACGATGAGGGTCTCCTTATGGAGACCGGCATCGATTCGGATTCGATGTCGAATGATGAAGGGGCTGCTCCACCTTCCGTTCGTTCCAAATCCAAACACTCCGCTTCACTTAAACAACATAAGTACATCGACTACACGCGTGCACTTGATGCCACGCAGTTGTATCTCAACGAAATCGGCTTTTCCCCCTTGCTCTCCCCGGAGGAAGAAGTTCACTTTGCGCGCTTGTCGCAAAGTGGCGATCCGGCCGGGCGCAAGCGCATGATTGAAAGTAACCTGCGGCTGGTGGTGAAAATCGCCCGGCGTTACGTCAATCGGGGGCTGTCGCTGCTGGATCTGATCGAAGAGGGCAACCTTGGGCTGATCCGTGCGGTGGAAAAGTTCGATCCAGAGCGCGGCTTCCGCTTCTCGACCTATGCAACCTGGTGGATTCGTCAGACCATCGAGCGCGCGATCATGAATCAGACCCGGACCATCCGGTTGCCGATCCATGTGGTCAAGGAGCTCAACGTGTACCTGCGGGCTGCACGGGAGCTGACGCAAAAGATCGACCACGAACCTACACCCGAAGAAA
>NZ_JBITSX010000024.1:28384-71105 GCF_044541255.1 Pseudomonas sp. NPDC085632 | reverse complement strand
ATGGTCTGAGTTACTTTTACTGGAATTATGGCGAGGTCAAGCGCATGCTGGGCCTGAACGAGCGGGTTTCTTCGGTCGACGTCTCGCTGGGTCCGGATTCGGATAAAACCCTGCTGGACACCCTCACTGATGATCGTCCGACCGATCCGTGCGAACTGCTGCAGGATGACGACCTGTCGCAGAGCATTGATCAGTGGCTGTCGGAACTGACCGACAAGCAGCGCGAGGTGGTTGTACGCCGCTTCGGCCTGCGCGGTCACGAGAGCAGTACGCTGGAAGACGTAGGCCTGGAGATCGGTCTGACCCGGGAACGGGTGCGGCAGATCCAGGTAGAAGGCCTCAAGCGCCTTCGTGAAATCCTCGAGAAGAATGGCCTGTCGAGCGAGTCGCTGTTTCAGTAAGCGCCTCTCACGTCCGCCCGCAGAAAGCCCCGACTGGTTCGGGGCTTTTTGTTGGCCTGGATTTTTAGGCTATCCCTCGCATCCCTGTTCATTGCCGGACGTACGGTTGGCAATTCCATCGTTTGTAGTCTCGCGGTGTAAGCCTTGGCTTACTCTTTCGTAAGTGTTCACTATTTTTACAGGACGGCAGACGTCGATTATCCTCGGTATGATTATTTAACTTATTGATTTATATATTTATTTTTTAATATGAAGTGCTTATTACAGCGCTTTTGCGGTCTCGGGGTCGATTGCTCTCGTCGGGGAATTCTCTAGTATCTGGGTTGTGTCGACGGACAGACACGCCCTTCAAGGAAGAGGGGAACGGACATCGCAGGACGCGATTCATCAGGACGATGAAAAGGAATACAGGGAATAGGGAAAAAATGTGGGCGGGTCATACCGCCCCTTTTTTTGCCCGCAGAAAAGCAAAACACAGAAAAGCAAAAAGGCCCGCGAGGGGCCTTTTCATTCGAGCGCGCGACAGATCAGCGTTCGAGATCTTTGATCTTGCCCTTGACGCCATCCCACTCTTCGGCATCCGGCAGCGATTCTTTCTTCTCGGTGATGTTTGGCCAGATTTCAGCCAGATCAACGTTCAGTTGAATGAACTCCTGCATCTCTTCCGGAACTTCGTCCTCGGAGAAGATTGCTACAGCCGGGCATTCCGGTTCGCACAGGGCGCAGTCGATGCACTCATCCGGGTGAATCACCAGGAAGTTCGGGCCTTCGTAAAAGCAGTCCACCGGACAGACTTCTACGCAGTCGGTGTACTTGCACTTGATGCAGTTGTCGGTGACGACGAAGGTCCTTTCTAATTTTCACCTCAGGCGGCGGCAGCGTTGCCCCTTCACGGTTGGGGTCGCCAGGTTCGGGAGCGATACCTGCTGGCCAGGCTATTAGCCAGCAGCATCCCAAACCGCGCGAGATTCTAACAGCTTGAAGCCGTTTGCGTTATATCCGCTTCTTCAGTGCTTATATCCGGTTTTTCAGTGCATAGAGCATTTCGAGCGCACGACGCGGGGTCAGGTCATCCAGATCCAGTTTAGCCAACTCATCCAGCACCGGGTGCGGCAGGCTGGCGAACATGTCGCTTTGCTGTGGCGTCGCTGGTTTGCCCTTGGCCGCAGGTTTCGGCGCTTCATGCGGCAATGCAGTGTCTTCCAGTCGGCTCAAGTGCTCGCGGGCACGCACGATCACTTCGCTTGGCACGCCGGCCAACTGCGCCACTGCAAGGCCATAACTCTGGCTGGCAGGACCCGGCAGAACATGGTGCAGGAACACGATGCGTTCGTTGTGCTCGGTGGCGTTGAGGTGGACGTTGGCCACCAATGGCTCGGCTTCCGGCAACACGGTCAGTTCGAAGTAGTGCGTAGCGAACAGTGTATAGGCGCGCAAATGAGCCAGACGCTCCGCCGCCGCCCATGCCAGCGACAGGCCGTCGAAGGTGCTGGTGCCACGGCCAACTTCGTCCATCAACACCAGGCTGCGCTCGGTGGCGTTGTGCAGGATGTTGGCGGTTTCGCTCATTTCGACCATGAAGGTCGAACGGCCACCAGCCAGATCATCACTGGAGCCGATGCGGGTGAAGATGCGGTCGACCAGCGACAGTTCGCAACTGGCTGCCGGCACGAAGCTGCCGATATGCGCCAGCAGCACGATCAATGCGGTTTGGCGCATGTAGGTGGATTTACCGCCCATGTTCGGGCCGGTGATCACCAGCATGCGCGTGTTGTCATCCAGATTGAGGTCGTTGGCCACGAACGGCGTGGTCAGCACTTGCTCGACCACCGGGTGACGACCTTGGGTGATACGCATGCACGGCTCGCTGACGAAACGCGGGCAGTTCAGGTCGAGGTTCAGCGCACGCTCGGCGAGGTTGCTCAACACGTCGAGTTCGGCCAGTGCGCCAGCGGTGTCCTGCAGCGGTGGCAACTGGCTGATCAGATCTTCCAGCAGCGCTTCGTAAAGCATCTTCTCGCGGGCGAGGGCGCGGCTCTTGGCCGACAGCGCCTTGTCTTCGAACTCTTTCAGCTCGGGCGTGATGAAACGCTCGGCGCCTTTCAACGTCTGGCGACGGATGTAATCCGCTGGGGCTGATTCGGCCTGCTTGCTCGGCAATTCGATGAAGTAGCCGTGAATGCGGTTGTAGCCGACTTTCAGGTGGCTGAGGCCGGTGCGCGCCTTCTCTCGGGCTTCCAGGTCGATGAGGAACTGGCCGGCGTTTTCGCTCAGCGATTGCAGTTCATCGAGTTCGCTGTCGTAACCGGTTTTCAACACGCCGCCATCGCGAATCACCGCTGGCGGATTATCAATGATGGCTTTTTCCAGCAGTGCCGCCAGTTCCGGATAGGTGCTGGTGGTGGTCGCCAGACTTTGCAGGTGCGGCGCTTCCAGGTCGGTCATTGCCACTTGCAGTTCTGGCAGTGCGCCAAGGGCGTCACGCAGCCGGGCAAGGTCACGAGGACGCGCGTTGCGCAGGCCGATCCGCGCGAGAATCCGCTCGATGTCGCCGATTTCCTTGAGCTGCGGTTGCAGCTTTTCAAAGCGGTAACCGTCGAGCAGGCAAGTGATCGAGGTCTGGCGTGCCAGCAGCACGGTCAGATCGCGCAGCGGGCGATTCAACCAACGGGTCAGCAAACGGCTGCCCATGGCGGTCTGGCAGCGATCGACCACCGATTGCAGTGTGTTGTCGCGGCCACCGGCCAGGTTGGTGTCGAGTTCAAGGTTGCGGCGGCTCGCACCGTCCAGCACCACGGTGTCGTCGAGACGCTCGTGGCGCAGGCTGCGCAGGTGGGGCAGGGCGGTGCGCTGAGTTTCCTTGGCGTACGCCAACAGGCAACCGGCGGCGCCGATGGCCAGGGTCAGGTTCTCGCAGCCAAAGCCCTTCAGGTCCTGGGTGGAGAACTGCTGGCAAAGGCTTTTCAGCGCCGAGTCGCGCTCGAAATCCCACGGTGCACGACGACTGACACCACGGCGTTTTTCCGCTGGCAGGTCCCTTGGCCAGTCATCCGGGATCAGCAACTCCACCGGGTTGATCCGCTCCAGTTCCGCCAGCAGGTTTTCCCAGCCTTTGATTTCCGAGACGCTGAAGTTGCCGCTGGTGATGTCCAGCACGGCAAGGCCGAACAGACGTTCGTCACCCAGCAGGGCTGCAATCAGGTTGTCGCGGCGCTCGTCGAGCAGCGCCTCGTCACTGACCGTCCCCGGCGTGAGGATCCGCACCACCTGACGTTCCACCGGGCCTTTGCTGGTCGCCGGGTCACCGACCTGCTCGCAGATCACCACCGACTCGCCAAGCTTGACCAGTTTCGCCAGATAGCCTTCCGCCGCGTGGTAAGGAATGCCACACATCGGAATAGCCTGCCCAGCCGACTGCCCGCGCGCGGTCAGGGTGATGTCGAGCAACTTGGCCGCCTTCTTCGCGTCTTCGTAGAAGATCTCGTAGAAGTCGCCCATGCGGTAGAACATCAGCTGGTCCGGGTGCTGATTCTTCAGGCGCCAGTACTGCTGCATCATCGGTGTGTGGGAGGACAGGTCTGAAATGGCTTTATTCATCAGGGGTTTAGCTATACCGGAAAAAGTGACAAGACAAAAAACGGGGTCGTTCGCATCTTCAAAATGGCGAGTGTTTGCCAGCGATGCGGCCCGAGGGATGATTCAGTGGGGCTGAGTATGAAGTTTTTTTGAGGTGGATGCAGCAACGCGCCGCCGCTGGGGTTGGCATTGTGTCCTATAGTGCCGAAAAGCTATCGAATGATCGGAATTCGAGGATTGCATATCAGTTGAGGACGCAGCTTGGAACAGTCAGAGGGCATCGGCTCACAAGCGTCAGCGAGCGATTGTTACTACGATGCGGAAAAAATGACCCTCAGCCGGGCGCAGCAGTCAACGTTGCTGGGCAGCAATGAAAGCGACCTGCTGCTGGCGTTGATAGCCGGCGTGACCGATAAGGAACAGCTCATCTCCAGGGTCTGGGGGGAGCGGGGGCTGGTGATTTCCGACAGCAGCTACTACAAGACCCTGCACATGCTCCGCACGCATTTCGCTGACGTCGGGTTGCCTCGGGACAGTCTCAAGACCTTGCCTCGCCGTGGCGTGGTGCTGTTGTGTGAAATCCGGTTGGTCAGCGCACAGACTCAAGCCTCTGAGTCGTCGCCTGCGTTGGTAAACGATGCTGAACCGTCCATCGTCGACGCTCCCACGGTGAAAAAGCCATTCAGTCGTTACTGGCGCTTCCTTTTGCCTGCAATCCTGGTGTCGGCGATTGCTCTTCCGGTCTTTTACGCTTATCTGGTGTTTAAAAAGCCCGCTGATCTGGAGGAGTGGAAACTCATCTGGCAAGAAGGCGAAGCGAAGTTGTATGTAGAAGAAAGCGAAAAAATGTCCAAGGACGATATTGTCAAAGCACTCAGCGAATTCGAACCACCGATTGTATTGTCCGATATTAACTACTATGTACGAAAGCCACTCTCCCAGTTGCTGGTCAAGTGCATCAAGCCAGAAAGTAAGGGGGAGGCCATATGCGTGAACTACCAGCTCGTTGGAAAAAAATAATCGCATTGTTTGGTGTCTCGTCCATATGCATCTTCGGTGTTCTGGTTATTAAGCATTTTTATTTGATCAATCGAGATATTCCCCGCGCACCGTGTTTTGCATCTATCGATTTTGTCCATACGCATGATCATACCGTTCGCTGGCACGGTGTTGGTGATATGACGATCGATCCAAAGGAGGGCGTTCTCTATGTGTACTACGTTGTCAAAACGCCCGAGGGGAAAGTCTATACTTATGATCGAAAGTTCGACATTGTTCTCACTCATTTGGACACTTCGAGGTTTCTGTTCAAGACGCGTTCGATTGTAAGGTTTGACGCGGACACCGCAGGCGATGAACTTCCGTTCATGGAAAGAGGCTTTCAAGGCGGTATGGTGACGTTCAATTACTTCTCCGATGCCGAGTACTACTACAACATCAATAACCTGATCAATGGCGTATGCCACGTCCCTCGCTAGCGCAAACCCCCGGGTTGAAAGGCCTCCGGGCGACTAAGTAAGACTGAGTAAGACGCCAGTAAGGCCTCGACGGCCCTTCGTTGTTAATCTGATTCGAGTCAAGCCAACAGCCCCTGCGACTGCCGGAGAGTCAGCGCCGTGCGGCTGTTTAGTTGCCTTGAATAACATGACGATGTTTAGGCTGTTGAGGAACGTTATAGATGCTCTGGTTTTGCGTGCGCAGTTCTCATGGAACTAAGTCTCCCGCCTGGAAGCGTTCAATTGCAATTAACCGGGAAGGTATTGTGTTTGTGCCAGCGGTGATTGCTGGAAAAGAAAAGGATGTAAGTGTTTCCACATTGTGTGATCGCACTCCCGTTCTGCTGTGTTTCGATCATGTTTACGTACCAGTGGCGTGGGTGGTCGAAAACTTTCCGATGTGCAGGTCGCACTGTTACGACATGATGATGGCGGCACTTTTTGGTATACAAGAAACACTATGTAGCCGTGAGGCGTGGTCTCGGGTGAGCCACTTCCGTGGACACGCTGGAGAAAAAAAATATCTGGGGTTTGTCTCATGAGGCCGAGTCTGTTTTGCAATCTGTCCCTGCTGATTGGTAGCGTTTTGATCATCGATATTTCATCGGCTGGCGCGCGAGAAAGTTGCGCACAGCGCCGCGCCGAACTTGTGTTCCAGATTGAGCGCGCTGAGGCGGCGGACAATGTTTATCGCCAGTCCGGTTTAGAGCAGGCGCTTGCTAACGTCGAGCGTTATTGCCAAGAACCCTCCGCTCAAGATGACCGTTCAAGCGCCATGCAAAAGGCCGAAGCCGAAGTGCGACGCAGACAGAACTATCTGGAGGCCGCACGTCAGTACGGCGATGTGAAAGTCATCAGGCAACAGGAGGCCAGGCTCGAACGAGCTCAGACAAAACTGCAAAAGCTCATGGATGAGTAAGGGATCAACCACCGCCAACGAACCGCAGCAGGGTTTCTTTTTTCAACTCTGCAATTCAACGTGCTCATCAGTGCCACCGGGAAATCGACTATGAAAAACATCCTTATCTTTGCTTCGGTCTTCACTTCTGCTGTGTTGATCTCTGGTTGTACCGCCACTGACTGGGTGCATGCTGCCGGTGGAATCATGGGGGCCAAGGACGATTACGACAGGAAGGCCAGAACCGATCGACTTAAAAAAGCCAACGCTGCCGCCCGTCGCGTCAAAGGCTGACCGCAAGTTATAACCGGGTCGTTTTTCCATTCAAGATGATGGCTCGGCAATATCATTTTGAGGCAGTATTCATATTTATGCGTTAATTATGCAAATCAGCATTTGTCTTCGCGAATAACTTCAAGCACTATGCGCGTTATGCAAAAACGCAACGTAGCCTCCGTCTTAAGAGCACTGCTCGACCAGCACGGGATCTCCCCCACGGAGCTCCACCGTCGCACCGGCGTGCCTCAATCCACTCTCTCGCGGATTCTCAGCGGGAAGATCGTCGATCCTTCGGATAAACACATCTCGAAGATCGCCGAGTACTTCGCCGTGAGCACCGATCAATTGCGCGGGCGCGCCGATGTCGTGCCGTCGGCCGGTGCCGTGCGTGATGACGTACACGCGGAACTCAAGGACATAATGCTGTGGGACGACGATACGCCTGTCGATGATGACGAAGTGTCTGTGCCGTTCCTTCGCGAGGTTGAATTGGCTGCTGGATCAGGAAGATTCGTCATCGAAGAGAGCGAGCGCTCTAGCCTGCGCTTCGGCAAGCGTAGCCTGCGCCATAACGGTGTGCAGTTCGATCAGGCCAAATGTGTGACCGTACGTGGCAACAGCATGTTGCCGGTCTTGCGTGATGGCGCCACCGTCGGCGTCAACGCCGGCAAGTGCGGCATCGGCGACATCATTGATGGCGACCTGTACGCGATCAATCACAACGGCCAGTTGCGCGTGAAGCAGCTTTATCGCTTGCCTACGGGCATTCGTCTGCGCAGCTTCAATCGCGATGAGCATCCGGACGAGGACTACAGCTTCCAGGAAATCCAGGAAGAGCAGATTGTCATCCTCGGTCATGTCTTCTGGTGGGGCATGTACGCCCGCTAACCCGACCCTCTTCAGAAAAACCCGCCCATTGGCGGGTTTTTTTTCGCCTTGATGAAACCGCCAAACCCTTGAGTTGCGGGGGCTTTCATGCATCTGCGCATTTTTCATGCATAGATAAATGCATTTGCGCATTGACTGGGTATGCATACATGCATATCCTTGCCACCAAGCCGCTCGACAAAGCGGCTGGCAAGAAAGCTCTTTAGTTCCACAAGAACAGGCAGCGATGAACCGGCCTCAACGGTTCAGAGGGTTGGCAACTGACCCGGGTGTGCAGCGTAAAGCACCAGAAGCAGTTATCCGGCGGGCAGGGACCGCGGTCGGAAAAACAATTTGAACGGACTCGTACCGCGCCAGTAGCGCCGAAAAGTCAGCTTCCTTCTTGAACACAGGATTGGAAGGAAGGCGAAGGAGCGCATTACTGAAAAGCCCGGCGGATTGCCGGGCTTTTTGGAATGCCTGCCAGGTTTCATCACAGCACCCACCTGAAATGACAACACATTGAGGCGTTTCAAATGAATCTCTATATGCCCGGCAAGTTGCCCGGCTTTATGTACTGCCTGGTGGCCGTTCAAGAGATAGGCAACGGACGCTTCGAACACTCGAAATAATCGGAGGCAAGGACAATGAATCGATATGTTTTGGTCGGGACTGTTTACAAAACCGGTTATCAAGTAGCTCTGCAAATTCTGGAAACGGAAGACGCTATGCCCACCACACTCCCGGACGGCGTGTCGGATGGGTGGTGGTATGACATCACCGGATATACAACCGCTTATGTCGGATGGAAGGTTTTTGACCTGGATGCGGAAGGTTTGCTCTTTGTCGAACCGACTGAGCAAGAGCATCGCAAGATGACCAATGCCCGGATGCAGGAACGGTTCGACGTCGCCGCGCAGTGGATCGTTTTCAACCCCTTGCAATACAAGGTTGATCTTGGTGTCGCGGCGCCAGCAGAAGTAGAGACGTTAGCGCTGTACAAGCAGTACTGGATCGACGTCAGCGAAGTCCGCAATCAGTCTGGGTATCCATCCACGATCAATTGGCCTGTGGCTCCCTTCTAGTTGAAGTCAATGAGAGTGCATTACTGAAAAGCCCGGGCGGCTTCTGCCGGGCTTTTCGGAATGCCTACCTCAAGAGAAACCGATTGAACCCAACACACACCATTCATCCATCACACCAGGAGGCGTGACATGACAAACGAGCAACAAGCGTTGGCAGACATGCCGATCTGGCTGGTCATCCTCCTTGCCGTCGTCGGCGGGGTGTCCGGCGAAATGTGGCGTGCCGACAAGGAGGGTGCACGCGGCTGGTCATTGCTGCGGCGCCTGGCCCTGCGCTCCGGCGCCTGCATGATCTGCGGCGTGTCGGCGATCATGCTGCTGTATGCCGCTGGCATGTCGATCTGGGCCGCTGGCGCGTTCGGTTGCCTGACCGCTATGGCCGGGGCCGATGTGGCCATCGGTCTGTATGAGCGCTGGGCCGCCAAGCGCATCGGCGTCTGCGAAGTTCCACCCCGCGACCAGCCTTAACCCTGACTGTTTCTCCGTGCCGCCATTTCGGCGGCAGGGCTGCGCGTGGACGATTGAAAAGGAGGTCATGTATGCCCACACCGATCCAGCAGCCGTCGCACCTGTTCACGGCCATCGCGACAACACTGCGCAACACTGCCGGTCTCGGCCTCAATGTCGGCAATCACGCCGATTTCACTGCACCGGGTGAACAGGCCTGGGTGTTGATCGACTTCGACCGGAACGGGTCGGGAGTGCGCGCCGCTGACGGGCGAATTGCTCATGTCATGACGTTGTCCCTGCAAGTCATCCCGGCCCTTTCCGCCAGTGCATTTGCAGCATGCGATCTGATTGCTGTGCTGAAGAACCTGATCACCGACAACCGCTGGGGCCTGCCCGCCGGTCAATGCGATCTGCCGATCAACATTGATGGCTTGCCGTCGCTGCTGGTCCGTGCCGACCCGCCATACAAGACCTGGACACTGACGTTCGATCAGACCCTCTACCTCGGCCCGACGTTGCTTGACGACCCGCTGGGTACGCCGAAATTCGCTCGCACCTGGGAAGTCAGCAACATTGACGACCCCGACCAGTACACCGCGCTGGAGGCCTGACCCATGTTCGACGCATTACTGCGCATGCAACTGGGGCCGATCATCGAACGCCTGGCCGAGATGGAAGCGGAAATCGAAGACCTGCACCGCCGCGCCGAAAGCTTCTGCCGCATCGGCATTTGCCAGACCGTAGACGCTGCGAGCAATACCTGCCAGGTCAGCCACGGAGGGTTGCTCACGCCGGCCATAAAGTTCTTCAACCCGAGTGCAGGTGCACAAAGCGAATCGCGGATTCCGACGGTGGGCGAACAATGTCTGCTGTTCAACTATGGCAGCGGCGAAAGCGGCGCACAGAGCGTGGCGTTGTTTGGTTTGAACAGCGACCGTTTTCCACCTGCCTCAACCGTGCCGACGCTGACCCGTCGGGTGCATCAGGACGGCAGCGAAAGCGGTTACGACGATGCCTCGCATACCCTGCACTGGCAGAACGGCCCGGCAGCATTCAGCGGCTCACGCGAATCGCTCGAACTGAGCATCGGCCCGGCACGACTGGCGATGACTCCACAGTTGATCACCCTGCAACTAGGCGCCGTCGGCTTGAACATCGACGCCTCGGGCGTGCACTTCAGTGGCCCATTGGTCGATCACCAGGGCCGCGTCATCAGTCCCTGATTCAGGAGCCTCCCATGATCGGAATCGATAGAGACAACGGAACCACGGTCGACGACTGGCTGCAGTTTGTGCAGCGCGCGACCCGGGCCCTGACCACGCCGCTGGGCACCCGGCAAAAACGGCCTTTGTACGGATCGCTGATACCCACGTTGCTGGGGCAAAACCTCGGTGACGACGTGCTGCTTCTGGCGCAGAGCCATGCCGCACAAGCGTTCTACAACAAGCAAAACGGCATCGACGATTTTCAGCCGCAAGTGATCGTCGCCAGCCGTCAGGGCGCCGGTCTGTTGTTGCGCTTCGCCGGCACCTGGAAAAACCGTCAACAAACTTTCGAGGTCGTGACATGAGCATGTTGATCCCCGGCCAGAACCAATTGGCCGAACCCGCGCTGATCACCGTTGAAGCCTTCGAAGACCTGCTTACCGAATTCAAGGCTTTCGTCATCGAATACGTCGGAGCGCGCTCGCCGGACAGTGCCGCAAAACTCAAGAACAGCCTGGAAAACGAAAGCGAACTGCTGACCCTGGCGCTGGAAGCTTTCTGCGTCCGGTTGCAAACCCACGAGCGCAAATACAATGCCCGCATCAAGCAGATGCTGGCGTGGTGGGCGACGGGCAGCAACCTTGATGCGCGGCTGGCGGACATGGGCCTGGAGCGACAATTGCTCGACCCTGGCGACCCGGCGGCATTCCCGCCGGTGCCAGCGATTTATGAAAGCGACGACGACGCGCGTTTGCGTTATTACCTGGCGCCACATGCCCCGGCAGCAGGGTCGCGGATGCAGTATCGCCGTGAGGTGTTCACTCTTGGCGAGCGTCCGACGGTGCAGGTCGAATCCACCGAGGCGGGTGTGGTGAATGTCACTTACACCTTCAACCCGGACGGCTTCGCCGCGCAGGTCAAGGATGGCAATGGTCGGCGTACCGCGCCGGGCGAAGTGCAGGTTACTGTGCTGTCCCGCGATGGCGATGGCACGCCTTCCCAGGCATTGCTTGAAGGCGTACGTCAGCACTTTGCACGAGCGGATGTACGACCGGAAACCGACCTTGTCACCGTCAAGGCTGCCGACATTCAGCGCTACAAGATCCGCGTGGTCGCCAAGATCAATTCCGGCCCCGACTCGGGCCTGACCAAAGTCGCCGCGCAACAACAATTACAGGCCTACGCCGACAGTTGCCATCGTCTTGAAGGCCGGGTCGATCCGAGCTGGATCGACTACACGCTGCACAGCGCCGGCGCCGTGCAATTGCAGATTCTCGAACCGCTGGCGCCGATCGTGACGACGGCGTTTCAAGCGCCTTACTGCACCGCAGTCGACGTCGAGGTGCTGACGCTATGAGTGAGCAAACTCAGCGTCCGACGCTGCTGCCTGCAAACAGCTCGGCACTTGAACGTGGACTGGATCTGGGTTTCGGCGCGCTGCTCGATCGCATCGCGCCGCCGTTCCCCGAACTGATGAACCCGAGCGAAACGCCGGTCGCGTTTCTTCCGTATCTGGCAGCGGATCGCGGTGTTGCCGAATGGAGCACCGCCGCGCCGGAAGCGGAAAAACGCCTGACCGTCGAACTGGCCTGGCCCACCGCGCGCCAGGCCGGCACTCGCAAGGCGCTGGAAAACGCCGCCAAGGGTTTGCAACTGCGCCCGGAAATCCGTGCCTGGTACGAACAGACTCCGCCCGGCGCGCCGTACAGCTTTTCCGTTCGCGCCTTCAGCGACCAACCCTACAGCGAAGAAATCGATGCCCGTCTCGACCGACGCCTGGCTGACGCCAAGAGCGAGCGCGATGTGTTGTCGGTGTCGGTGGGCCTGAGTGCATTCGGCAGTCACTCGGTTGCCGCTGCGACATTTTGCGGCGAGCTGACCACGGTTTATCCAGTGTTCATCGAAGGGCTCGAAACCTCGGGAGAGGCGTTCATGGCCGCCGGCATGTACACCGTCGAAACATCCACTATTTATCCTCAGGGGGCCTGAATGGCTGACTATTACACCCTGCTTACCAACGCAGGGATTGCCTACGAAACGGCGTGCAAGGCCGCGGGCACGCCGATCAAGTTGACGCAGATTTCTGTCGGCGACGGCGGCGGCTCGGTCTACAACCCGGCCGCGACCGCCACTGCGCTGAAACGCGAAGTCTGGCGCGGGCCGCTCAATGCGCTGTTCCAGGACGAGAAAAATCCGAGCTGGCTGCTCGCCGAAGTGACCATTCCGCCGGATGTTGGCGGCTGGTATGTGCGTGAAGCCGGGTTGTGGACTGACACTGGCGTTCTCTACGCCATCGTCAAATATCCGGAGTCGTTCAAACCGGTTCTGGCCACGTCGGGTTCGGGGAAAGAGTTCTACATTCGCTCGATTTTCGAGACGAGTAATGCGTCGCTGGTGACGTTGTTGATTGATGACACCGTGGTTAAAGCCACGCGTGCCTGGGTCATGAGTTACCTCGCCGAAGAACTCGGCAAGCTGGATGGTAAGCAGTCGGCGCGTGTTGCGGCATCCACCAACATCGTGTTGAGCGGTGCGCAGCAAATTGACGGTGTCGCAGTGATCGCTGGTGACCGCGTGCTGGTTGCGAATCAGACGCTGGCCAAGGACAACGGCCTGTGGATTGTCGCCAATGGTGACTGGGTGCGGGCGACCGATGCCAACAGCAGCGCCAAGGTGACGCCGGGCCTGACGGTCATGGTCGAGGAGGGCACGGCGAACGGTGATTCGTTGTGGCATCTCACGACTAACGCGCCGATCACTTTGGGTACCACAGCGCTGACGTTCAAGATGCTGGCGGGGCGTACCGGGATTGCGGCCGGGACATACAAAAGTCTGACGGTTGATGAATATGGCCGCGCGACTGCCGGTGCGAACCCTGAAACGTTGGCCGGGTTTGGCATCAAGGATTCGTACACCAAGGCTGAAGTTGAAGCGTTGATTGCCAAGGCGTCGGCGTTGCCGGTGGGGTCGATTGTCGCGTTTCCGGTTGATTCGCCGCCGCCGGGTTTTCTGGAGCTGGATAACAGCGTCAAGAGCAGTGCGACGTATCCCGACCTGAGCGCTTATCTGGGCGGAAAGTTCAACAAGGGTGATGAGGGCGTTGGGAATTTCCGCTTGCCGGAGGCGCGTGGGGAATTCTTGCGTGGTTGGGATCATGGGCGAGGCGTAGACGCTAGCCGTGTGGTTGGCTCGACCCAAAAGGGTACGGTAACTACTTTCGACAGCAACCCGAATCCGAACCTCACGGTCGAGGTTGTGCAGGCATCGGTGGCGGCTGCACAGGCCGATGTATTCGTATCCACTGATTATCCTGGGGTAGCCAGGACGTACACGACTTCGGGGGTTGTTACCTCATCGATACTGGCGGATGGCGGAGTTGTGAGGCCGCGTAACATCGCCGTCATGTGGTGCATCAAAGCCTGGAACGCCCCGGTCAATCAGGGAACCATCGATGTCGCCGCGCTGGCCAAGGAAGTCGAACGGCTCAAATCCGCCGTTCCGATTGGCGCTGTTCTGGCATTCCCGACGGGTATTGTCGCACCCGGTTATCTGGAGCTGGACGGCAGTGTGCAGAGCATTGCGACTTATCCGGATCTGGCCGCCTATCTCGGTACCACGTACAACAAAGGCAATGAGGGCGCAGGTAACTTCCGATTGCCGGAATCACGCGGTGAGTTCCTGCGCGGCTGGGATCATGGGCGCGGTGTGGATGCGGGGCGGCAGATCGGAATTTATCAGGGAGACGAAGTAAAATCCCACTATCACGATGCCCTGTTCGCGACAGGTCCAGTAGGCGCTGGCTCCGTTCTGGGGATCACCAACTCGGCGGCCGGTGACAGGGTGGGAACTGGTGCGCAATATGCGTCCAGCGGCGGCCCTCAAAGCTACATTGCCAGTACCGGAGGCGCTGAAACCCGCCCCCGCAACATCGCCGTCATGTGGTGCATCAAAGCCTGGAATGCACCGATCAATCAGGGAAGTATCGATATCGCTGCGTTGGCTGCAGACATTAAAAGTTGGCGGCTCAACGGTTCCGAGGTCGGAGCAACTCGTAATTTGCGAGTATCGCTTCCAAGTGCGGCATCGGTTGCGACACTGACTGCTGATCAGTTGATTGTTGAGCAACCCGGTACCGGTCAATACAAACTGTCGAGCGTCAATCTATCTATAGATTTGACGACCATTGGTGCTGGCGGGATGGATGTCGGAGTTGCCCCGGCGCTCGGCAGTGTCGGGATTTACGTTATCTATAACCCTGTGCTGCGTATTGCCAAGCTACTCGGCGTCAATGCGTCCTCGACGTTGATTCCTGAGGTTTATTCCGGTGCTTACATGCCGGCCGGATACACCGCGAGCGCGCTGGTCAGCGTTTGGCAAACCGACACCAATCGATTGATGGTTACCGGTGTTCAGCATCAACGATCGATATCCATCCCCAGAGCGCAAGTCTTGTCTAACGGGGCGTCTTTGACATGGACGCCTGTTTCCCTGGCGTCGATTGTTCCGAAAAACGCAAAATCCGTCGGCGGGTATGTTCACTACATCAGCAGTGCTGAAAGCGCTGGGGGTGGTTATCTGGGACTTGCATCTGATGCGGTGGGGACTGGATTAAAAACTGTCGGTATTGGCGGGATGCTGGGGTTGGGTGTTCTCGGTTCATTCTCCGACCTGGTAATGACCACGCCACAAACGATTCACTACATATTGGACTCAATTTTGTCCCGAGCCAATTCCGTCCATATTTCCCAATACACGTTTTAGGGGATACCCATGTTGAGAGCGTACTCAAAAGAGGGAACGGCCTTTCGAGGTGTTGCCACTGACTGGCCATTGGCAGAGGGCGAAATTCTTTTTGACCATGAACCCTCTGAAAAAGAACTGGAAGACGCATTTGGATTCGCTTCTGGCGAATTGGTAAAAAGCCGCCAGTTGACCTTGATTACTGCAGAACGATTCCGCCGAGAAGGTTCGGGAATCGTGGTCGAGGGTGTGGCTATCGATACTTCCCGAGACAGCCAGTCGCTGATTGCTGGAATGGCCGTTTCTGCGATGTTGAATCCTGCTTATCAATGCAGTTACAAGGCTGTGGACGGCTTTGTCGAACTGACTGCTTCGCAAATTCTTGCTGTAGCAACGGCTGTTCGATCTCATGTTCAGACTTGCTTTGACCGGGAAAGGGCTCTGTCGGAAAGCGTTGTTGCCGGCACCTACACCGATGCCATGCTCAAGGACGGTTGGCCAGACAAGCCCCCAGTTACACCCACCTCAGCACTTCAATAAACGCCCCACACCGTGGGGCGTTTTCATATCTGACAACTCACGAGGGTGGTTTTAGAGTCGTCGTTAATCAAACAAGGAAGAACCTATGTTTTATGCACCCTCCACGGGCGGTTTTTACGATCCCGCCATCCATACAGAAATTCCAAGCGATGCTGTTGAAATCTCGCGTGAGTACTGGCGCGAGTTATTGAACGGGCTGTCTACCGGCAAGATGATTGTCATGAATGAAGATAACTATCCGGTACTGGTTGATCTGCCGGGGCCAACACCTGCGGAACTTGAGAGCATTGAACGCTACTGGCGCAAACAGCAGATCGCGCTCACTGATCCCGTGGTCAACCGTCATCGCGACGAGGTGGACCGTTGGCCGACCCAGCTGACCCCGGCGCAGTACATCGAGTTGCAGACCTACCGCCACGTGCTGCGCATCTGGCCGGTCGGGGGCGAGTTGCCCTTGAGCGAACACCGCCCGGCTGCGCCGGAATGGCTCGCCAGCCTGCCTGAATAAAAACGCCCCGCACTGACGGGGCGTTTTCTTGTCCCCCCAAGCCCCTCCCGTAGAGGGGCTTGGCCGTTTATGGAGAAACGAAAAATGGCAAACCGCCAAACCTACACCGTGCTCGTCCCATTCCCCACCGGCGGTGGGCACTGGTCGAGCATCGGCCAAGACCTTGATCTGCTCGACGTCGAGGCCAGTGCCTTGTACTTCGCCGGTCGACTGGAACTGAAAACACCCTCCACCCAGGCCAAAAAGGCCGCTGCCAAGAAGGCTGACTGAATATGGCTGAGGTTCTGAACTTCGAGCACAACGGCATTACTGTCAATGCCACCGAATCCCCCGAGGCCATGGGTGGCCTGGGTGACAACGTCATCGGTCTGGTCGGTACCGCGCCGAAAGCTGATCCGCTGATTCCGCGTAACGCACCGTTCCGCATCAACAGCTTCACCACCCACGCGCTGCTCGATCCGACCGGTTCCGAAGAGGGCACGCTGTACCACGCGGTTTACCAGATCCTCAAAGTGGTCAAGGTGCCGGTCTACGTGGTCATCGTCGAAGCGGGCGCGACCCCGGCCGACACCGTCAACAACGTGATCGGCGGCGTCGATCCACTGACCGGCCGCAAGCTCGGTCTGGCCGCGCTGGGCAGTGTCCCGGAAGACCTGACCATCATCGGTGCTCCGGGCTTCACCGGCACCAAAGCAGTGGCCAGCGAGTTCGCCTCGTTCGGCAAGCGCATCAAGGCCCGTGTGGTGCTGGACGGCAAGGACGCCTCGGTCGCCGATCAAGTGTTGTACAGCCAGGAACTGGGCGGTGCCGATCTCGGTTTCGACCGTTGCCTGGTGGTGCACAACATGCCGGCCGTGTATTCGAAAGCGGCGAAGAAAAACGTCTTCCTGTCGCCGTCCAGCCTGGCGATTGCCGCACTGGCCAAGGTCAAGCAGTGGGCTAGCCCGGGCAACCAGGTGACCTACGCCGAAGACGTGTCGCGGGTCGTTGAATACAACATTCTCGATACCTCCACCGAGGGCGATCTGCTCAACCGTTACGGCGTCAGCTACTACGCCCGCACCGTGCTCGGCGGCTTTTCGTTGCTGGGCAACCGCTCGATCACCGGCAAGTTCATCAGCTACGTCGGCCTCGAAGATGCGATCAGCCGCAAGCTGGTCAAGGCCGGCCAGAAAGCCATGGCCAAAAACCTCACCAAGTCGTTCATGGATCAAGAGGTCAAGCGCATCAACGACTGGCTGCAAACCCTGGTCGCCGATGAAACCATTCCTGGCGGCAGCGTGTATCTGCACCCGGAACTGAACAGCGTCGAGAAGTACAAGAACGGCACCTGGTACGTGGTCATCGACTACGGCCGCTACGCGCCGAACGAACACATGGTTTATCAACTCAACGCCCGCGATGAAATCATCGAGCAGTTCCTGGAGGACGTTCTCTAATGTTTACCAACCGTGTAAGACAGGCCATCGCGGCCACCCTGCAAGGCCTGCCGCTGTCGGCGACCGTTGAAGAATTCACCCCACCGAAAATCGAATTCGATGTGGAAGAGATGCGTGGCGGCCGCTTCATCGTCGAAGAAATGGCCAAGGGCGGCAAAGCGCTCAACGCCAAGCTGACCCTGCAAGGCCTCGGCGCCGAAGTGATGCTCGCTCTGGGTGTGAAGCTGGGCGACGACATCCTGCTGAACGTGCGTGAAGCCGGTCAGGATCAGGATGGCAACACCTGGTTCACCTACCACACCGTCGGCGGCAAGCTGAAATCCCTGGAAGAAACCGCCGTGAAAATGGGTGAAAAACCCAAGACCAATCTGGAGCTGTCCTGCCGCACCTACAACCGCCTGGAAAACGGCGTGCCGGTGATCGACATCGACGTGCGCACCCAGAAATTCGTGCTCAACGGCGTCGACATCCTTGGTGATGCCCGGCGTGCGGTGTTGATGCCGTAATCCGTTACACCGCAAAACCTGTGGGAGCGAGCCTGCTCGCGAAGCCTTTGGCACATTCAACATCAATGTGACTGAACCACCGCTTTCGCGAGCAGGCTCGCTCCCACAGTGGGCCAGTGTGACTGGCAGAAATTGAGTAACCCCCAAGAATCACCAAGGAATTCATACATGTCGTGGATGCCACCCCAGCATGACCTGCTGTCGCCGATCACCGGCGACGACGGTTCGCAGATCAACCAGATCCAGCTCAAGCCACTGTTCTACGCCGCGCAAAAAGAAGCGCTGGAGCGCGCCGGCGATGACGAAGACGATCAGTTCTTCGAGCTGGCGCTGCTCGCCACCGGCCTCTCGGTCAAGGAACTCGACCAGCTCAAACGCCCGGACTACGTGAGCATCGCCCAGTACGTGCACGAGATGTCGACACGCCCCGCGTCGTACTTTCTGGAGCAGGTGGAAGACGCGGAAAAATCCGCTGATCCCGATCAGGTCCAGCTGCTGCAACCGCTCGCTGTGACTGGCCGCACCGTGACCTCGCTGTCGCTGGAAATGCCGGCACTGCGCGCGACCAAAGTGATGAAGAAACTGAAAACGGCCAAGGAACGCGCCGAGTTCATCACCGCCCATTGCACCGGCCTGATGATCCCCGATCTGGCCCTGATGACCGTCCCGGACTGGACGCAATTGCAGGTGCGCATAGACGATTTTTTAAACCAGCCGGCGGCCTACTTTCGGAACGCGACATCGAAGTAATCCTCGATATCGTCCCGCTCATTTACCCGGTAAGTGAAGCGGAGATTCTGGAATGGGACGCCGAAAAGGCGTTGCGCCGCTACGACATAGCGATCACTCGCCTTGGCGTAAAACAGGAGTAGAGCGGCAATGGCAGAGAGCAAATATGCTCCGATAAATGCCGGTGAAAGCGGCGTTGCGGCGGCCGGCAATATCAGTTTGAACATGGCAGCGGTGAGCTCCGGTACAGGAGCGATCGGCCGCGAGCAGATTTCCAGCCTGAGTCAGGCGCTCATCACCGCGAGTATCAAGATCGGCTCGCTGACGGCCGCGATCGACTCATTGAGGCTGGCGTTGTCCAGCCTGCGTTCGATTTCGCTGAACAACAATGCGAAGAGCGAGTCGACCCGCGAACCTACTACGCCGGGTGAGGCCAGTGAGCGGGCCAAGGTGCCTGAGAGTCTCAAGCCAGCGATTGACTTGTACACGGCTGCTGCCGAGTTGGGCATCGCCGCGCAACTGCCGCCAAAGCAGACCAACGAAATGGCGCTGTCGAGCCTGATCATAGCCACTAAGCCATTGGTGGCCGCGGGCGGCACCAGCGGTCAAGAGTTGCTCAAGGCCGCTACGCTGGCGGCTGACGCAGGGGTTGGCAATGAGCTGACGAATGCGGCGGACAAACCCTTTGAATTGCTCAACTTTGCTGGCGACGCTGCGATCGTTGCATCAGCCTTCAAAGTCCCGGCTGTGGAAGTCGCCGAAATGATGGCAGTGTGGCGCACTTCGCTGAAGCTCACTCGCGACCAGGCGTTTGACCTTGCGGATGCGACAAACCAGCTCGGCAAAATACCGGGTGGTGCCAAACCGGCAGACGTCGGTGCCGTTCTCAAACAGTCGGGTGATGCGGCCATTGCGGCGGGCCTGCAACCCGAGCAAGCCGCCGCGCTGTCCGCAGCCTTGCTCAACAGCGGGACGAAAAAAGACGATGCCGGCGAGGCGTTGAAGCGCATTGCCCACGCGCTGGACAAGGGGGACAACGCGTCCGCCACCGAGCGTGGCGCCTGGAAGCAACTGGGGCTGGATCCCGCGGCCGTGACCGCGGCGATGCATGACCCGGACCAGCAAAGTGCACAGGGAGCGGTACTGTCAGTGCTGGCTGCGCTGAACGCCCAACCAGCCGAGCAACGCGCCCAGTTGGCGCAGACACTCTTTGCCGATGGCGGTAATGCGGTGCAGTTGCTGTCGCAGAACCTTGGGGACGTCAATCAGGCCTTCTCGCAAGTGGAGGACAAAGACCAATACGCGACGTCGAAGGTCGGTGATCAGAGTTCGGTGCGCCAGTCTGCACTGGCGCTCTCCAATACCCCGCAAGGACAGTGGAACGCTCAGAATGCGCGAAGCGATCGATTGACCATCGCCAGCGCCAATGCTGTAGCGCCTTCTCCAGAAGCGCTGAGTGTTGCCGGTGCCAGCCTCGACAGGATGAGTGAATTCGCCGAGGCCCATCCGACGACGGCTGCGGTGATCATCACTGTCGGAACAGCCTTGAAAAAGATATTCGATGTGTTGTTGGACACCGCTGTCGAGGAGGGGAAAGAGCGGTTGGGCAAACGGATACCCGGTGGCGCACCGGGCAATCCTCCCGATCTTTCATCTACCGGCGATTCTGCAGTGCAGCTTCCAACGGATGCGCCCGTGGTGGAGATCGCCAGTCTGGCGCCCGCGACTGCCAGGGAAATGGACATCGGCGAACCCTCCTCCTTGCTCAATACGCCGCGCCTGGGGCCTCCGAGCGTTGCCATGGAAACCATTGCCCAGGTTGCTCCGGCTTCGGACAGAGATGCGGGAGCCGCATTGAGTGATCGGCTCGTGTTCTTCGCTCCCGACACACTCTCCGCGCCCGGCCAGGTCAGCAAGGATCTGGCGAGCGCCCAGGCCGCCAACCAGCATGTCACCTACGCACCTTCGGTTCAGGTGTACTGCAGTGATCCGGGCAGTTCGGAAAACATCGGACTGCTGGTGACACAGCACCTGCGAAGCCAGTTCGACAGCCAATTCACACCGCTGATGACCAGCAACCCCCTCGCCACCCGCCGTGACGCAGCCCTGACCGATGGAGTCGCCTGATGAAACAACAAATGGCACTGGGCAGTTTTATCTTCAGCCTGTCCCGCGAATTTGCCTACAGCACGCTGGCACGCAAATCCGATGGTGGCTGGACTGATCTGCAGATCCTCACCAGCAAACCCAAGTCCCATCAGACCGGGCAGAAGCCCGAAACCCTGACCATCGGTGGCACCGCGATGTACGCCGTGGCCATGGAACGGCTCGATGAACTGCGAGCGCTGCAAGCCTTGAGAGCACCACTGCCGTTGATCGACGGCATCGGTCGCAACTGGGGTATGTGGCGGATCAACAGCGTTCAGGAAAACCAGAGCGAGGTCATCGATGATGGCACCGCAATGGTGATCAAGTGGGTACTCGAATTAGCGGAGTTCAACAATGCGTAAGGTCCGAAGCGTGGCCGGTGATTCCGTCAATTTACTGCTCTACCGCGAGTCGGGTCGGTCAGACGATCAGGCCGAAGAAGCATTGTGGAAACTCAATGCGACCCTGGCCGAGTACGGCCCGGTTCTGCCGGCGGGTGTCTGGGTGACACTGCCGGAAATCGACAGCAGACCCGCCGCGATCAAGCCGGTTTTGGCCTGGGACTAAGGAGGTTGCATGGCACAGGGATTTACACCGGCGATCGAAATCTACGGGGCCAACAAGGCATTGCTGAATCAGCGCCTGATCAGTTGGGAGCATATTGATGCTGCCGGGATGGAGTCTGATCAACTGACGCTGGTGCTCGACCTGGAAGGCCTCGAAGGCTTGCCAACGTTGGGTGGAATAATCGGTCTGCGGGTTGGCTATCTGGAGTCCGGGCTGGTCGAAAAGGGCCATTTCAAGGTGACTCGACTGACCCCGACGCTGTTCCCGTTGCGCCTGACGCTGGTCGCTACCGCAGCGCCTTTCAGCGGCAATGATCAGACCCGATTCAAGGAACGGCGCACGGCCAGTCATGGCCCCACAACCCTTGGCGGACTGTTTCGCGAGCTGGTCTCGCGGCACGGTTTTTCGCCGCGCGTCGATCCCGAACTGGCGCTGATTCGGATTGCTCATGTTGATCAATCGAACGAAACCGACATGAGCTTCATCACGCGACTGGCGCTCAAGTACGACGCGGTAGCCAAACCGTTTAACGACCTCTACGTCCTGGCCAAACCGGCGCAGCTCAAAAACCTGTCGGGCCAGGTCATACCGGACGTCAGGCTGTCGGTGACCAGCAACAATCGACCGGGTGATCACGCCTTCATCAGCGCCACGCTGGAAGAGACCGCTCGCACCCAGAACCAGGGTTGCAAGACCTGCTTCTGGGACATCGCGGCTGCCAAACTGCGAGAGGTGGTAACCGGTTCCGAGCCCTACAAGGTCATTCGCCAGAAACACGCCAGTGAAGAAGAAGCCAAAGCCATCGGCGAAGCCGAAGTGCGCAAGATGCTGCGCGAGAAATACAAGTTGAAGGTCACCTGTCCGGGCGATCCGCTGCTGGCTGCCGAAGGCCTGTTGATGCTCGATGACACCTGGCCAGACTTCATGCGCGGTCGCTGGTCGATCGAGAAAGTCACCGCCAGCGGCAAGCGCGAGGAAAGCTATCGCTGCCTGATCGAGGCGACCAGCCTCGACCCCAAGGCCGAAGCCAAAGACTGATTCACCGTTAGCCACAGCACCGCCGCTCCCACAGGTTTTTGCAGTGTCCTGCAAACCGCATTTCACTCCATTCTGGAACACCCCATGAAGATCACCCCGATCCTCACGCAATTGCGTGGGCAATGCCCAAGCCTTGCCAATGATATTTCGGTGGGCGTCGATCTGGCGTTGCTGCAAGGCAATGCCGATCTGCCGACACCCTCGGCCCATGTGCTGCCACTGGCCGACTTGGCGAGTGAAAGCACCACCCAAAACCTCACCACCCAACCGATCCGTGACCGCTTCGAAATCGTGCTGGCGCTTGACGCCAGCGACGCGACAAAAGCGCTGGACCTGTTGCACGACCTGCGCGCCGAACTGTGGCGTGCAGTGGTGGGGTTCAAGCCCGACAAAGACTACAGCGCCATCGTTTACGACGGCGGCGAATTGGTCTCGATCAACAGCAGCCGCGCCTTCTACCGGCTGCGCTTTTTTGCCGAGTTCCAACTCGGCCGCAATCTGCCGAGTCAGCCTGCGGAGAGTTGGCACGAACGCGAACTGGACGGTTTGTCGTCCTTTACCGGGGCCACCGTGCGGGTCGATGCGATCGACCCGGCCGACCCCAACCTGAAACGCCCGGGCCCCGATGGGCGCGTGGAAATGACTTTCTCTGGAGACGTAACCCCATGAGCAATCGCATCACCGTACTGCCGGCCGCCGGCCGCGTCGTACCTGACCCGGAGGCGGGCGATCTGCTGCCGGTCGAAGGCCGTGAAGTGCTGGACAGCGCCTGGTGGCGCCGGCGTCTGGCCGACGGCGATATCACCCTCAAAACTGCACCAGCCAAACAAAAGGGAGCCAAATAATGGCGATCGGATTCAGCAACATCCCTGCGGACATTCGTGTACCGCTGTTCTATGCCGAAATGGACAACTCGGCTGCCAATAGCGCAAGTTCGACCCTGCGTCGGTTGATCGTCGCTCAGGTCAACGACAACATTGCCCCGACTGAAGTCGGCAAACTGGTGCTGGTCTCCAGCGTTGCGCTGGCCAAGAGCATCGGCGGCCAAGGCTCGATGCTCGCCTCGATGTACGAGACCTTCCGCAAGGCCGACCCGATCGGCGAGATCTGGTGCCTGCCGCTGCACAACACCGAAGGCGCCATCGCCAAAGGCGTGCTGACCTTGACCGGCACCGCCACTCAGGCCGGCGTGCTCAATCTGTATATTGGCGGCGTACGTGTGCAAGCCACCGTGGTCAACGGCGCTACTGCCGCACAAGCGGCCACCGCACTGGCGCAGAAAATCAACGCCACGGCCGATCTGCCGGTGAGCGCTGCGGCTGCCGAAGGTGTGGTCACCCTGAACGCCAAATGGACTGGCGACAGCGGCAACGACATCAGCCTGCAATTCAATCGCCTGGGCAAGAGCAATGGCGAAGACACCCCGGCCGGCCTGACCACTGCGATCACCGCCATGACCGGCGGCGCCGGTGTGCCGGATCAGGTTGAAGCCATCGCCGCACTGGGTGACGAGCCGTTCGAATTCATCGCACTGCCATGGTCCGATCTGTCGACCCTCAACACCTGGCAAGCGGTCATGGATGACAGCACCGGTCGCTGGTCGTGGGCCAAGCAATTGTTCGGTCACGTCTACAGCGCCAAACGCGGCACCGTCGGTACGCTGGTCGCTGCGGGCCAGGCACGCAACGATCAGCACATGACCATTCAGGCGCTGGAGGCGGGCGTTCCGCAACCGTTCTGGGTACAAGCTGCCGCACTGGCTGCACGCACCGCGGTGTTCATCTCCGCCGACGCCAGCCGTCCAACGCAAAGCGGCAGCCTGCCGGGCGTTGATCCGGCGCCGGCGAGTGAGCGCTTCACCCTGACCGAGCGTCAGTCGCTGCTCAACTACGGCATCGCCACCGCCTACTACGAGGGCGGTTACGTGCGCATCCAGCGCTCGATCACCACTTACCAGAAAAACGCTTACGGCCAAGCCGACAATTCGTATCTGGACAGCGAAACCATGCACCAGTCGGCGTTCATCGTGCGTCGTCTGCAAAGCGTGATCACCAGCAAATACGGTCGGCACAAACTGGCCTCCGACGGCACCCGTTTCGGCGCCGGCCAGCCAATCGTGACGCCTGCGACCATTCGCGGTGAGTTGATCGCTCAGTACGCCAAGCTCGAACTGGAAGGTCACGTGGAGAACGCCGAGCTGTTCGCCGAACACCTGATCGTCGAGCGCGACGTGCAGGACCCGAGCCGCGTGAACGTGCTGTTCCCGCCGGATTACATCAACGGTCTGCGCGTGTTCGCACTGCTCAACCAGTTCCGTCTGCAGTACGACGACGCGGCTTGATCAGCGCGTTTGACGGCAAGTTTTCAGCCCACCTCGCGTGGGCTTTTTTATGCAAGGGAGTAACACCATGGGTCAACTGATTGCAGGTACCTGCTACGTCAAAGTCGACGGCGCACAACTGACCATCAATGGCGGCTGCGAAGCCCCGCTGATGGCGGTCAAACGCGAAACCGTCGTACCGGGTTTCTACAAGGAAACCGACATCGCGCCGTCGTTCAAAGTGACCGCGCTGCACACCGCCGACTTCCCGCTGAAGAAGCTGATTGAAGGCACCGATATCACCGTCACTTGCGAATTCAGCAACGGCAAAGTCTACGTGCTGGCCGGTGCGTATCTGGTTGAAGAACCGGTCTCCAAAGGCGATGACGCCACCATCGAACTGAAATTCGAAGGCATCAAGGGGACCTGGCAATGAGCGGCGCCGTGAAGCTTCAGGTTGCGATCGAAGCTCACGGCGAGCACCAGACCGAAATCGTCCAGCGCCGTCAGACGGTGCAGGAAGTGCTAGCGAACAAGGCGCTGCCGTACAAGATCGACAAGAGCGAAGAAGTCAGCCTCGACATGGACGTGGCGGCCAAATACATCGCCGTGTGCGCCGGCATTCCGCCGTCGTCGGTCAACCAGCTCGACCTGGCTGACCTCAACGCGTTGAGCTGGGCCGTTGCGAGTTTTTTCATGAGTGCGGCGTCGGCGCCATCACCGACCTGATCGCCGTCGCCTATGACCTGGCCTGGTTCTGGAAGGTTGACCCCGAACAGATGATGGCCAGGCCACTGGATGTGCTCCGCGAATCGCTGGAGCACGCGCAACGGATCAATGCGATGCAGCAGGTGCAGTGATGGCGAATACAAATTTGAGCCTGATTCCGCAGACCTTTCCTGTCACGGTCAACATGCTCGTGGTGCTCAAGGGCGCCGAGAAGATGGAAGCCGAAATGAAAGGGCTGCGCGGCAAGGTCGCAGCATTCAAGAAAAGCATGGAGGACAGCGGTCTCGAGCCGCTGGACGTCGCCGGGTTCATCTCCGAAGGTGGCTTGCTCAAGCCGTTTCAGGACGGCATCAAGAAAGCCATCGAAGCGCAGGATGCGCTGGCAAAAAAGGTCATGGCGAACAAGGGCCTGAAACTGCCCAAAGTGGTGCAGGGGGAAACCTCGGCCAACCTGGCAAAGTTTAACGAAGCGCTGGACAAGATCTCGCTGAACATTGGCAACGCGTTACTGCCGGCGGTGAACGGCATCGTCACTGCAATCACGCCAGTGATTACTTCGATTGGCCAGTTTGTGGCGAACAATCCTTCTCTTGTTGAAGGGCTGGCGGCAGCAGCTGTCGCATTCACGGTGGTCACCGTGGGTGCGATGGGGCTGGTGGGTGTGTTGGGTATTTTGACCTCACCGATCGGTTTGATTGCCGCCGCGATTGCGGCGGCGGTGGCGATCATTGTCATCGGCGCGCGCTTGATCACCAACAACTGGGGGGCGATTTCGGGCTTCTTCAGCCGGAACTGGCAATCGATCAGCGATGCGACACGTCGCGGCATCGACGACGTAAGCCAGGGCTGGGATGAGATGGTCACGGGCGCAAGGCAACGGTTCGACTCGATGAGTGCCACAGCTTCGCTGAAGTGGCAGGAGATGCGCGCTGACGCCATTGCCGGTGCCAGCCGTCTTGCGGCGGGTGCGTCCGAAGGTCTGCAGGCATTCGGCGCTTTTATCGAACAAACCTGGGATTCGGCTCGCGCCTCCGTCGGCGCTTACTGGGACAGTGCAGCTGCCAGCACTGCGGCTGGATTGCAAAGCCTCAAGGCCCGGTTGTACACCTCGCCACTGGAAAAAATGACTGCGTTGTGGAACTCCGCTGATGACGTCGTCAGCCAGTACTGGAATCGTACCTATGCGGCGACACTGGCCGGATGGGAGTCGGTCAAGTCAGCGTTCGACGGCACACTGACAGCAAAAATGTCAGGCGTTTGGGATTCCGCACAAAGCGCGGTCTTCACGGCCATCGACGATATGAGCAACAGCGTTGCAACCGGTTGGTCGAGCATCACATCGCTGTTCGACGGCACGCTGACAACCAACATGTCGACGGTCTGGCGTTCGGCGCAAAGCACGGTCTTCGATGCGGTTGGCAACATGCAAAGTGTGGCGGCGAACGGTTGGGAGCAACTCAAATCGACGTTCTCCTGGTCTCCGACCGCTATGGTCGAAAGCGCCTGGCAACCCTTGGCACCGGTTTTTTCAGCGCTGTGGGACGTTCTCCGGGCGGGTGCCCAGCCATTGAAAAGCGAGTTTCAGAACTTGTTTGGCAACACTCCCGTGGAAGCGGTCATGGCGAAGTGGAATGGCGTTACTGAATATTTCTCCGGTTTGTGGGCAACGCTGAACACGGACGCACAATCGGTGAAAGCAACCTTGGGTGATCTGTTCAGTCAGTCGCCGCTGGAATCTATCCAGCAGAAGTGGCAGCCCGTTCTCGACTGGTTCAGTGATATGTGGGCAAGACTCCAAGGGATGTTCGGACAGGTCAAAGAACTGCTCGGTGGCAATTTCTCCGGGTTCTTCGCCACGATCACCGGCAGCAGCGCTGCGGCGCCTGCCGGGGCGCCAGGAATGAGCAGCACGCTGCCACAAACTTCCGGTGCGCTGATTCAACAAAGCGCTATCAACAACCGCACCCAACTCGAAGGCGGCCTGACCGTGCGCTTCGAAAATGCGCCGGCCGGATTGCGCACCGATCAACCGCAAACCAATCAACCCGGCCTGGCGCTGTCTTCGCGCATCGGCTATCGCTCGCTGTCGATGGGAGGTTCCAATGAACTGGCGTGACCGTTTGTTGCCGGCATCCTTTCGTGGTGTCGGTTTCTGGATCGATCAGGCGAAAACCCCGGTCGGTCGCAAAGGTCAGTTGCACGAGTATCCGCAACGTGACCTGCCGTACTTCGAAGACCTCGGCCAGCAGGCCAGGATTCACGATGTCACGGCGTTTATCATCGGCGCCGATTGCCTGGAACAGCGTGACAAGCTGCTCAAGGCATTGGAGGCGGGCAGCGGTGAACTGGTGCATCCATGGCTTGGACGACTGCAAGTCAAGGTCGGCGAATGCGACATGACCCACACCCGCCAGGACGGCGGGTTGGTGACCTTTACCCTGAAGTTCTATCCCGATCAGCCGTTGCCGTTCCCGACTGCCAGCGTCAGCACGCAGAAAGTGCTGCTGGTCAAGGCAGACACGTTGCTGGGGTCGGCAGTGGCACGTTTCGAACAGGCGATGACGCTGATCAAGGCCGCGCGGATCGGCATTGCCAATCTGCGTAACAGCCTGACCGGCGTTTATGAGGTGATCAAAGAACAGCTCAAACCGCTGATCGAGCAATATCGGCAGATCACCGAACTGGTCAAAGCGGTCAAGGAGTTACCCAAGGAAGTGGCGGCGGAGTTCAAAGGCCTGCTCGGCGATATCAAGGAACTCAAGGAATTCGCGAAGGAGGGCTACCGTGGCGTGATTGCCGACGTGTCGCAACAACTCGAAGCAATCCGCAAGGCTGATGCGCCGAAGATCACCACAGGCAAGGACACCAACGCCGCGGCGCAGGCCATGGCCGATCTGGTGCAGGACACGCTGATCGTGAAAGCGGCGCAGTGGATCGCATCCATGCCGGTGGCCACCAAACCGGTGAAATTGCCGTCGACACCTTCCGTCGATCAGCAGGCGAACCAGCCGATCAATCGTCCGGACGTGCCCGCCATCGATGATGTGCAGGCGATTCAGAAGACGCTGATCGAGACCCTGAATCTGGTGAAGACCAAGGCCGGCCCTGCGCACCACCAACTGATCAGTGATCTGCAGGATGCGGCGGTCGCGCACCTCAAGTCGGTCGCGTCGTCCGGTGTGCGCTTGGTCACTAAAACCTTCCAGGAAAGCGCTCCGGCGGTGGTGGTGGCCTACAAGTATCTGGGCGATGCCACACGGGTCACTGAAATCACCCAGCGCAACGGGATGAACCATCCAGGTTTCTCGCCCAACGATGTGAAAGTCTCCGGGGAGTGAGCCATGAGCGAGATGGATAACCGCGTCACGTTGACCGTCAACAACATGGAATACGGCGGCTGGAAAAGCGTGGAGATCACGGCCGATCTGGAGCGCCAGTTCCGCACGTTCAAACTTGACATCACCTGGCAGTGGCCGGGGCAGACGGTGGACCAGCGGATCAAGCCGGGTGACCCCTGCGAAGTGAAAATCGGCCAGGACCTGGTGCTCACCGGCTATGTGTTCAAGGCGCCGATCAGCTATGACGGACGCCAGATCAGCCTGAGCATTGAGGGCAGTTCCAAGACCCAGGATCTGGTCGATTGCGCCGCCAGAAACCAGCCGAACCAGTGGCAGGAGCAACCGTTGCTGAGCATCGTCCAGGCGCTGGCGATGGAGTACGGGCTGATGGTGGTCAATGAAATCCCCGAGACTGCACGGCTGACCAAGCACACGATCGTGCCGGGTGAAACCGTGTTCCAGTCGATCGACCGTTTGCTCTCGTTGCTGCGGGTGTTTTCCACCGATGACGAGCAGGGCCGGCTGGTGCTGGCCAAACCCGGCAGCGGTGGTCGGGCCAGCGATGCGCTGGAACTGGGCAAGAATATCCTGTCGGCCAACGCCCCCATGGATCAGAGTCAGGTGTTCTCCGAATACCGGGTGATCGGCCAGCAGAAAGGTTCGGACAAGAAGAGCGGGGCGGCAGTCAGCGAGGTTGAATCCAGCGCGACCGATCTGAGCTTCAAACGTCGACGCACCACCATCATCAACGAGGGCACCGCGCTGACGTTCGAACTGGCCCAGCAACGCGCCCAGTGGGAGTGCGCCACCCGTATGGGGCGGGCGCAGACCACCACGTATCAGGTGCAGGGTTGGCGCCAGGCCAACGGTGATCTTTGGCGGCACAACACGCTGGTCAAAGTCACGGATCCGGTGCTTGGGTTTGATGGCGACATGCTGATCTCCAAGGTCACGTATTCGTTGTCGGCACAAGGTTCGGTGACCACGCTGCAAGTGGCGCCGCCGCATACCTTCGATCCTGATCCAACGCCCCCGAAAAAAACCCCGGCCTGACACCAAACCTGACTGCCATTACCTGCCCCTGTGGGAGCGGGCTTGCCCGCGATAGCGGTGGTTACCGCAAACACTTCTTTGCCTGACACACCGCCATCGCGGGCAAGCCCGCTCCCACAGGTTTTGTGTTGGCAAAGTCTTGAGGACAATTCATGAGCCTACTGACACGCCTGCTGGCGCGCGGCACTGTCGTGCTCGCCAATTCGGCATCCAAGCTGCAATCGCTGCAAATGCGCCTCACCGCCGGTGAAGTGAACGACGACATGGAGCACTTTGAACCTTACGGTTTCACCAGCCATCCACTGGCCGGTGCCGAAGGTGTCGTCGCGTTCATCGGCGGCGACCGTTCCCACGCCATCGCCCTGGTCATTGCCGATCGCCGTTACCGCCTGCAATCGCTGGCGTCGGGCGAAGTGGCGATCTACACCGACGAAGGCGACAAAATTCACTTCAAGCGCGGGCGGATCATCGACATTGAAACCGCCACGCTGAACATCCGCGCCAGCAGCGCGGTGAACTTCGACACGCCGGTGATCAATCAGACCGGCAAGATCGTTTCCACCGGCGATCAGCTGGCCGGCGGCATCAGCCAGATCAAACACGTACATGTCGGCGTACAGGCCGGCAACGGCCAGACCGGCGCGCCGGCAGGAGGCAAGTGATGCTGATCAGCCCCAACCTCCATACCGCGCTGACACGCGCCGTGCTCATCAGCCTGTTCACCTGGCGCCGCGCCGCCGATGACGACGCCCTCGACGACGAAGAGCGTTTCGGCTGGTGGGGCGACAGTTTTCCCACCGTCGCCGACGACCGAATCGGCTCGAGGCTGTGGCTGCTGCGCCGGGTCAAGCTGACCCGACAAACACAGATGGACGCCGAGTTCTATGCCCGCGAAGCCTTGCAGTGGCTGATCGACGACGGCCACTGCAGCGCCATCGACATCATCAGCGAACGCCTCGACGCTCAGCGCCTGAACCTGCGCACGGTCCTGACCCTGGCCGACGGCGAACGTCTGGACATCAACCCCGATAACAGTTGGCAGGTGATCTATGCCGTTTGAAACCCCTTCGCTGCCGGTGCTGATCAAGCGCACCCAAAGCGACCTGGCCGGCGATTCGCTGCGCCAGTCCGATGCGCAAGTGCTGGCTCGTACCCTCGGTGGCGCAGCTTATGGTCTGTACGGTTATCTCGACTGGATTGCCGAGCAGATCCTGCCTGACAAGGCCGATGAATCGACCCTGGAGCGCATCGCCGCTCTGCGTCTGAACCAACCGCGCAAACCGGCACAAGTGGCCACCGGCACGGTGAGTTTTACCGCCACTGCCGGCGCGGTGCTCGACGCCGATACGCTGCTGCAAACCAATGACGGCCGCACCTACAAAGTCACCGCCGCACGCACCACCGTCAATGGCAGCAACACCACCACGATCGCCGCGCTCGATGCCGGCAGTCTGGGCAATGCCGACGCCGGGCTGGCGCTGACGCCGGTGCAGCCGATTGCCGGTGTGGTCGGCAACAGTTTTGTCGTGCTTGCGCCGGGGCTCAGCGGCGGCGTGGCCCGGGAAAGTCTGGAATCGCTGCGCTCGCGGGTGATTCGTTCCTACCGCGTCATTCCCCATGGCGGCTCGGCCAGCGACTACGAGACCTGGGCGCTGGAAGTGCCGGGCGTGACCCGCGCGTGGTGCCGTGGCGGCTTGCTTGGCCCGGGCACCGTCGGCGTGTACATCATGCGTGACGACGACCCGCAACCGGTGCCGAACGACGAACAACTGGCCGAGGTTCAGGCTTATATCGAACCCTTGCGTCCGGTGACGGCTGAAGTGCATGTGCGTGCGCCGATTCAAGTGCCCATTACCTATCGCCTGAAGTTGACCCCCGACACCAGCGCCGTGCGCGCTGCGGTCGAGACCCAACTGCGCGACTTGCACAACCGCGAAGCCGATCTCGGCGAGGATCTGCTGATCAGCCATATTCGCGAAGCCATCAGCAGCGCCGCCGGTGAAACCGACCACGTGCTGACAGCCCCCATCGCCAACGTCACGGCCAACGACAGCGAACTGCTGACCTTCGGAGGTTGTGTATGGGGGGCATAAGAACCGCCGCGCAATATCAGGCGCAACTGCGCGCTTTGCTGCCCAGTGGCCCGGCGTGGGACCCGGAACGCGTGCCGGAACTCGAAGAAGTGCTGCAAGGCGTCGCCGTCGAACTGGCCCGCCTCGATGCCCGCGCCGCCGACCTGCTCAACGAAATGGACCCGGCCGGCGTCAGCGAACTGGTGCCGGACTGGGAGCGGGTGATGAACCTGCCCGACCCCTGCCTGGGCACCACGCCGCTGTTCGACGACCGTCGCCTCGCCGTACGCCGACGCTTGCTCGCGGTCGGTAGCCAGGCCATCGGCTATTACCTCGACATCGCCAAAAGCCAGGGCTATCCCAACGCCACCATCACCGAACTCGAAGCCCCGCGCATGGGCCGCTCGCGGTTCGGCTCGGCGCATTGGGGCACCTGGGAAGCGCAGTTCATGTGGACGCTCAACACCGGCGGGCGCTTGTTGCTGGGTCGGCGTTTCGGCGCGAGCTATTGGGGTGAGCGTTTTGGCGTCAACCCGGGTTCGGCACTGGAGTGCCTGATCCACCGCAGTGCGCCGGCGCATACCAAGGTGCACATCAATTATGACTAGGAGGGAATGAGCCATGGATTATCCGAACAGTGTGCCCAGCGCCGGCTTGGTGAATGGGAAGTTTGTCGATGAGAACCCGATGACCGGGACGCCGGGGTCGTTGATTCCGGCGGATTGGGGTAACGGGGTTACGCAGGAAATTCTCAACGTGATCAATGCCGGGGGGCTGACCCCGGACGAGAAGAAATACGATCAGTTGTTGCAGGCGATTCAGTCGGTGACGGCCAAGGGCTGGAACCAGGATCTGGCGTTGCCGCTATCGGCTTTGCCTTTGCCAACCGTTGCCACGGCGGATGGCCGGTTATCCATCACGCCGGCCGCCGTGTCGAGCAGTGGCGGGCGAGTGTCCGTACCGGCGGGCGTATACGTCAGCATTGGTCAGGAAGTGGTGACGGGTCAGTTGGGACGTTCGCGGACGTTCATTACCCAGGCCTGGAGCAGTGCAGACCTGCTGCCCAGCTCGAGCTACTTTCTGCGGGCGCAGGTGGTGGGTGGTGTGCTGAGTTTCTATACCCAGCGCGGTACGATTTACGACGTGACACCCGAGACTCTGAAAGGAGCGGCCAACGGCGCTGCCGGCGGTGGTTTTCAGAGCTCGGTGTTGGACATGTGTCTGGCCTGGGTCGTCACCGGCGCGCCTGGCTCGGTGCCGACGATGCGTGCGATATACAACCGCGCACGTTTGACTTGGACGCAGACCGTCAATGGCACAGGTGCAGTGTTTCTGCCGCTGGACCCGCATGCGCGCGCGGCGCGGCTGGTGGTGGGCAATCCGACGCCCTCATCGGCGGCCGTAACGAGTGTCGCGTTTCCGTCGGCTGGATGGACCGGAGGCAACTACAGCTACCTGTCTCCCGTTTCGACGGGCGTTTCCAATAATGCGGGAGGCTGGAACCCGGCGACTCTGCAACCGTGCGTGATATTCACCAACAACATTGTTTATGACGTTACGGTCTCGACGCTGACTGCCAGTTTTGATCACGCCAATCTGCGCTCGCTCTGGCAGTCTTATCAGGCTGAGCACAACCTGGGTCAATCCAATGCGGACAGTGATGAATTGCTATTCAGCATGGGGATCAAGACGCATCCGGTGACCGACTACAGCGTCGGCATCGCGATCAATTTCGGGGACGCCGTGAACGTCCAGTTGCAGTGGGAGTTGATTCGATGATCGTGATTCAGGAGCTTCATCAGTTCGACGGCGAAATGCGCCTTCCTCAACCTTCTGCCGCCCATGACTGGGACGGTGAGAAGTGGGTCGTGAACGGCGATAAGCAGGCTGTGCTGGACGAGCAGGAAACTGAACGTCTGTGTACCAAAGTCGACGCCACCGCCGACAACGTGCGCACCGTGTTGGCCGGCGACCCGCTCAAAGCCATGGAATACGCCCAGGCCGCCGCTGACGCTCAGGCCTATCAGGACGCCGGTTACCCGAAAAAGGAAGTGCCACTGTCGGTCGCAGCGTGGGTTGCCAAAGGGCGCAGCGCCAAACAGGCCGCCGAGCAGATTCTGAACAAGGCCGATCAGCTGACCGACCATCTGCTGACGCTGCGTACGCTGCGCCTGAAGGCCAAAGCGCAAATTCGCGCGCAGGCTGCCAAAGGCAACATGGATCTGGCGCGCAGCGCTGGTGACGAAGCTTTGGTCGCCATTCGCGAATTGGCCAGCGGCCTTTCCAGCTAAGCCGAAAAGCCTCCGTTCAGCGTCACCCAAGCCCACTTCGTTGTGGGCTTTTTATTTTCAGAAAACGGACCTTGGGACAGGTAGACGGAGAACGTTTTGCCGATGCAGGTCATTTGTCATTTCAAAGGAACGAACATCTTATGGATTATCCGAAAAGCGTCCCCAGCGTCGGCCTGGTCGACGGCCGCTTCGTCGATGAAAACCCGGTGGCGGGTACGCCGGGATCGTTGATTCCGGCTGTGTGGGGCAACAGTGTGACTCAGGAGATTCTGAGTGTAATTACCCGTGGCGGGCTGGTGGCTTCCGAAACCGATACCGGTCAGTTGTTCAAAGCGATTCAATCGATTGTTGGCAATGCCAGTCCGATGCGTTCGGTGATTACTCTGGTTGGAGTGTCCAGGTCATTGACCATTGAAGAGTTGGGCTTGGTTCTGATCGACGCCGGGGCCAGCGCACTGACCGTCAGTCTGCCTCCAGCCAATGCCAGCCTGGGGGTGCGTGACGTCATTGTGCGGCGAGTCGATAACAGCGGTAACCGCTTGGTTGTGAGAAGTTCAACCGGCGATGTGATCAGGTTTCACACCCACCTGAATGCTTCGGGCTATCCGTTTCTCGTGTTGATGGGCGCCGGTGACTGGTGGCATTTACGCAGCGATGCAGCGGGCAATTGGTGGCCGGTCGGTCGTCTGGATGGATCCTCACTTGGCTACATAGCCTTTGAAACCACACTGGCTGTATTGCCCGGTGGTTATGCCGCGCTGAATGGTTCCTTACTGAATCGCTCGGAATGGCCTTGGCTCTGGGATCACGCGCAGCAGTCAGGCATGTTGCGTTCTGAGGCGGATCGAGGCGGTGCGTGGACGCCTGGAGACGGCACCACCACTTTTCGCCTGCCAGAAGCCCGTGGTGAATTCTTGCGCGTCCTGGCCGAAGGCGGTTTGGTCGATACCGGTCGTGCGGCGGGATCCTGGCAAAAAGGTTCATTGGTTCAGGGGGACAACGGCGTCGCCGACAACATTTTGTTTGCGACAAACATCATTTCCCAGAAGGCCCAGTTGGGTTTCGATATGGGCAACTACGCCGATTACGCCGGCGCCACCGTCAAATACATCACACCTGCTGCGCCGATTACGCCAATTGCCGATTCAGAACTGCTGAACCACGGCGGTATCACGCGTCCTCGAAATATTGCCTATCCGGGTCGAATCAAACTTATCTGAGGTGCCCATGTTTAATTATCTGACTGATCATCTGGGATGTTTGACCGGCCCTGTCGAGTTTGATGTCACCCCCGGTCTTGGTGTTCAGCTGCCGAGTAATGCCGTTCAACTTTCATTCGAGCTGCCGTCGCCCGAAAGCGGGCGAGTGTGGACACTGGTTAACAATGTTCCTCGAGAGCTGACAGACCGGCGCGGTGTGGTTTACCGCAAATACGATGGCGTCAGGCAAATATTGACCGAACTGGGAGAGTTGCCTGACACCCTTACAACAGAGCCATGGCCAGGGGAGTTCCATATCTGGCGCGACAACGCCTGGGTATTGGATGAGCAGGCTCGCTTGGCGAGCGTTAGACAGCAACGCCTCGATCAGCGCGACGCACTGCTACGCGATGCCGTGCTGCGCATCGCGCCCCTGCAATACGCCGAAGACATCGGCGATGCCAGCCGTGACGAACAACTGCTGCTGATCGAGTGGAAGCTCTACAGCGTCGAGCTGAACCGCATCGAAAAACAGGCCGGTTTCCCCGATGAAATTACCTGGCCGGTCGCACCCGGCACGGCCGTAGCCAACTGACTTCAGCACAGGGAACAGTGCAATGGACTATCCAAAAAACATTCCCGGCGTGGGGCTGGTCAACGGCGGCTTCGTCGATGAAAACCCCCTTGCCGGTACACCGGGATCGTTGATTCCGGCCGCGTGGGGCAACAGCGTCACACAAGAAATTCTGAATGCGATCAAGGCCGCCGGATTGACGCCGGATGAAGCCAGAACCGATCAACTGGCCAGTGCAATCGGTGCACTGGTCGACTTCACCAAACTGAAAAATACCCCGACGACCTTGAGTGGCTACGGCATCACCGATGCGGTGGGGCGGTTGCTGGGGGTTCGGCAGTTCGAAACGGTTGGGATCACGGTTTACAAGCCTAACCCCAAGGCCAAACGTATTCGTGTTCGACTGGTGGGGGCCGGTGGATCTGGCGGCGGTTGTGCACCTGTCGCCTCCGGGAACCTACGTCTCGGTGGCGGCGGCGGATCGGGGGCCTATGCGGAGAGTCTGTATGACGTGACGCCCCAGATGCTTGCCGGCGTGCCCGTTTCCTTGGGTGCGGGTGGAGCTGCCAGCACTACGATGGGCCTGGCTGGCGGTGGGGCTTCCTTCGGCTCTTACATGAGCGTTGCAGGTGGTAGTGGCGCACAGATTCTGAACATCGATACAACCACCTCATCCTCAGGCTACGTTCAGGGCGGCACTGGAGGTCTAGACGCCGTGGGCGGCAATCTTGCCAACGCACGCGGTCATACCGGTGGCTACGCAATGTTCAACGGCAATTGGGGAATGCTCTCCGGAGGCGGAGCGGCGAGTCCGTTCGACGGTGGCGGCCCGTACAGGGGCGTACACAATCCTGGTTTCGCAGGCGTCCGAGGCTCGGGAGGCAGCGGCTCTTGCTCGTCAAATCCGTCGAGTTCATTCGGCAGCGGTGCTGGTGGCAACGCCTTCTGTGAAATCTGGGAGTACGAATAATGGCCATCTATGCACGGATCGAGAACGGCGTGGTCGTCGAACAAATCGACACCGGTGAGTACGCAATCAGCCAACTGTTCGCGCCGTCTTTTGTCGAGTCGATGGTGCGAGTGCCGGATGGTCAGGCGGTCGAAATCGGCGCGCCGATCAGTCAGTTGCCGACAGCTGCCGGACTACTGCCTGCGCAGGAAAGTCCGGTGATCCTCCAGGCGCCGGTTGTTGCAGATCAAGCACCTGCGGCAGCGGAACGTAGCTGGCGTCAGGCATCCCTTTCAGCGACCGAATGGCTGGTCACTCGCCATCGCGATGAGCAGGAACTGGGACGCGGAACCTTGCTCAAGGCCGCGCAGTATCTGGAACTGCTCGAGTACCGACAAGCGCTGCGCGACTGGCCAGATTCGGTGCTTTTTCCGGCAGCGGATTCCCGACCGTCAGCGCCGCTTTGGCTAGCCAGTGTGATTGGCTGAGGCCTGTGCACCCATTGTATTTAAATCAAGGAGATGAACATTGGACTACCCCAAAAATGTGCCCAGTGTCGGCCTGGTCAACGGCCAGTTTGTCGATGAGGATCCCATTGCCGGAAAACCCGGTTCGCTGATCCCGGCGACGTGGGGCAACAGCGTCACGCAAGAAATTCTTAACGTCGTTCAGGCGGCCGGCCTGACGCCGAACGAATCGTCGAACAATCAGTTGCTGGCGGCTTTGCGCAGCCCGACATTGTTCACGACGGCGCCGCAGTTTGATGGCGGACGCTCGGCAGCAACTTCCGAGTTTGTGCAACGGGCGCTGGGCAGTTATGCCAGTGCTCGCGGTATATCCGCCGCCACCCAGTTGACCCAGACCGATGTTGGCTGCTCGATCGGTCTGGGCGGTAACGTGGCTTATACCGTGACGCTTCCGGATGCCGTTTCGGTGCCGAACGGCGCCACGATCAGCTTGCATTGCCGTAATAGCGCGCCCGTTACCGTGGCCAGTAAAACCGGTGCGCAGATCAGTCCGCAAGGGGCTTATCTGGCGTCGATCGTCATCAACAATGGTGAGAGTGCGAACTTCGTCAGAGAGTCTGGGGTGTGGGTGGTTTATGGCACTGCTGCGTTGAAGTACTCAACCAATTACGCCGCGCAGTTCGCTACATCGGGATATCAAAAGTTTCCCAGCGGTTTGATCGTGCAATGGGTAACAGGGGGCTCCGATGCGAATGGCAACATGACGGTGTCGTTGCCGATCAGATTTCCCAATGCTGTTCTAGGCGGTGTCGCCAATGAAGGCTATCCGGCAGGCTGGAGTAGCTCCAACGTAACCGTTTGGGCATTTGACGGCGCGAACTCCACGACAACGACAGTGGTTGCGCGGGTCCGAAATGTGCTGGCTGGAAGTGTAAAGGCTGAGCCGGGAATTTCGTGTCGCGTTCTGGTTTGGGGGTATTGATCATGACGATTTATTTCTATGCACAAAGTCTTGGCTTTGATCGAGTCGATAGCGCACTTCCCGAAGTGCCTGACGGGGCGGTGGAAATTACCCAGGCGCAATACGCTGAGCTGTTTGCGGGACAAGCTGCCGGCAAAGTCATCAGCGCCAGTCACTCTGGCCAGCCTGTGTTGACCGATCCTCTCAATTCCCCGATTGAGCTGGCCAACCGTGAACGCGCATGGCGCAACCAGGTGCTTCAAAACACCCAGTGGTTGGTGTTCCGCGACGCTGAAGAGCTTGAAGTGGGTGAGGGAACGACCCTGCGCACCGAAGAGTTCAAGCAGTTGCTGGCTTACCGGCAAGCGCTGCGTGACTGGCCAAATGATCCGGACTTTCCAAACGCACTGTCGCGTCCGGTCGAGCCCGATTGGCTGGAAGGCCTGCTGCGGGCAAACGGCTGAGGAATCAACATGGACTATCCAAAAAGCGTTCCCGGCTCCGGCCTGGAGAACGGCAAGTTTGTCGATGAAGACCCGGTTGTGGGCAAGCCCGGCTCACTGATCCCGGCCAGGTGGGGAAACAGCGTTACCGAGGAAATTCTCAGTGCGATTACTGCTGCCGGTTTGACTCCGGATGAACAGCAGACCAATCAACTGGCGCAGGCGATTCGGCTGTTGTCGAAGCCCGATCCGTTGCAGCAGTTCCCGGTGCAGGTGTACCGCAAGAATCTGCTGATCAACGGCGGATTCGATATCTGGCAACGCGGGACGACCAATCAGGCACCGAATATTGGTGGTTACGTGGCTGATAGGTTTCGCTGTGACTGGAACGGTAATGCGGCTGTAGCGATCAGCCGGCAGAGCTTCGTTCCGGGGCAGACCGAGGTGGCCGGTGAGCCGGCGTATTTCCTGCGCTGGCAGCAGACCACGGCGGGCGTCGGTGCAACGGAGCATAAAATTTCCCAGGCTATCGAGTCGGTTCGAACCCTGGCCGGTAAAACAGCCACCGTTACCTTCTGGGCGCGATCCGATGCTCCGCGCGCACTGAAAGTGGCATTCGCGCAAATTTTTGGCGCAAGTGGTTCGGAACCGGTGACGAAAGCGGTTGACGCCTTTCAACTGAACACTGCCTGGACCCAGTACAGCGCAACATTTCAGGTGCCGACCATCGCCGGGAAAATGCTTGGCACGAACGATTGCCTGAGACTGGCATTCGACCTGCCGCTCAACGTCGTGCAGACGGTCGATCTGGCGCAGATCCAGTTGGAAGAGGGGCCGGTTTCCACGCCTTTCGAATACCGTCCGGTTGCTGAAGAGTTGATGCTGTGCCAGCGATATTTCGAGAAGTCTTTCGCCAATCGTCTACCGGTTCAGGCGAACAATGGCACCAGCACGTGCATTCTTTCGTTTAGCCAGTCGGCGGGTGCCAACGCTGGCCAATATGGCTTGGCCATCCACATGCAGATACTGAAGCGCGTGCAACCTACCATCGTGCTGTATTGCCCTGCAAATACAGGTAATCAGGTCTGGAACTACACGGTACAAACAGCCTGTACGGGAACATTCGTGCACGGTGTGACGCAGCGTACTTTCGCGCTTAGCACGGTGACATCACCCAACAGCGTGCCTGGTAACGGGTTGCAGATTGAATGGACAGCGGACGCTGAAATCTAGGAGTGACACATGACATACCAATTGACAGCGTGCGGCGTATTGCGCGTGGAGGATTCAGCATTCATCCCCCAGGATCCGACCAATCGCGACTGGACTGAGTATCAGGCTTGGCTGTCATCGGGCGGGCAAGTGCTGCCATTGGACGAAACACCTGAGGCGGCAGCGGGCACCCTGAAAACTCTGGCAAATAAATGGCTGGCAGGTATTGGCCGTCAACCATGATTCAATCAGGGCAATATCCAGGGAGGATCAAGCATTATGCAAATTATTGAAAAAGACCTTATCGACATCATGCCCAACGCCCGCACCCAAGCGGGCGTTTTTGTTTCTGCACTCAACACTGCCATGACTCGCCGCCATATCGACTCGCCCAAACGCATCGCGGCGTTCCTCGCGCAAGTTGGACACGAGTCGGGTCAATTGCGCTATGTGCGTGAACTGGGCAACAACCAATACCTGAGCAAATACGACACCGGTACGTTGGCCTTACGTCTGGGTAACACCCCCGAGGCTGACGGCGACGGACAAAAGTATCGGGGGCGCGGGTTGATTCAGATTACCGGCCGTTCGAATTACCGTCAGTGCAGCCTCGGTCTGTTCGGCGATGAACGTCTGCTGTCGTTGCCCGAGCTGCTCGAACAGCCGCAATGGGCCGCCGAGTCCGCGGCATGGTTCTGGGAGCAGAAAGGTTTGAACGCACTGGCCGACCGCGACGAGTTCAACACCATTACCCGTCGCATCAACGGCGGCTTGAACGGCCTGCAGGATCGCCTGGAAATCTGGGCGCGGGCGAGGGCGGTGCTATGCCAATCCCCTGGCGAGTGATCGGCGTCCTGCTACTGGCTGCAGGTGCTTTTGCCGCGGCCTGGCAGTTTCAAGAGTGGCGCTTCGAACGGCAATTGGCCGACCAGGCCCGGTTAAACGCCGAAGCCCTCAATCAACTGACTCAGGCTGCCGCCACCGCGCAACAGGCCGAGCAGGATAAGCGTCTGGCGCTGGAGCAACGGCTCGCGTCCAGTGAACAAAACCACTACCGAGCGCTGAGCGATGCCCAACGTGATCAGGATCGCCTGCGCGATCGTCTTGCCACTGCTGATGTGCGCCTGTCAGTCCTTCTCGACGCCAGCGACGCTGCCCCAGGCTGCAACGTGCCAGCCACCGCCGGCGCCGGCGGCGTGGATCATGCAGCCGTACGCGCCCGACTTGACCCGGCGCATGCTCAACGAATTATCGCCATCACCGACACCGGTGACCGCGGACTGATTGCCTTGCAGGCGTGTCAGGCCTATGTCAGAGCGCTGGCGCCTGCACATTTTGAATGAGTCTGTGTATTGAAAGCGCAACCGGCTCGTGTACGGTGGAGGCATTCCACACGATCCGGAGTGCGCCGTGAAAGAGATCACCCAATTGGCTGCTGAACTTGGCCGACGCCTGCAAGTACTCAATGCCCACGTCACCACCGCCGAGTCGTGTACCGGTGGCGGGATAGCCGAAGCTATCACACGGATTCCCGGCAGTTCGGCGTGGTTTGAAGCCGGTTACGTGACGTACTCCAACCGGCAGAAAACCCTGCAACTGAATGTGCCTTCCGGTTTGTTCGAGACGGTGGGCGCGGTCAGTGCCGAGGTGGTCGAATCCATGGTGCGTGGTGCGCAGGACAAAAGCCTGGCGCGATTTGCCGTGGCGGTGAGCGGCGTGGCCGGCCCGGACGGCGGCTCGCCGAACAAACCGGTCGGCACGGTGTGGCTGGCCTGGGGCGTTGGCGAAACGGTCACCAGTGAGGTTCAGCACTTCCCCGGCAACCGCGATGAAGTCCGCCGACAAACGGTGAAGGCCGCGCTAGAGGGGCTCCTGCGACTAGCGGCACGAGAAATCGAAAATCAGGGGTAGGCGATCCGCGAACGCTGTGGAATAATACTGGCTACTTATACAGGTGTTGGCCGTCAGGCCTTATTGATTACGTGAGGACTTTAATGGACGACAACAAGAAGAAAGCCTTGGCTGCGGCCCTGGGTCAGATCGAACGTCAATTCGGCAAGGGTGCCGTGATGCGTATGGGCGATCAGGACCGTCAGGCGATCCCGGCTATCTCCACTGGCTCTCTGGGTCTGGACATCGCACTCGGCATTGGCGGTCTGCCAAAGGGCCGTATCGTTGAAATCTACGGTCCGGAATCCTCCGGTAAAACCACACTGACCTTGTCCGTGATCGCCCAGGCACAAAAAGCCGGCGCGACATGCGCGTTCGTCGACGCCGAACACGCCCTCGACCCTGAGTACGCCGGCAAGCTGGGCGTCAACGTCGACGACCTGCTGGTGTCCCAGCCGGACACCGGTGAACAGGCGCTGGAAATCACCGACATGCTGGTGCGTTCCAACGCGGTTGACGTGATCATCGTCGACTCCGTGGCTGCACTGGTACCGAAGGCTGAAATCGAAGGCGAAATGGGTGACATGCACGTGGGCCTGCAGGCCCGTCTGATGTCCCAGGCGCTGTGTAATATCACCGGTAACATCAAGATCGCGAACTGCCTTGTGATCTTCATCAACCAGATCCGCATGAAGATCTGGGTGATGTTCTGCAGCCCGGAAACCACCACCGGTGGTAACGCGCTGAAGTT
>NZ_JBITSX010000024.1:8115-28374 GCF_044541255.1 Pseudomonas sp. NPDC085632 | reverse complement strand
TGAAGTTCTTCGCTTCGGTTCGTCTCGACATCCGCCGTACCGGCGCGGTGAAGGAAGGCGACGAAGTGGTCGGTAGCGAAACCCGCGTCAAGGTTGTGAAGAACAAGGTCGCTTCGCCGTTCCGTCAGGCCGAGTTCCAAATTCTTTACGGCAAGGGCATCTACCTCAACGGCGAGATGATCGACCTAGGCGTGCTGCACGGTTTCGTCGAGAAGTCCGGCGCCTGGTACGCCTATGAAGGCACCAAGATCGGTCAGGGCAAGGCCAACTCGGCCAAGTTCCTGGCAGACAACCCGGAAATCGCCGCGAAGCTCGAGAAGCAACTGCGTGACAAACTGCTGACGCCTACAGTGATCGACTCCAAGGCCTCTGCAGTCAAAGAGACTGCAGACGACCTCGCCGACGCTGATATCTGATTGCAGCGATGACCACCGCCGTACTCGATACCCTCGTCGCGGTGCGGCGAACTGCCATGGACCTGCTCGCACGCCGCGAGCACGGTCGAGTCGAGCTGACGCGCAAACTGCGTCAGCGCGGCGCTGAGGCGGAGATGATCGAAACAGCCCTCGACCGTTTAACGGAAGAAGGGCTGCTTTCCGAAGCCCGTTACCTTGAAAGCTTTGTTTCCTACCGTGCCCGTTCCGGCTATGGCCCTTTGCGGATTCGCGAGGAGCTGAGCCAACGCGGTTTGCAACGCGCGGATATCGAACTCGCCCTGCGCGAAAGCGGTATCAGTTGGCAGGAGCAACTGCAGGAAACGTGGCAACGCAAGTTCTCCGGGCATTTGCCGATTGATGCGAAAGAGCGGGCCAAGCAAGGCCGTTTCCTGGCGTATCGAGGCTTTTCGATGGAGATGATCAACCGCTTGTTCAGCGGTCGCGGCATGGACGATTAAAACGATTCAACAAAAACGGCCCGCTATGAAAATAGCGGGCCGTTTTTTTTTGCCTTCAAATTACCTTTGAAGGTTCGCGCGTGAGTTCCACTGTTCGCGGTCTGGAGTCAGCCCAGTTTTCCGGCAGGTTGATGTAATCGATCAACTCCCTCAGGCGCCCGTGAGTGCGGGCATTGAAGGCGAAGGCCAGCCGCGCCAGATGGCTGAACTGCGCTTCATCGTGTTCCTCGCCGTTGTAGGCGTGTTGATGAAACTGGTCGCTCAGGCACAGATCGGCGAACGCTTCCTGCATATGCGCCAGCGACTGATCGCTGAGCTTGTGGTGCATGCGGATGACGAACTGGCGCTTGAGCCAGCGGCTGGAGTGAAAGTTACTGTAGAACTGATTGATCTGTTCTACCGCCTCTTCGACGCTGTAAACCAGGCGCATCAATTTCATGTCAGTTGGCAGGATGTAACGGTTGTCCTCCAATTGCTGGCGGATGAAATCCATCGCGCCTTGCCAGAAAGTACCGCCCGGCGCATCCAGCAACACCACCGGCACCAAGGGACTTTTACCGGTCTGGATCAGCGTGAGCACTTCCAGCGCTTCATCCAGCGTGCCGAACCCGCCGGGGCATAAAACCAGTGCGTCAGCCTCCTTGACGAAGAACAGTTTGCGCGTGAAAAAGAAGTGGAACGGCAGCAGATTGCCGGTGCCGTCGACGGTCGGGTTGGCATGCTGTTCGAAGGGCAGGGTAATGTTGAACCCGAGGCTGTGATCACGCCCGGCACCTTCGTGCGCGGCGGCCATGATGCCGCCCCCGGCGCCGGTGATAACCATCATGTCCGAACGCGTCAGAGCCGCGCCGAGTTCACGGGCCATGGCATACAGAGGATGTTCGACCGGCGTGCGCGCCGAGCCGAATACGGTGACTTTACGACGGTCCTTGAACTGCTCCAGCACCCGAAATGCCTGCTCCAGTTCGCGCAGGGCTTGCAGGGTGATCTTGGCATTCCAGCGGTTGTGGTCTTCCTGGGCCATGCGCAGCACGGTCAGGATCATGTCGCGGTAGATGGGGATATTCGGGCTATTGGGGGAAACGCGGTTGAGTTGTGCTTCGACCTGGCTGATGAGGTCGGGACCGCTTTCCTGAAAATGACGGCTCAAGAGGTCATTCGGTTGGTAAGGCATTCAACGTCTCCTTCTGCACAGAGCGGTTGGCCCTGACGAGCGGCGTCAGTGCCGCGCTGCAAAAAACACACGACCGGCAGTTCCTTGTCTGCCGTTGAAAAGTGATCGGGAATACTCTGAATCTAGACCCTTGCGCGCATTTGCGCTGGATTGATCATTGCGCCGCAACGTTTTGGCTGGCAACCGATTATTGATTTTCAGCCAGTTCTTTCACCGCTCGTCCGAACGTGCGCCGAACAGTAAAGCCTCTGATTAACTAACTGACAGGCGCCGTACGACAACTTTGCGTGAAGGTGCACGCTATTCAAGGATTTGCGGGTGGCAAGGAGGCGGGACATGGCCAGAGTGATTCTGGAGATCGATACGCAGCTGTATCGAATGCTGAAAGCTTCAGCCGAGACCAATCAAGTCAGTCTCGAAGAGGAGTGCTGCCGCCGACTGGCAGGCGGCGAACGTCGTTCGCGCTATTTACAGGCGCTGGTGGCTGAACTGCGCGCCGAGGATGAACAGCGGCGCGCCAATTCGCGATAGTTACTTTTTCTTCGCCGGGGCCGCTTTCGGGCAATCCGATTCCTGGTAACTGGCGGAGCCGATCGCTTTGTTGGTTTTCACTTCAGTGAAGTCGTAACGCATGATCGCGCCCTTGGCCATCAGCTTGCGAAACGACGGGTTGTTGCACACTGACGCGCCCAACTGGAAATACACGGCTTTAGGGTCAGCGCGCATCTTGTCGGCGTGGCTCTTTTGTACGCTCAGGTGGTTGATCAACTGAGTGCCTTCAACGGTGAAGCCCTGATCAAGAATGTCTTCGCTGATGGCGCGTGGCGTGCCGACGCTGCTCTGGGCGGCGACATTGCGCAGCTCGCGGTTCAGATTCTGCTCACTCAGGGAGGCAGCCTGAGCGGTGAAGGACGACGCCAGCAGAATGGCAGCGGTGGGAACGATAAGGCGCAGCATGAAACTCTCCTGGTTCAGTGACTGGTGGTTCGACCAGCCACGTGACTGTGCGTTCAGTGGCGGCGAATTATAGGGGAGCCGGTCGGGAGGGTACAGGCTTGTGCCCGTTGCTCTGGTAAACTGCCGGCCTTTATTGCCCTGCCGAGTGTTGTTCGTGTCGAGTTTCCCTGTCTGCCGGCGTTGCCCGCGATGAAGCATGCCCCCAACGCCGTTGCCCGTCTGCGTGATCAACGCGAAGATGAGGGCATCAAGCCGATTCAGGCCCGTGGCTTTCGCTCCGAGCGCTGCCGCGATTGTCGGGTGATCATCAGCCATTGCCTGTGCGCCTGGCGGCCGAGTGTCGACACCCGTTCGGGCGTGTGCCTGATCATGACCGGCAAGGAAGTGTTCAAACCGAGCAACACCGGTTGGCTGATTGCCGACGTGGTGCGCGATAACCATGCGTTTATCTGGTCACGTACCGAGCCCGATCCGCAGATGCTCGCACTGCTCAACGACCCGCAATGGCAGCCGTACTTGGTGTTTCCCGGCGAATACGTCGAGCCGTCGAGAGTGACCAACACCGTCGCGATCGATAGCAGCAAGCGCCCGTTGTTCATTCTGCTGGATGCGACTTGGACCGAAGCGCGGAAGATTTTCCGCAAGAGCCCTTATTTCGACCGTTTGCCGATCCTCAGCCTGCTGCCCGATAAACTCTCGCGGTACCGCTTGCGCCGCTCGACCCGCAGTGAGCACTTGTGCACTGCCGAAGTCGCGGCACTGTGTCTGGAACTGGCCGGTGACAGTGACGCCGCCTCTGCGCTGGACGCCTATTTCGATGTGTTCAGCCAGCATTACCTCGGCGCCAAGCAGCAACTGGACATGAATGAATCGACGCCGGCCCACGCCGAGTTGTTGCCCTATATACGAAAGCCGCAGCCGGAGTTGGCCCGATAGTGGCCCATACTGTACAAGCCAGCGGCCGTGCTGCTTGACCACCCCGTCTTCGCTGGGCATGCTTGGCGCCGATTAGGGTGCGGCCAAGGTTTGAAACGCCGTGTTTGCTGTTGATTGGCGTTGAACGTGCCCCTGTGGATACCGCTTTCAAGCGGCATCTTGAGTTGCTTTGGCCAGACCGGAATGCGCCGGGTCTGCCATGAAAAACAGGATCATTTGAAAAATGGCCACATACGACATCCTGATTGCCGATGATCACCCTCTGTTTCGTAGTGCTCTGCATCAAGCGGTGACGCTGGGCCTTGGCCCGGATGTGCGTTTGGTAGAAGTGGCGAGCATCGCCGAGCTGGAATCTCGCCTGACCGAAAAGGCTGACTGGGATCTGGTCCTGCTGGACCTGAACATGCCCGGCGCTTTCGGGTTTTCCGGATTGGTCATGCTGCGCGGCCAATATCCGCAGATTCCGGTGGTGATGGTTTCGGCTCAGGAAGAAGCCTCGGTGATGGTCAAATCCCGTGAGTTCGGCGCCAGTGGTTTTATTCCCAAGTCCAGCGACCTCAGCGTGATTCAGCAAGCCGTGCGCAAAGTGCTCGATGGCGATGTGTTCTGGCCGCCGCAGGCGTTCGAAGCGGTTGCTGTTTCCGATGAAGCCAAAGCCGCCAGCGACGGCCTCGCCAGCCTGACCCCGCAGCAGTTTCGCGTGTTGACCATGGTCTGCGAAGGCCTGCTGAACAAGCAGATTGCCTACGAGCTGAGTGTGTCCGAGGCGACCATCAAAGCCCACGTCACGGCGATCTTTCGCAAGCTGAATGTGCGCACCCGCACGCAAGCGGCTTTACTGCTGCAACAACTTGAGTCAATTCCGAGCCAATAAAGGCTGGCGTCTTCACGCTTTTTTGACTTTTGTTGATCTAGCTTTCCCACTCCTTTTTGGTTGGTTTCTACTTTATGTCACCTTTCAAGGGCCAGACCGGCCTGAAACGTATCCTCAATGCCTCCGGTTATTCGCTGGACGGCCTGCGTGCAGCTTTCACCGGTGAAGCGGCATTTCGCCAATTGGTACTGCTCAATGTGGTGCTGATTCCGCTGACGTTCTTTCTTGATGTCAGCCGTGTGGAACAAGCGCTGTTGATCGCGGTGTGCCTGTTGGCGCTGATCGTCGAGTTGCTGAATTCGGCGGTGGAAGCGGCCATCGACCGTATCTCGCTGGAACTGCACCCGCTGTCGAAGAACGCCAAGGACATGGGCAGCGCCGCGCAATTTGTCGCACTGAGCATGATCGCACTGGTGTGGGCAGTGATTCTGCTCTAAGCGATTGTCGGCAAGACGATCTCGTCGCTGCGCTGCACCCCGGCGGTGAAAGCGCGGCACAGGTCGAGAAACTCGCGCATGGCGGAAGTCTGATACTTCTGCTTGTGCCAGATGAAGTAGAACTGTCGCGCCAGATCCAGATCCGGCGTTTCCACCGGCACCAGACTGCCGCGCCGGAACGCATCGCGCAGCGCCAGTCGCGAGATGCAGCCAATCCCCAGCCCTGATTCCACCGCGCGTTTGATCGCCTCGGTGTGTTCCAGCTCCAGACGGATATTCAGCGCGCTGCGATGGTGCCGCATGGCCTGATCGAAGGTCAGCCGCGTGCCGGAACCCTGTTCGCGCAGAATCCACGCTTCGTGAGTCAATTCTTCCATGGTCGCGCTGCCGCGTTGCGCCAGCGGATGCTGCGGCGCACAGAACACCACCAGTTCATCCTCGACCCAGCTCTGCACTTCGATGTCCGGGTGACTGCAATCGCCTTCGATTAGACCCAGATCAATTTCGTAATGGGCGACTTGCTGCACGATATTGGCAGTGTTCTGCACGTGCAGCTTCACCTGACTTTCCGGGTGACGCTGCATGAAACTGCCGATCAGCAGCGTCGCCAGATAATTGCCGATCGTCAGCGTGGCGCCGACCGACAGTGAGCCGAAACCGGATTTGCCGTTGAGCAGGTCTTCGATTTCCTTGGCCTGATCGAGCACGGCCACCGCCTGCGGCAACAGCTGTTTGCCGAGGGCGTTGAGACTCAGCCGTTTGCCGGCGCGGTCGAACAGTTGGCAGCTGGATTGGCGCTCGAGTTCGGTGATCGAGGTGCTGGCGGCCGACTGCGAGAGGTTGAGCAGACCCGCAGCACGGGATACGCTTTCCTGCTGGGCGACGGCGACGAAGACTTGCAGTTGACGGAGAGTAAATCGCATATCGATATAACCGATAACCCTTATCTTAATAATCCAGTTAACAGATATTGTCGTCGCTATTAGAATGCGATGCAATTGCGCACCGTCGCCTTCAAAAGCCAGCGCAGACCCAATCTCCAGGAGTCAAACGTACATGAGCAACATGAACCACGAGCGTGTCCTCAGTGTTCATCACTGGAACGACACTCTGTTCAGCTTCAAGTGCACCCGCGATCCGGGCCTGCGCTTCGAGAACGGTCAGTTCGTGATGATCGGCCTGCAACAGCCCAACGGCCGCCCGCTTATGCGCGCTTACTCGATCGCCAGTCCGAACTGGGAAGAGCATCTGGAGTTCTTCAGCATCAAGGTGCAGGACGGCCCGCTGACCTCGCAGCTGCAGCACTTGAAGGAAGGCGACGAGATCATCATCTCGAAGAAGCCTACCGGTACCCTGGTTCTCGACGACCTGAACCCGGGCAAGCACTTGTACCTGCTGAGCACCGGTACTGGCCTGGCGCCGTTCATGAGCGTGATTCAGGACCCGGAAACCTACGAGCGCTTCGAAAAAGTGATCCTGGTTCACGGTGTGCGTTACGTCAACGAAGTCGCCTACCGCGAATTCATCACCGAGCACCTGCCGCAGAACGAGTTCTTCGGCGAAGCGCTGCGTGACAAGCTGATCTACTACCCGACCGTGACCCGCGAGCCTTTCGAAAATCAGGGCCGTCTGACCGACCTGATGCGCAGCGGCAAGCTGTTCAGCGACATCGGTCTGCCACCGATCAACCCGCAGGACGACCGCGCGATGATCTGCGGCAGCCCGAGCATGCTCGACGAGACCAGCGAAGTGCTCGACAGCTTCGGCCTGAAGATCTCGGCGCGGATGCGCGAGCCGGGTGATTACCTGATCGAGCGAGCGTTCGTCGAGAAGTAAGCCCCACTGAAAAAGCCCCCATTGCCTTTGCAGGCATTGGGGCTTTTTTATGCCCACGACATTCACCTGTAGGAGCTGCCGCAGGCTGCGATCTTTTGATCTTGCTTTTGAAGAGCAAAATCAAAAGATCGCAGCCTGCGGCAGCTCCTACATTGGGCGCGGTTTCAGACCATGGCGGGAATGACTTCGAGCACGCGGATCTGCTCAGGCGTCGGGTAATGCCAGCGCACATCCAGATCCCAGAACTGTGCGCCGTACTCGCGTTCCGGCGCCGGGGTTTGATAGGCCGGACGCGGATCCTGAGCCAGACACTGTTCAATCAGCTCAACCAAGGGTTCGCCAAGGCGCTGAGCGTGTGTGTGCGCTTGTTTCAGCGCTGAGTCCGTCCACTGCACGTCAATCAACTGCGGCGCGGCGCTGGCAATGCTGTTGGCGGCTTCGGGGATGATGTCGGCGTAAGGCACGTAGGGTTTGATGTCGAGAACCGGCGTGCCGTCGAGCAAGTCGATGCCGGAGATGAACAGCCGATTGGCATCGACTTTGTCCAGTTTCACCACAGATTGGCCGATGCCGTTGGGACGGTGAGTCGCGCGGGTGGCGAACACGCCCATGGACTTGTTGCCGCCCAGGCGTGGTGGGCGGACTTTCAACCGTGGTTTTTCTTCCAGCGCTTGATGAAACAGGAACAGCAGCCAGACGTGACTGACCTGCTCCAGGCCTTGTACCGCGTCACCCTGATCGAACGGCGCCACCAGTTCCAGCACGCCACGGGCGGCGGGGGCCAGTTGTGGCTGGCGGGGGATGGCGAATTTCTCCTTGAAGCAGGAGCGCACGAAGCCGATGGGGGAGACGCTGTAAGTCATGGTTTGCATTCGAAGCGGGGCAGGGTGGGCATGATAACCCGGCGAGCTTCAAGTCTGGTGGTGGCCGGGCTGACGCCATCGCTGGCAAGCCAGCTCCCACAGGGTTCTCGAGTGGCTACATAATCCAAGTACACCACAAAAACCTGTGGGAGCTGGCTTGCCAGCGATAGCTGCACCGCCGATCTCAGAGACTGAACCCACCATCCAGCGGAATAATATTCCCGGTCATATAAGCCCCTGCCGTACTCGCCAGACTGATCGCCAACGCCGCCATTTCTTCCTCACGCCCCCAGCGCTTCATCGGGATCAGCGCCGTATCCTCAGCCAACGCCTGCTGATCATTGCCAATATGCTGGGTCATCTTGCTCGGAAAGCGCCCCGGAGCGATCACGTTGACGTTGATGTGCTGGCTCACCAGTTCCCGCGCGAGAATGCGCGACAATTGATGCAAGGCGGCCTTGCTCGGTCCGTAGGCATACGCCTGCTCACCAAACGAAGAAATCCCCGCCACCGAACCAATGTTGATGATCCGCGCCGGATTCGCCGCCGAGCCGGCCTTGCGCAACAGCGGCAGAAACTGCTGGATGCAACTGAATACCGACGTCACGTTGAGCTGCATGACCTTCTCCCAGCCCTTCACTGGATAGCTTTCCAGCGGCGCGCCCCACGTGGTGCCGGCGTTGTTCACCAGAATATCCAGGTGAGTGATCTGCTCGCCCAGGCGCGCGGCCAGTTCCTGCACGCCTTCTTCCGTCGCCAGATTCGCCGCCACGCCGTGGCACTTGCCCAAGGCGCTGAGCTCTTCAGCCGTTTGATGGCAGGCCTCGGCATCGCGCGAGCAGACATAGACGCGTGCGCCAGCCTCGACAAAGGCTTTGGCGATCATTTTGCCGATACCACGAGTGCCGCCGGTCACCAGAGCGGTGCGGCCTTGCAGGGAGAAATACGGATGCATGGCGAGTCCTGAGGATTAGGGATCAGTACACCCTAGTCGTCAGCCGCGAAAAGCGGAGCCACTATTTTCGGAGGGAATGAACGGTCATGCGCTGCGGTGGCGACCATCGGTCGCCACCGCAGGGGGGATCAGGCCGGGCGAACGCGCAGGGTCAGGCCCTTGAGGAAGTTACGCAGCAACTGGTCGCCGCACGGACGGTAGTTGGTATGGCCGACCTTGCGGAACAGCGCGCTCAGCTCAGGCTTGGACACCGGGAACTCGGCGGCCTTGAGGATCGCGTGCATGTCGTCTTCCTTCAGTTCGAAGGCCACGCGCAGCTTTTTCAGGATGATGTTGTTGGTCACTGGCACTTCGATCGGCTGCGGCGGACGGCTTTCGTCTTTACCGCGCTTGAAGATCACCAGGCCGTCGAGGAAATGCGCGATGACTTCGTCCGGGCAGCGCACGAAACCTTCTTCGTCTTCTTCTTTCTTGTCGAGCCAGGTCAGCACGTCAGCGAGTGCGACTTCCATGCCGCCGAGCTTGATGATCTCGACAACCTTTTTGTCGCTGATGTCGAGCATGTAGCGCACGCTGCGCAATACGTCGTTATGAATCATGTGAGTCATCCTGATAAGCGTTGTGGGCAGCACGCGGGCGTGCTGCCGGAATGTGTGGCGGCAGTGGAAGTCTTAGAACTTCTCTTTGCCGGACAGGTAGCGCCATTGGCCGACCGGGACCTTGCCGATCGAGACGCCGCCGATGCGGATGCGGCGGATGCCGATGACCTTCAGGCCGACCGCCTCGCAGAACTGGGCGATGATGCCGGGCTGCGGATTTTTCATGGCGAAGCGCAGGCGGTTTTCGTTCTGCCAGCTGGCCTTGACCGGCGGCAGCTCCTTGCCCTTGTGCGTCAGGCCGTGCTGCAGACGGTTGAGGCCGTGGGCGACCATGTCACCTTCGACTTCGACCACATATTCCTGCTCGATCTTCGCGGCGTCGGCGGTGAGCTTGCGCAGGATTTTCCAGTCCTGGGTGAACACCAGCAGGCCGCTGGCCTTGGCTTGCAGGTCAGCGCTGGCGGTCAGGCGCAGGAAGTGCCCGCGCAGAGGGCGTTTGCTGAATCGGTGTTCTTCGCTGAGGGTTTCGGCGCTCAGCGATTGCATGGCGGTTTCAACGTCCATGCCGGCAGGCGCGTTGAGCAGGATGGTCACCGGCTCCGGCGCAGTGGCCTTGGCGTCCTTGTCGAGCTCGACCTTCTGCTCGCCGACCTTGAATTGCGGCTCGTCAATCACTTCGCCGTCCACGGTGACCCAGCCGCCCTCGATGAACAGCTCGGCCTCCCGGCGGGAGCAACCGACCAGTTCAATGAGGCGTTTGGAGAGGCGAATCGGGTCAGTCATGACAGGGCCGTAACAAAAAAGGGGTGGGCATTGTACCTGTGTGGCGCCGGTTAAGCCCGGTTCCATTTACAGGCTGTTCGCTTTACCTGTGGGAGCTGGCTTGCCAGCGATGGCATCACCTCGGTATTTCTTGCGGACCGCAGCGCCCGCATCGCTGGCAAGCCAGCTCCCACGGGGTCTTATGGTGTGTCAGCCGTTGCTTGAGCGTTGTTGGGTCTGGCGCAAGCGCATGTGCAGCAACGGATACGGCTGGCCCATGCCATCCACCTCCGAGCGGCCGATCACTTCAAAACCCTGCTTGAAGTAGAACCCCAGCGCTTGCGGGTTCTGCTCATTGACGTCGAGTTCATCGGCGTTCAAATGCTGCATCGCGTAGTTGAGCAGTTTCTTGCCCAAACCCTGACCGCGATGGTCAGGATCGATGAACAACATTTCAATCTTGCCCGCCGCAACCCCGGCAAACCCGGTGATGCGTTGGTCGGCGTTCTTGGTGCAGATCAGCATCACCGCATCGAGATAGCGGGTGAGCACCAGATTGCGCAGCAGCTCGATGTAGCTGTCCGGCAGAAAATCATGGGTCGCGCGAACCGAGGCCTCCCAGACCCGGGTCAGTTCCTGATAATCGCTGAGTTTCGGCGTGTGGATGACCGAATGGTGACGCATGCCCGTTGGCCTCTTGTTTGTTTCAAGGGAGTCCGTCCCCGGTAAACGATAGCCGTAAAAAAGCCCCGCATCTTGTAAAAAGAGTGGGGCTTTTTGTAATTGTTGCGGTGTCTGGGTGGATACTTCTGTCGCCAGCAAGATCTCTCTCCCTCACCCCAACCCTCTCCCCCAGAGGGGGCGAGGGGGAAGGGAGCAGATCTTCATGCTGTTCAAACCTGAGTTCCACCGGATAGCTCAGGTCGATGTACCTCGAAAGAACAACACGGTCAGCTCCCTCTCCCTCTGGGAGAGGGCTGGGGTGAGGGGCTTTTGACCTTAGATCTGCTCAGCCCACAGATCATATTCGTCAGCGTCAGTCACCTTGCACCAGACCTTGTCGCCCGGCTTCAGATTGCTGCCGTTATCAATAAACACGTTGCCATCGATTTCCGGGGCGTCGAAGAAGCAGCGGCCAACCGCGCCTTGCTCGTCGACTTCGTCCACCAGCACTTCGATTTCACGGCCGATGCGCATTTGCAGGCGTGCCGAGCTGATCGCTTGCTGGTGCGCCATGAAACGATCCCAACGATCCTGCTTGACGTCGTCCGGAACGATCTCCAGATCCAGATCATTGGCGGGCGCGCCTTTAACCGGCGAGTACTGGAAGCAGCCGACGCGGTCAAGCTGGGCTTCGGTCAGCCAGTTCAGCAGGTACTGGAAATCTTCTTCGGTTTCGCCCGGGAAACCGACGATGAAGGTCGAACGGATGATCAGGTCCGGGCAGATTTCACGCCAGTTCTTGATGCGCGCCAGGGTCTTGTCTTCGAACGCCGGGCGTTTCATCGACTTCAACACTTTCGGGCTGGCGTGCTGGAACGGGATGTCCAGGTACGGCAGGATCTTGCCGGCGGCCATCAACGGGATCAGCTCATCAACGTGCGGGTACGGGTAAACGTAGTGCAGACGGACCCAGACGCCGAGGGTGCTCAGCGCTTCGCAGAGTTCGGTCATGCGGGTTTTCACCGGCGCGCCGTTCCAGAAACCGGTTCGGTACTTCACGTCGACGCCGTAAGCGCTGGTGTCTTGCGAAATCACCAGCAACTCTTTAACGCCGGATTTGACCAGACGCTGAGCTTCGTCGAGCACATCGCCCACCGGACGGCTGACCAGTTTGCCGCGCATCGACGGGATGATGCAGAAGCTGCAGCTGTGGTTGCAGCCTTCGGAAATCTTCAGATACGCATAGTGGCGCGGGGTCAGCTTGATACCTTGCGGCGGTACCAGGTCGATCAGCGGGTTGTGATCCTTACGCGGCGGCACCACTTCGTGCACAGCGTTGACCACTTGCTCGTACTGCTGCGGACCGGTCACGGCCAGCACGCTCGGGTGGACGTTGCGGATGTTGCCTTCTTCCACGCCCATGCAGCCGGTGACGATCACCTTGCCGTTTTCCTTGATCGCTTCGCCGATCACTTCCAAAGACTCAGCCTTGGCCGAATCGATGAAACCGCAGGTGTTGACGACCACAACGTCGGCGTCCTGATAGGTGGACACCACGTCATAGCCTTCCATGCGCAGCTGGGTCAGGATGCGCTCGGAGTCGACCAGTGCTTTCGGGCAACCCAGAGATACAAAGCCAACCTTTGGATTGGCCGGCGCAGGAGTGGTGGACATGTCTAACCTCGGTATTTTGTGACATCGCTTTCTTGATGCGAAAGCCGACGGACGGGCGCTTAGGGCGCGCCTCTGATCAAAAAGTGCGCAATTCTAGCGGCGAGGAGCGCACTTGACCAGCTTTATGCCGGGAAATACGACGAGTGCTGCGCTATGCTTCGCGCCGTTGAGCTTTACCAATTTTTTACAGTCAACAAAACGTCTGTAACAACAGGTAAAACAGCGCATGCTGCACCACAAAGCATAGTGCTTCATTCAAAGAAGCCGGTTCTAAAATCAGGAGTGTTGGATGGGTCAGGCAAGTAGTCATGCGGCAGGCGCCGAGGGTTCGGCCTCCAAGCCGCTGAGCATGCTGGTCGCGGCGGTCGGGGTAGTTTACGGCGACATCGGCACGAGCCCGTTGTACACCCTTAAAGAAGTGTTTTCCGGCGGTTACGGCGTACCGGTCAACCACGACGGCGTGCTGGGCATTCTGTCGTTGATCTTTTGGTCGCTGATCTGGGTCGTGTCGATCAAATACATGATGTTCGTGCTGCGCGCCGACAACCAGGGCGAGGGCGGCATCATGGCGCTCACCGCACTGGCGCGGCGGGCGGCGGGGCATCGCAAGAAGCTGCGATCGTTGCTGGTGGTGTGCGGGCTGATCGGCGCGGCGCTGTTTTATGGCGACAGCATGATCACCCCGGCGATTTCCGTGTTGTCGGCGATTGAAGGTCTGGGGTTGGCATTCGATGGCATCGACCATTGGGTGGTGCCGTTGTCGCTGGTGGTGCTGGTCGGGTTGTTCCTGATTCAGAGCCATGGCACCGCGCGAATCGGCATCCTGTTCGGGCCGATCATGGTCACCTGGTTCCTCGTCCTCGGCGCCCTCGGTGTGTATGGCATCAGCCACACCCCGGAAGTGCTGCATGCGATGAATCCTGCTTGGGCGGTGCGCTTCTTCACTGTGCACCCAGGCATGGGCGTGGCCATCCTCGGCGCCGTGGTGCTGGCGCTGACCGGTGCCGAAGCACTGTATGCCGACATGGGCCACTTCGGCCGCAAGCCGATTGCCCGCGCGTGGTTTATCCTGGTATTGCCGGCGCTGGTGCTTAACTACTTCGGTCAGGGCGCCTTGCTGCTGGAAAACCCCGAGGCGGCGCGTAACCCGTTCTATCTGCTGGCACCGAGTTGGGCATTGATTCCGCTGGTCGGCCTGTCGACGTTGGCCACGGTGATCGCCTCGCAAGCGGTGATTTCCGGTGCGTTCTCCCTGACCCGTCAGGCGATTCAGCTCGGATACATCCCGCGCATGTACATCCAGCACACCTCCAGCGATGAGCAGGGCCAGATCTACATCGGCGCGGTGAACTGGGCGCTGATGGTTGGCGTTGTGCTGCTGGTGCTTGGCTTCGAATCCTCCGGCGCACTGGCTTCGGCCTACGGCGTGGCGGTGACTGGCACCATGCTGATGACCACCATTCTGGTGTCGGCGGTGATGCTGCTGCTGTGGAAATGGCCGCCGATCCTTGCGGTGCCGGTGCTGATCGGCTTCCTGCTGGTGGACGGTCTGTATTTCGCCGCCAACGTGCCGAAGATCGTTCAGGGCGGTGCGTTCCCGGTGATCGCCGGTATTGCGCTGTTCGTGCTGATGACCACGTGGAAGCGCGGCAAGCAATTGCTGGTCGAACGCCTCGACGAAGGCGCGCTGCCGCTGCCGATTTTCATCAGCAGCATCCGTGTGCAACCGCCGCATCGGGTGCAGGGCACCGCCGTTTTCCTGACAGCGCGCTCCGACGCCGTGCCGCATGCGCTGTTGCACAACCTGCTGCACAACCAGGTGCTGCATGAACAGGTGGTGTTGCTGACGGTGGTCTACGAAGACATCCCGCGTGTACCGCCATCGCGACGTTTCGAAGTCGAGGCCCACGGCGAAGGCTTCTTCCGGGTGATCCTGCACTTTGGTTTCACCGACGAGCCGGACGTGCCTCAGGCGCTGAAGTTGTGTCATCTGGATGATCTGGATTTCAGCCCGATGCGCACCACCTACTTCCTCAGCCGCGAAACGGTGATTGCCTCGAAGCTTGAGGGCATGGCGCGTTGGCGTGAAGCGCTGTTTGCGTTCATGTTGAAGAATGCCAATGGCAATTTGCGGTTCTTCAATCTGCCGCTGAACCGGGTGATTGAGTTGGGGACGCAGGTGGAGATGTAAGCCTCGCCTCAACTGAAAAGCCCTCGTTGGCCTAGTGGCTGGCGGGGGCTTTTTTGTGGGCGGCAACTTCAGATCAAAAGATCGCAGCCTTCGGCAGCTCCTACATGGAATGCGAAACCTGTAGGAGCTGCCGAAGGCTGCGATCTTTTGATCTTCAAACCCCTACAAGCTTTCAGGCATCTCTGCTTCAGACTCGGTCTTCGTCCGCGCAGGTCGTGGGATCAGCGCTTGGATCACATCATCAATCAAGGCCTTGCCCATCACCGTCAGGTAATGCGCAGCCCAGGCATGGCGGTCGGTGTCTCTGATGAAGGCAGCGTCCTCGGCGAAGGATTTGGCGAGGGACAGCAGGTCGGAGGATTGGGACAAGGCATCGATGATCGGGATGCCGGAGCGGACGTTGAAGAACGCTTGATCCGAGTTGTAGAGGAAAGGGGTGAAGCCGATGGTTTTAAGATCAGATGGATTGTTCATTGTCAGGTCCCTTGATTTCGAGAGCTGCCGCATCCGATACCAAGCGAATGGGTGGCAGCTGTGCGCAGGTTGGTAAACCGGGGAACCAAGGAAACCGGCACGCTCGAAAGCGTCCCACACACAGCTGCCATAACACAGGGGCTCGGACGGGATTTCGCCTGAGTCGTGTCGGGTGCGCTGTTGCGCCTTATTCCACCGGGTTACCAAGCCCGATCGCTGAATGGGTCAGCGACGTCCGGAGAGTATCCCGTCGAAAAACAGCGCAATAGAGCGGCACAGCGCCCGAACACGAGTTTCGGAGTTTGCCTACAAGGTCTGTGGGCGTCATCTGATATTGCGAGACTGGAAGTAAACGATACTAAACGTCTGACACGAACTGGCGTGTGCAAATGAGCGAGGCATGTATGACGGCATCATCGGAACAAGAAAAGCATGATGATCTCGAGAACCTTCGAATTGAAGCCGAAGCGATGGAACGATTGATCAACCTCGATCCGGCTCAAGTGATCAGCCATGACGATATGCGGGCAAAGTACGCCTGTGAGGATTGACGATTATTTGAATCCAGCGCAATTCCTCTGTGGGAGCGAGCCTGCTCGCGAAGGCGTAGTGTCAGTCGACGAATCTGTAAACTGACCCACCGCTTTCGCGAGCAGGCTCGCTCCCACAGGGGATTTCCCACAGGGGATTTTCGTGGCTGCTGGAATGTAAAAAGCCCCCGCAACTGCGAAGTTGCGGGGGCTTTTTATAGGCACGGCTCAGATCACTCTTCGGCGACCGAGTCCTTGCTCTGGCGCTTCTCGATCAAGTCCACCAAACGCTTGGCCAGCGCCGGGTAGTTCTCGTCGAAGTGATGGCCACCGGGCAGTTTCACGGCTTCGCCGACTGCAGTCTTGTCCGTGCAGCCGCTTTCATCGGTTTCTTCTTCGCCGTAGATGCACACAACCTTGGCCGCTGGCAGCTTGGCCATTTCCGGACCGGTGGCGGCTTCTTTGCCGGCGTTGCCCAACCAGCCCTCAACTTCGATTTCAAAGCTGCCGGTGCGGGCGAAGGCCAGCAGGATAATGGCGTCTACGCGTTGCTGCTCGGTGTCCGGCAGGCGGTTGTAGATCGCGGGCAACACGTCAGCACCGAACGAGTAACCGGTGAGGATGAAACGCTTGGTGCCCCATTTCTGCCGGTAGTGCTGCATCAGCTCGGTCAGGTCGAGTGCGCTTTGCTCCGGGCTCTTGTGCTGCCAGTAGTAGCGCAGGGTGTCGATGCCGACCACCGGATAGCCGATCTTGGCCATTTCACCGGCCACGTCGCGGTCGAGGTCGCGCCAGCCGCCGTCACCGGAGAGGAACAGGGTCACGGTGTCTTTCGCCTGGCCGGCCGGCACTTCAACCACCGGGATCGCCAGACCGCCGTTGGCCTTGTCGCCGCCGACGAGGATCTTGCGCAGTTCGTTGTTGAGCACTTGCGGCAGGTTGATGTCGTAGTCGCTGATGCTGGTTTCGGCGTTCGGTTGATCGCGCACGAAACCTGCGCTGGCGTCATCAGGGTTGTCGTTCCACGCCACCAGCCAATGGCCGTGGGCGGCAGATTTTGGCAGAAGGTGGGTGCAGCCACCTTTTTCCAGAGCGAGGTCGACGGAGATGGCTTGGGCCTTGTCGTCTTTCTGCTCCGACAACCAGCGCCAGGCCAGCACAGCACCTGGACCGATGCCGCTGACCAGCGTGGCCGGGCCATTCAGTTCACGCAGGCCCGATTGCAGGGCGCGGCTTTGCAGCAGGCAGTCCTTGGGCAGAATTACTTGAACGATCTGCGCCGAAGCGCTGCGGCTCAGGGTGGTCAGTTGTTTTTCACTGAGTTTCTGGTCGTCGTTGACGGCTACCAGCACCTGCGCCTTTGGCTTGGTGCCAGGAATGACGCGGGTCATGGCGGCGCCATCGGCCGGGGTCAGCTGTTCGACGGTCGGTTCCGGTGCCGGGCGTTTCAGGTACCAGTAACCGCCGCCGGCAATCACGGCCAGCACGATCAGTGCGGCCAGGATGTACTTCAGGGAGCGTTGAATCATCAGCGTTTCACCAATCCAGTCAAGCCGCCCGCGATCAGGGCAGCAGTGTCGGCCAGCGCCACCAGCGGATCGAGTCCGGCGGGCACGGCCATATAACGGGGTTCCCAGTCAGGCTGGAACTTGTCTTTGAAGCGGCGCAAGCCTTGGAAGTTGTACAGCTGCTCACCACGGCGGAAAACCATCGAGCCCAGACGCTGGGTCAGCGGTGCACCACGCCGGGGTTGCAACCCCGACAACGGCACCATGCCCAGGCTGAAACGCGCGTATCCGTGACTCTTATAATGTTGAATCAGGCCGACCATCATGAATTCCATGGTCAGCTTGGGGGCGTCCGGGTGCGCGCGCATCAGGTCGAGACTGGCCAGATCATGGCTGTAAGTCTCGAGCAGGTTGGCGAATGCCACCGGGCGCCCTTCGAAGCGAATCACCGCGATGCGGAAATGCTTCAGGTATTCGTCGCTGAAACGACCGAGGGAGAAACCTTTCTCACGCACGTTCTTGCCGGTCAACCAGGCATCGGAAATCACTTTCAGCTCGTCCATCGGCGCCTGACCCGGATCAAAGATCTCCAGCGACAAGCCATCGCGGGTGCCACGGTTCCAGGTGTAACGCAGATCCTTCATCTCCTTGCCCTTGGCTTCCAGGTCAAAGCGGTGCAGGTCGACCCGGGCTTCTTCGCCCAATTTGATCGCGGTCAGGCCGATGTCCATGTAGTAGGGCAGGTTCTCCGCGCGCACCTGGTAGAACACCGGGCGGGCGTGGTGAATGTCACAGAGGTCACGGAACTGCCAGATCATTTCCGCGCGTTGCTGGCCTGGGCCGATCGGGTCGTACAGCGCCACGAGGCTGCGGCCACGGCGTGCGTACATCAGGAACGCTTCGTCGTTCTGGTGAAACAGCAACGCCTTGTCTCCGGTCAGCGCGAGGCCGCCATCGGGTTGCGACGACGCCATCAGAATTTTCGCCGCGCGATCGAGCTCGTCAGGCGTCGGCAGGTGAATGACCGGGCGCGCGGTACGCAGCAGCCAGGTCAGCGCGATCACCAGCAGCAGGACGGCGGCGCCGAGCAGCGAACGCAGGCCACGTGGCGCGTCAGCGTCGAGGGTGAACTGCCACCACAGTTGATGGCTGTACGGTACGTCCTGATAGGCGAACAGCAGCAGCCACGTCGATGCACCCAGCACACAGAGACTGGCCACCAGATACAGCGGCGAAAAAGGCAGTTCGGTCAGGCGGCTCGGGCGATAGAACGAGCGACGGAACACACCGAGCAATGCCGCGGTGAGCGTCATCAGCGTTGCTTCTTCCCAGTCGAAGCCTTTAAGCAGCGAGAGCAGGGCGCCGACCAGCAACAGAATGGTGGTGAGCATCCATGCCGCCGACAGGCGACGACGCAAACCCTGGGCGAGCATCAGGCAGAGCACGCCGATCAGGCTGGCGCCGAAGTGCGAAGCGTCGACCAGACGATGCGGGATCAGAAAACCGATGTGCTCCAGACGTGTGTCGATCTCGGGAGTGGCGCCGGAAAACAGCAGCACCACGCCCGACAAGAACACCAGCACCGCCAGAATCGGCGCGGCCAGACCGGACGCCGCGCGCATGGTCTGAGTCTGAAACAGGCGCTGACCTTCATTGATCAGCAGGAATACGCAGGCGACCAGTAATGGCAACACTACATAGATCAGGCGATACAGCAGCAACGCTGCGGCCAGTGGTGCGGCACCGAGCTTGTCGGCGAAAGCGGCCAGCAGGATCGCTTCGAACACACCGACGCCGCCGGGTACGTGGCTGAGTACGCCGGCAGCCAATGCCAGCAGGTACACCAGCAGGAACGCACCAAACGGCGGCGCTTCCGGCAGCAACAGATAAAGAACAGTGGCGGCAGCCGCAACGTCGAGGGCGGTAATGATCAGTTGCAGGAACGTCAGGCGTCGACCCGGCAAGCGCAGCGTGCGGCGACCAACCCTGACCAGCAGGTTGTCGCGCAACGGTTGTTCCGGCAGGCGCCGACGGTAGATGCCGATGGCCAGTACTGTGCCAAGCAACAGCACGACAGCGGCGACGGTGCCGAGCAGGCCTTCGGACAAGCCCAGCGCCTGCGAGGCAGCAGGTAGGTCGCTCAGCGTTGCCAGTGCGGCCAGCGGCGGCAGGGCGCAGCCCAGCGACAGACTGGCGAACAAGGTCATGTGCGCGACTTCCGACGCCCCCAGACCTAAACGCGCATATAAACGGTAGCGAACCGAACCGCCGGACAGCAGCGACAGACCGATCGCATTGCCAATCGCAAACGCGGTGAAGCCGCCCAGCGCCAACGTGCGCGGCGGCAATGTCACGCCGGCATAACGGCTGGCCGACCATTCATAGCCCAGGAGAATAATGAAGCCGACCACGGTCGCACCGAAGGCGCCGAGCAGGGCGGGTTTCGGCACGTCGAGAATCGAGTCGTGCAACGCATCGAGGTCGAGTTCAGCGAGCAGATGGCGACAGGCGATCAGCGCAATGGCAAACAACAGCAGCGTGACCGCCAGACCGATGGGTTGCCGGTATTTGCTCAACCGATCCAGCAAGCGCAGGCGCTCGGGTTTGATCGGATGTTCCGCTGTGACGGTGTCTTGTGGATCAGACGAGTTGGCGCGCATCAATCACCTCTTGGATTGTGCGCGACAGGATGGAGGTATCCAGCCAAGTTACCAATCCCTGTAGAAAAAAATAATCACAAAATACTACGCCTCTCACCGGGTATCGGCGAGGGCAGTTCCTGGATTGCAGACGTCTTGCCTGCGACTCAAGCATAGTCGCAAGTCAGGACTTCTGAAGATCCCAAGCGGTTCACTGCACAGTGACAGATCATTGTTGCGAAAGGACTTTTTCAACAGATACAAAAAAGGCCACTCTTTCGAGTAGCCTTTT
>NZ_JBITSX010000024.1:0-8017 GCF_044541255.1 Pseudomonas sp. NPDC085632 | reverse complement strand
TTTTGATGTTTGGTTGCGGGAGCCGGATTTGAACCGACGACCTTCGGGTTATGAGCCCGACGAGCTACCAGACTGCTCCATCCCGCGTCTGTGTGGCGGCATTCTACAGACGAACGACGGGGTGTCAACCGCTAATCCCGTAAAGGGTCAAATAAGTGTGCAATCGCGTCAAACGGTCGCAGGTCGAGCGTTAAGTTTCGGAAATGCAACGAATTCCTGTTTGGCGATAACTTCTCCATATGAGGAAGAAACCCACAAAACAGACGCGCACAAAAAAGGCCACTCTTTCGAGTAGCCTTTTTTGATGTTTGGTTGCGGGAGCCGGATTTGAACCGACGACCTTCGGGTTATGAGCCCGACGAGCTACCAGACTGCTCCATCCCGCGTCTGTGTGTCGGCATTCTACAGAGGAACGCCGGGGTGTCAACCCGTAATCTGGATAAAATCTGTTGAGGTTCAATCGGTTAGCGTTTTTTCTCGGGTGTTTTTCACGCTGCAGGGCAGGTGGAGCAAGGCTTTCAGCTCTATTGGAGGCCGCTGGTCGATTGAGAAAATAAATTCAAAGGACATTTCCTACCGCCTGGAAAGAACCTTCATACCACTGGTGCTATATACAGGTGCCAGTGAGATACTGCTGGTCCGGCTCGCCACGTTTCCTTTTCTGACATGACTCAGCGAAAAATCATCCACATCGACTGCGACTGTTTCTACGCCGCCATTGAAATGCGCGATGACCCGCGCCTGGCCGGCAAACCGTTGGCGGTGGGTGGTTCGGCAGACCGGCGCGGGGTGATCGCCACCTGCAACTATGAGGCGCGTGCCTATGGCGTGCGATCGGCAATGGCGTCTGGGCATGCACTGAAGTTGTGTCCGGACCTGACCATCGTCAAGCCGCGCATGGACGCCTATCGCGAAGCGTCGAAAGAAATACATACGATCTTCAGTGATTACACCGACCTGATCGAACCGCTGTCGCTGGATGAAGCCTATCTGGATGTCTCGGACAGCGCGCATTTCGGCGGCAGTGCCACGCGGATTGCCCAAGACATCCGTCGGCGAGTCTCCAATCAATTGCACATCACCGTGTCTGCGGGTGTGGCACCAAACAAGTTTCTGGCCAAAATCGCCAGCGACTGGAAAAAGCCCAATGGCTTGTTCGTGATAACGCCAGATCAGGTCGAAGACTTTGTCAGCGGCTTGCCGGTGAACAAGTTGCACGGCGTCGGCAAAGTCACCGCCGACAAACTCGCTAAGCACGGCATCGTCGACTGCTTGCAACTGCGCGAGTGGGACAAGTTGGCGCTGGTGCGAGAATTCGGTAGCTTCGGCGAGCGTTTGTGGAGCCTGGCCCGTGGGATCGATGATCGCTTGGTGCACAACGACAGTCGGCGTCAGTCAATCAGTGTGGAAAACACCTACGACGTTGATCTGCCGGATCTGCGCAGTTGCCTGGATAGGCTGCCGGAGCTGCTGGAAACCCTGAAAACCCGCATGGCACGGATCGACAGCAGTTATCGACCGGGCAAGCCGTTCGTTAAAGTGAAGTTTCATGATTTTACCCAGACGACACTGGAGCAGGCCGGGGCAGGGCGGGATCTGGGCAGTTATCAGTTGATGCTGACGCAGGCGTTCAATCGCGGCGGGAAACCGGTGCGGTTGTTGGGGGTTGGGGTGAGGCTGGAGGATTTGCGCGGCGGGTTTGAGCAGATGGAGTTGTTTGAACGGTAGATCTTAAAAGCAAAAGATCGCAGCCTGCGGCAGCTCCAGGGAAACGCGTCCCAATGTAGGAGCTGCCGCAGGCTGCGATCTTTTAATAGGCCTTAATTCGGTCCCGGATCAGCCACCAAGCGCCCGGCATCCTTGGTCAAAGACTTGAGAAACTCAGTCTGCAACTCTGGATCGTTGCGCGTCAGTTCGATCAGGCTTTGTTCCAGTTCGCTGGCTTCTTCTTCCAGACCCAGTTCCGACAGACGTTTGACCCGGTGTACCCACTGGCTCACTTCGTCGTCTTCAAGGTCGTCGTAAATCAACCCGTGCGCTTCCAGCAACTTGCCACGCAGATGACTGCTGATCATCAGAGATGAGTCCGAGTGCACGTCATCCTTGCTGTCTTCGACGCTGATCTGCAGCTTGCCGACATGATTGAGGTCATTTTCGGCAAACGGACTGTCGAGCAGGTTCAGACGCAGCACGCCGTTGCGATCGGTGGTCATGTCGAAGGTCTGCTTGCCGGCCTTGACCTGCACCGGGCGTTCGCTCCACGGCAGGCTCGAATACTCCGTGCGCTTGTCGCGCTGGACTTCATCGATACCCGCCAGGTTCTGCTGCGCGCGACCATTGGACTGCACGTTCATGAACGGATTGAGCCCGGCAAAACCGTAGCTCAGCCAGTCCTTGGTCACGCTGTCCGGCAGGTTGCCGAGGGCGAAAACGTTGACCACGTTCGCGCCCACGCCGCCGACGACGGCCACCACGCCCAGCGGGATCTCGTAGACCTCCCGCCAAGGCTGGTAAGGCGTGTAGCGATCGTAACGACGGGTGACTTCGAACTCGGTGACTTCGAAGGTCTTCTGCTCGTTGATTTTCACGCGTCGCTGCGGCAGCTCAAGTTCCTTGGGCTCACCGACATCGATCTGCAGGCTGTGGTCGAGCAGCTTTCGCTCGACCCGCTCTTCGTGCTCGCTGCGTTGTGACATGTGGTTGGCACAGCCGCTGACCAGCAGGGCACCGCACAGGGCGGTGCCTCCGAGGCCCAAGGTGTTTCGCTTGAACATGAGGTCTCTATCTGGAATCAGCGGCGGATACGGGCCTGAAGGAAGGACACCACATCGGCGACCGGCAGCGCTTGCGCTTCCGGCTCGGTACGGCTCTTGTATTCCAGGTTGCCTTCGGCAAGACCACGGTCACTGACCACGATCCGGTGAGGAATGCCGATCAGCTCCATGTCCGCGAACTTGATGCCCGGGCTGGTTTTCTTGTCACGGTCGTCCAGCAACACTTCGAAGCCGGCGGCCGTCAGTTCGGCGTACAGCTTGTCGGTGGCTTCGCGCACCTGCTCGGTTTCGTAACGCAGTGGTACCAAAGCGATCTGGAATGGTGCCAGAGTGTCGCTCCAGATGATGCCGTTGGCGTCGTTGTTCTGCTCGATGGCCGCAGCTACCACGCGGGATACGCCGATGCCGTAGCAACCCATTTCCAGGGTTACCGGTTTGCCGTTCTCGCCCAGCACTTCGCACTTCATCGCCTTGCTGTACTTGTTGCCCAGCTGGAAGATGTGCCCGACTTCGATGCCGCGCTTGATTTCCAGCGTGCCTTTGCCGTCCGGGCTTGGGTCACCGGCGACTACATTACGCAGGTCGGCCACGGTTGGAACTGGCAGATCACGTTCCCAGTTCACGCCGAAGTAGTGCTTGTCGTCGATGTTCGCGCCGATACCGAAGTCGCTCATCAGCTCGACCGAACGGTCGATGATGATTGGCAGCGGCAGGTTCAGCGGGCCGAGCGAACCGGCGCCGGCGCCAATGGCGTCACGCAGTTCGGCATCGGTGGCCATGACCAGCGGGCTGGCAACGCCCGGTTGCTGGGCAGCCTTGATTTCGTTGAGTTCGTGGTCGCCACGGATGACCAGCGCGATCAGCTTGCCTTCTTCTTCGGCGCGCACGATCAGGGTCTTGATGGTCTTCTCAATCGGCAGATTGAATTTTTCCACCAGCGCCGCGATGGTTTTGGTGTCTGGCGTATCGACCAGACGCAGCGCTTCGGTCGCAGCGGCACGCGAAGTTTCGCGTGGTACCGCTTCGGCTTTTTCGATGTTCGCCGCGTAATCGGAACCGTTGCTGAAGACGATGTCGTCTTCGCCAGACTCGGCCAGCACGTGGAATTCGTGGGAACCAGCGCCACCGATCGAGCCGTTATCCGCTTCAACCGGGCGGAATTTCAGACCCAGACGCGTGAAGATGTTGCAGTAGGCTTCATGCATGCGGTCGTAGGTGATCTGCAGCGATGCCTGATCGGCGTGGAAGGAGTACGAGTCCTTCATGATGAATTCGCGGCCGCGCATCAAACCGAAGCGTGGACGGATTTCGTCACGGAATTTGGTCTGGATCTGGTACAGGTTGATTGGCAGCTGTTTGTAGCTGCTCAACTCGTTGCGCATCAGATCGGTGATCACTTCTTCGTGGGTCGGGCCCGCGCAGAAGTCGCGACCGTGGCGGTCTTTGATGCGCAGCAGCTCAGGGCCGTATTCTTCCCAGCGCCCCGATTCCTGCCACAGCTCGGCCGGTTGGGTGCTCGGCATCAACACTTCCAGAGAGCCGGCAGCGTTCATCTCTTCGCGAACGATGGCTTCAACCTTGCGCATAACCCGCAGGCCCATGGGCAGCCAGGTGTACAGGCCGGAGGCGAGCTTGCGGATCATGCCGGCGCGCAGCATCAGCTGGTGGCTGATCACGACCGCGTCGGAAGGCGTTTCTTTCTGTGTGGCGAGCAAAAATTGACTGGTGCGCATGGTTGGCCGTTGTCGGTTGCTATGACTGGAAATGACTCCGCAGTGTACCGGCGAGTTTTGCCGACGTACAGGCGTGAGGTCAGTGGAGAGGCACGACGGCGGGATTCCTCCCGCCGTTGCCGAAACGTCTTACGATTCTTCTGTGGCCGGCGTCGGCACAGGCTCGGGCGTTGGCGTCGGGCCTTCGCGGCGGCTCTCCTGAAACCAGTGCAGGGCGATCAACACCAGCGTCGGCACACCGAGCAGGGCGGTGATCAGGAAGAAACTGTGATAGCCGAACTTCTCGACCAGGACCCCGGAATACCCGCCCATCAGGCGCGGCAGCAGCAACATGATTGAGCTGAGCAGGGCGTATTGCGTGGCGGAGAACTTCAGGTTGGTCAGGCTCGACAGATAGGCTACGAACGCCGACGTCGCCAGGCCCGAGCTGAAGTTGTCGAGGGAAATGGTCACCACCAGCATCTGCAGGTTCGGGCCCATGTCGGCAAGCATGACGAACAGCAGGTTGGTGGCGGCCGAGGCCGCGCCGCCGATGAACAGAATCGGCAGAATACCGAAGCGCACGATCAACAGACCGCCCATGCCGGCGCCAACCAGCGTCATGATCAGGCCAAAGATCTTGCTGACACTGGCAATCTGATCCTTGGTGAAACCCTGATCGATATAGAACACGTTGGCCATGACGCCCATTACCGTGTCCGACATCCGATAGGTGGCGATCAGACCCAGCAACAGAAACGCCTGCCAGCGGTAGCGCAGGATGAAGTCGTTGACCGGCGTCAGCACCGGCGCGAGGCCGCGACGCCCCATGGTCGACAGGCACAGACCGGTGAGCAGCGTATAGAGAATGGCGCGCAGGAAGGCGCGGTCTTCGAGCAGCAGATCGAGTGGGCTCATGCCGCCGAACAGCACGCTGGCGAAATCGGTGTTGTAGAGCTGGGTGAACATCGCCGGTACGGAGACCAGTAGAACGATCAGCACAAACACCGACATTAATTGATGCATGAAGGTGTAGCGGCCGGCCTGCAACTGCGTGCGTAGCGGTACTGGCGGCTCGCGCATGAACAGCGTGGTCAGCAGCGCGGGAATCATCAGTGCGCCGAACAGTGCGTAGGTGCCGGCCCAGGCTGAGTGCTGATAATTGAAGCCCGTGGAGCCGAAGCCCTCAGCAAAGAACAACGCACCGGCAGTCGCCAGCAGCGCGGCCACGCGATAACCCGACATGTAACTGGCGGCGAGGGCGGCCTGACGGTTGTCTTCGGCGATCTCCAGGCGATAGGCGTCTACCGCAATGTCTTGAGTGGCGGAGGCGAAGGCGACGACCACGGCTATCGCGATCAGCCAGGACAAGTGTTTTTGTGGGTCGCAGAAGCCCATGCCGATCAGGCCGAGAATCACCAGTGCCTGCGACAGCACCAGCCACGAACGGCGTCGGCCAAGCTTGCCCAGCAGTGGCAGGCGCCATTGGTCGAGCAGCGGTGACCAGACCCATTTGAACGCATAGGCGAGGCCGATCAGGCTGGCGTAGCCAATCGTTTCACGGGCTACGCCCGCTTCACGTAGCCAGACGGAAAGCGTTGAAAACACCAGCATGTACGGCAGGCCGGCGGCGAAACCCAGCAACAACAGCACGAGCGTCGAAGGACTGGCATAAGCGGCTAGCGCGGCGCGCCAGGTTTTACGGGGCATGGGCTGAAGTCTGCCTCAAGATTGCGAAAACAAAGCGCGCACTCTAACCGCTGTGCTCTACCGGACGCCAGCCATGGCGCTGAATATCCACACGATTGTTCAGGACGGTGATGCCTTCCAGGCGCAATCGGGCCCGTTGTTCATCGCCCGACGGGCTGCCCACCGGCAGGCTGATCCGACCGCCGGCGCCCAGCACGCGGTGCCAGGGCAGTTTGGTATCGCCGGGCAACTGACTCAGGGTGCGGCCGACCCAGCGGGCGGCGCGCCCCAACCCGGCCAGTTCAGCTAACTGACCATAGCTGACGACTTTGCCTTCGGGCACTTGGGCGAGCGTCGAGTAGAGCGCCGTGCGTCGGATTTGCGCAGCGTTTTCAACGCTGTCGAGCGGGTCTTTCACGTACGCGGTTCCTGAGCAAGAACAGTTTGATGGCTTTCAGAGTAATCGGTGATCGCGCAATTGAGAAATGAACTCATCGGAAATAGTCCGGTCAGTCCTTGTCAGGGTCTTATTCCTACGGATAATGCCGATCTTTTTTCGCAAACTTGAGCCTTCGATTCGCTTATGTTGTCCAGATCCTTGCTGTGCCTTGCTGTTTTCAGTGCGTCCACGCCCCTGCTTGCCGACACCGTCTGGTTGAAGAACGGTGACAAGTTGAGCGGCACCATCACCGTGTTCGATGGCGGCAAGCTATTGATTCAGACCAAATATGCCGGTGCGGTCACCATCGACTGGAAAGAGGTCAAGACGTTGGACAGCGATCAGCACCTGCTGGTCAAGCAGGATGCTTATACCGGTGAAGTGTCCAAGTCGCTGACGGCCGCCGAAGACGGCAAGGTCACTCTGGCCAATGGTGAGGCGCCGAAAACCGTCGAGCTGGCGAGCATTCAGCAGATTCTCAAACCGAAACCGGTGGTCGAGGATCTGGTCTGGAAGGGCAATGTCGACCTGGCGCTGGATTATCAACGCGCCGAGAAAGACACCGACGACTACGATGTCGGCTTCAAGACCACTGCACGTCATGGGCGCTGGCGTCATACCGCCGAAGGTGAATACAACCGCGAAGTGCAGGACGACGAGACCACTACCGACAACTGGCGCGCCGAGTACGCACTCGACCGCTTCCTGACCGATAAATGGTTCTGGCAGGGCCGTCTGAACTACAAGCGCGATCACATCGAAGAGCTGGCCCGCCAGCGCGTGGTCGGTACCGGTCCCGGCTATCAGTTCTGGGATGACGAGTTGGGTGCTTTCTCGCTGGGCTCGCTGCTTAACCGCACCGATTACGAGTATCGCGATGGCAGCAAGGACAACTTCTATTCCGTCGCGATGAAGTGGGATTACAACCGTTACCTGATCGGCAAGAAAGTCGAGTTCTTCACTAACGGTGAAGTGGGCAAGCCGCTGTCCGGTGTTGCCGATTACGCGCTGGATGCTGAGTTGGGCTTGCGTTACAAGGTCACCGACTGGGCCTCGCTCAACCTCAAGGCCGAGCGCGACATCATCAGCGGCACCAATGATGCCGATCTGAACAAGACCCGTTACACCGCGGGGTTTGGTGTGGCCTGGTAAGGCGTCCATGAAAAATCGCAGCCCTCGCAGGCTGCGATTTTTTTTGCCTGTACAAAACAGGCGCCCACAAAAAAGCCCCGCTTTTAAGGGCGGGGCTCTTTTCTAAAGAAGCTACAAGTTAGATAACTTGTACTTCTTCAGCTTGCATGCCTTTCTGACCGCGGGTAGCGATGAAAGAAACCTGTTGGCCTTCTTTCAGGCTTTTGAAGCCGTCGGATTGGATAGCTTTGAAGTGAACGAACAGGTCGTCA
>NZ_JBITSX010000023.1:0-82403 GCF_044541255.1 Pseudomonas sp. NPDC085632 | reverse complement strand
CACTGCTTCCTTCGTAGAAGACCTGGGTGCCGACTCCCTTGACACCGTTGACCTGGTGATGGCTCTGGAAGAGGAATTCGAGACCGAAATCCCTGACGAAGAAGCTGAGAAGATCACTACTGTACAAGCTGCAATCGATTACGTTACTAACCATCAGGCGTAATAGCTTGTAATCGTTGTTTGCTGTCATGGAAAAACCGCACTGCCATCATGGCGTGCGGTTTTTTCTTTAGGTCTGATGCAAAGTCGTCGTCATTTGAAAAAGGAGAGTGCTGTGTCGCGTAGACGCGTCGTAGTCACCGGTATGGGTATGTTGTCGCCACTGGGCACGGATGTGCCGAGCAGTTGGCAGGGCATTCTGGCTGGCCGCAGTGGCATTGGTCTGATCGAACACACCGACCTTTCTGCCTATTCCACCCGCTTTGGCGGCTCGGTAAAGGGCTTCAATGTCGAGGAATACCTGTCGGTCAAGGAAGCGCGCAAGCTCGACCTGTTCATTCAGTACGGCCTCGCCGCAGGCTTTCAAGCCGTACGCAACGCCGGTCTGGAAGTCACCGACGCCAACCGTGAACGCATTGGCGTGGCCATGGGTTCGGGGATCGGCGGTCTGACCAACATCGAAGAAACCAGCCGTACGCTGCATGAGACGGGTCCGCGTCGAATCTCGCCATTCTTCGTGCCAGGCTCGATCATCAATATGATTTCCGGTTTCCTGTCCATCCACCTGGGTGCACAGGGACCTAACTACGCCATCGCCACCGCGTGTACCACCGGTACCCACTGCATTGGCATGGCGGCGCGCAACATCATGTACGACGAAGCCGACGTGATGATCGCCGGCGGTGCCGAGATGGCTGCATGCGGTCTGGGCATGGGCGGCTTCGGCGCGTCCCGTGCACTGTCGACCCGCAACGACGAGCCGACCCGCGCCAGCCGTCCATGGGACAAGGGCCGCGACGGTTTCGTGCTGTCCGACGGTGCCGGTGCACTGGTTCTCGAAGAACTTGAGCATGCCAAGGCGCGCGGTGCGACCATCTATGCCGAGCTGATCGGCTTTGGCACCAGTGGCGATGCGTTCCACATGACTTCGCCACCCGCCGACGGCGCCGGTGCGGCACGCTGCATCACCAACGCGTTGCGCGATGCGAAGATCAACATCGATCAAGTGCAATACATCAACGCCCACGGCACATCGACCCCGGCCGGCGACCTCGCCGAAGCCAATGCGATCAAGACCGTGTTCGGTGATCACGCCTACAAACTGGCGGTCAGCTCCACCAAGTCGATGACCGGTCACCTGTTGGGTGCGGCGGGCGCGGTCGAGGCGATCTTCAGCGTGCTGGCGATCAACAGCCAGGTCGCACCGCCGACCATCAACCTCGACGAGCCGGACGAAGGCTGCGATCTCGATTTCGTGGCGCACACTGCGCGCAACATGGACATCGATGTCGTGCTGTCCAACTCCTTCGGTTTTGGCGGCACTAACGGCACCCTGGCATTCCGCCGGTTCGCAGGCTGATGGACAGTTGGGTCGACGGTCAACCGGCTGACGCTCTGTCGCTGAAAGATCGCGGCCTGGCTTACGGCGATGGTCTGTTCGAGACCATCGCCGTGCGTCGCGGCCGGCCGATCCTGCTGGATCGACACCTGACGCGTCTGGCCGATGGCTGTTCGCGTTTGGCCATTGCGGCCGATATCGAGCGGATTCACCATGAGCTGCTGAGTTATGCGGCGGCGATGGGCGAGGGTGTGCTCAAGCTCATTCTCACTCGTGGCGATGGTTTGCGCGGTTATGCGCCAGATCCCACGGCGTCGGGTCGACGCATCCTGCAAGGCAATCCGCCTGTTGCTTATCCTGCTGTTCATGCTGAGCAAGGCGTTCGCCTGTTTCCGTGCTGCACGCGCCTGGCCAAGCAGCCGCTACTCGCCGGACTCAAACACCTCAATCGACTGGAGCAGGTGCTCGCCCGTGCCGAATGGCAGGACAACGAGCACGCCGAAGGCTTGATGCTCGATCAGGCCGGTCGAGTGATCGAGGGTGTGTTCAGTAATCTGTTTCTGGTGCGCGACGGTGTGTTAATCACGCCGGACCTGAAGCGTTGTGGCGTCGCCGGTGTGATGCGCGCCGAAATATTGTTTCAGGCCGAGTCATTGGCCATCCCCACACAAATCGCCGACATCAGCCTCGAACAGCTGCAATGGGCCGATGAAGTGTTTGTCTGCAACAGCGTGTATGGCGTCTGGCCGGTACGCGCCTACGCTGCACTGAGCTGGCCGGTTGGCCCGCTCACCCGTAAACTGCAAACCATTGCCCGCGCCCTACTGGATGCCTGATTTGTGAGACGTAAACTTTTGCTGCTGCTGGAAACCGGACTGGTTCTGGCAGGGCTGTTGCTGGGCGCCAGCGCCTGGAAGATTCACTCCGCACTGGAGCAGCCTCTGAACATCACGCAGGAAGAACTGCTGGATGTGCCGAAAGGCTCGACACCGACTCGTACTTTCCTTTCGCTTGAAACCGATGGCGTCATCAAGGACGCATTCTGGCTGCGGGTCTATTGGCGCTTCAACCTCGCCGGTACACCGATCCACAGCGGCGAATACCGCATGCAGCCGGGTATGACCGTCAACGGTCTGATCGACGTGTGGAAGCGCGGTGAAGTGGTGCAGTACAGCCTGACGCTGGTGGAAGGCTGGAATTTCCACCAAGTGCGCGCCGCGTTGGCCAAAGATGAAAAGATCGAACAGACCCTGAACGGTTTGAGCGACAGCGACGTCATGGCGAAGATTGGCCACAAAGGTTTGTTCCCGGAAGGACGTTTCTTCCCCGATACCTACCGATTCGTGCGCGGCATGTCCGATGCCGAATTGCTGAAGAAAGCCTTTGATCGCCTTGATGAAGTTCTGGCGAAAGAATGGGAAAGTCGTTCTGCCGATGTGCCGTACACCGAACCTTACCAAGCGCTGATCATGGCTTCGCTGGTCGAGAAGGAAACCGGCGTGCCGCAGGAGCGTGGGCAGATTGCCGGTGTCTTCGTGCGTCGCATGGCCTTGGGCATGCAGCTGCAGACCGATCCGACCGTCATCTATGGTCTGGGCGATCGCTATACCGGCAAGTTGACCCGTGCGCATCTCAAAGAGCCGACGGCGTATAACACTTACGTGATCCCCGGCTTGCCGCCGACGCCGATCGCGATGGTTGGCCGCGAAGCAATTCACGCGGCATTGAACCCGGTAGACGGCACCAGTCTGTACTTTGTTGCGCGTGGTGACGGCAGTCATGTGTTCTCTGACGATCTCGATGCACATAACAATGCGGTGCGTGAGTATCAGCTCAAGCGCCGTGCGGATTACCGCTCCAGCCCTGCGCCGGCGCAAACGCCTGAAGCGGCTCCCGCAGCCGAGGATGCGATTCCTGCGGCATCTCCGGATCTATCACCGGAGTCGTTGCCACAAGTTGCACCACAGGAGCCAGCGCCGACTCCAGAAGCCGCCGCCCCACAAAACACGCAATGACGTTGATAAAGGACTGCCTGTGACTGGCTTGTTTATTACCCTGGAAGGCCCGGAAGGCGCCGGCAAAAGCACCAACCGCGAATACCTCGCCGAGCGCCTGCGCGCCGCCGGTATCGAAGTGGTGCTGACCCGTGAGCCCGGTGGCACGCCGCTGGCCGAGCGGATTCGCGAGGTGCTGTTGGCACCGGCCGACGAAGTCATGAATCCGGATGCCGAGCTGTTGCTGGTATTCGCCGCGCGTGCCCAGCATCTGGCCGAGGTGATTCGTCCGGCCATGGCCCGGGGCGCGGTGGTGCTGTGCGATCGCTTTACCGATTCCACTTACGCCTATCAGGGCGGCGGTCGCGGCTTGTCGCTGGAGCGCATCGCCGCGCTGGAAACCTTTGTGCAAGGCGATCTGAGTCCGGACCTGACGCTGATTTTCGATCTGCCGGTGGAAATCGGTCTGGCCCGCGCCAGTGCCCGTGGTCGTCTGGATCGTTTTGAATTGGAAGGCCGGGCTTTTTTCGAGGCTGTGCGTAGCGCTTTCCTCAAGCGCGCCGAAGCCGATCCTGCACGTTATGTACGCATCGATGCCGGCCAGCCATTGGCCAAGGTTCAACAATCGCTCGATACGTTGATTCCGAACTTGCTGGAGCTGGCTCGTGGCTGAAGCCTATCCATGGCAGGACAGTCTCTGGCAGCAACTGGCCGGGCGTAAGCAGCACGCCCACGCCTATCTGCTGCATGGCCCGGCCGGCATCGGCAAACGCGCGTTGGCCGAACGCTTGATGGCCAGCCTGTTGTGCCAGCGGCCGACGCCGCAAGCCTGCGGCGAGTGCAAATCCTGCCTGCTGCTCAAGGCTGGCAGTCACCCGGATAATTACATTCTCGAACCAGAAGAAGCCGACAAGGCGATCAAGGTCGATCAGGTGCGTGATCTGGTCAGCTTCGTGGTGCAGACCGCGCAGCTTGGCGGGCGCAAAGTGGTGTTGATCGAGCCGGTCGAGTCGATGAATATCAACGCCGCCAACGCCTTGCTGAAAAGCCTTGAGGAGCCTTCCGGCGATACGGTTTTGCTGTTGGTCAGCCACCAGACAAGTCGTTTGCTGCCGACGATCAAGAGTCGTTGCGTGCAGCAGGCCTGTCCGTTGCCGGGCGAAGCGATGAGCCTGCAATGGCTGGCTCAGGCGCTGCCGGAATGCTCCGAAGAAGAACGTGTCGAATTGCTGACGCTAGCGGCCGGATCGCCGCTGATGGCGGTCAGTCTGCAATCGCAGGGCGTGCGCGAGCAGCGCGCGCAAGTGGTTGAAGGCGTGAAAAAGCTGCTCAAGCAACAGCAATCGCCGACACAACTGGCCGAAGAATGGAAAAGCATTCCGATGCTGCGTCTGTTCGACTGGTTCTGCGACTGGTCGAGCCTGATCCTGCGCTATCAATTGACCCAGGATGAAGCAGGCCTCGGCCTGACCGACATGCGCAAGGTTGTGCAGTATCTGGCGCAGAAAAGCGCGCAGGGCAAAGTCCTCGAGATTCAGGACTGGATACTGGCGCAGCGCCAGAAAGTCATGAGCAAGGCCAACCTCAATCCGGCCTTGCTGCTGGAGGCGTTGTTGGTGCAATGGGCGGGATTGCCTGGTCAAAGATAACAATGTGTACCTAGACTCTGAACATCAGCAGTGGAGGTCAACATGAATGAACCCGTCAGCCCGGGGCCGCGCAACGGCATTTTGTCCCTGACCATCAAGGACAAGTCGGTGCTCTACGCCGCTTACATGCCGTTCATCAAGAATGGTGGCTTGTTCATCCCGACCAACAAGAGTTACAGGTTGGGCGATGAGGTGTTCATGCTGCTCAACCTGATGGACGAGGCCGAGAAGATTCCGGTGGCCGGCAAGGTCGCCTGGATCACCCCCAAAGGGGCGCAAGGCAATCGCGCTGCCGGTGTCGGCGTGCAGTTCAATGACGGCGACAACACCGCGCGCAGTCGCATCGAAACCCATCTGGCCGGAGCGCTTAAATCCGACCGTCCCACTCATACGATGTAAGTAGCCGTCTTTTTATGCTTGTAGATTCCCATTGTCACCTTGATCGTCTCGACCTCGCCGCCCATGATGGCTCGCTGGATGCCGCACTCGATGCAGCCCGGCTGCGCGGGGTAGGGCACTTTCTGTGCATCGGCGTGAGTGCCGACAACGCCGCCGACGTCAAAGCGCTGGCTGAGCGTTACGAAGACGTTGATTGCTCGGTCGGCGTGCATCCGCTCGATGTGCAACCCGGCGCGGCACCTGCGCTGGACTGGCTGTTGCACGAGCTCAATCACCCGAAAGTGGTGGCGATCGGTGAAACCGGTCTGGATTATCACTACGAGCCGGAAGCCGCCGAGCTTCAGCAGGAATCATTCCGTCTGCACTTGCAAGCGGCGCAGCAGACCGGTAAACCGGTGATCATCCACACCCGTGGTGCCCGTGCCGATACCCTTGAGTTGCTGCGCGAAGCGGCACTGCCGCAGGCCGGTGTGCTGCATTGCTTCACCGAAGACTGGGACATGGCCAAAGCGGCGCTGGACATGGGTTATTACATTTCTCTGTCGGGTATCGTGACGTTCCGCAATGCCGATGCGTTGCGTGATGTCGCGAGCAAGGTCCCGGCCGATCGCCTGCTGGTGGAAACTGATTCGCCGTATCTGGCGCCGATCCCTTATCGTGGCAAGCCCAATCTGCCGCAGTACGTGCGTGAGGTGGCGGAATTCCTGGCGATGCTGCGCGGAGAAAACTACGAGCGTTTTGCCGAGCAGACCACCGAGAATTTCAAGCGTCTGTTCCCGCTGGCCAGTGTTAAATCTGCCCTGTAAGCGGAAGCCAAATCGCAGGCAAAAAAAACCCGGGTTCTGGGGGGTGAATCCGGGTTAAGACCATTAGGAGTAAAACAAAGGCACGCGGTCCCTTGGTACCTTTATCGGCGCGACACTTGGGGGAGATGTCGCCCGACAGTTCAAGTATTGATCAGTCTGGCGTGCAGTCCAGTTAGCCGGTCGGGGTTTTTAAACAAATTTGGAATACGTTCGCTTCAGTTGAGTTCTCATTGCGCCCAAAACGTTCTCAAAATGAACAAGAAACACAGATATGGTCGGATGATCCGTGCATTTTTGCGCAAGTTAGGCATAATACGCGGCTTCGAATTTTGACCCTTCAGACCTTTTCTTATGCACAAAGAACCTCGTAAGGTCCGTGAGTTTCGTCGCCGCGAGCAAGAAATTCTCGATACCGCGCTCAAGCTGTTCCTCGATCAAGGTGAAGACAGTGTCACCGTCGAGATGATTGCTGATGCCGTGGGTATCGGCAAAGGCACGATCTACAAGCACTTCAAATCCAAGGCCGAGATTTATCTGCGCCTGATGCTCGATTACGAGCGCGATTTGAACGAGCTGCTGCATTCGGCCGATGTCGACAAGGACAAGGAAGCGCTGTCCCGCGCCTACTTCGAATTCCGCATGCGTGACCCGCAGCGTTATCGCCTGTTCGACCGTCTCGAAGAGAAGGTGGTCAAGGGCAATCAGGTGCCGGAGATGGTCGAGGAGTTGCACAAGATCCGTGCCTCGAATTTTGAACGCCTGACCTTGTTGATCAAGGGCCGCATCAGCGAAGGCAAGCTCGAAGACGTGCCGCCGTACTTCCACTACTGCGCATCCTGGGCGCTGGTGCACGGCGCTGTGGCGCTGTATCACTCGCCGTTCTGGAGCAACGTGCTGGAAGATCAGGAAGGTTTCTTCCAGTTCCTGATGGACATCGGCGTGCGCATGGGCAACAAGCGCAAGCGCGATCCGGAAACCCCAAGCAGCTGAGCCATTCAGCAGCCTTATTGCGCCATGATTTCGCTACATGACGCAGTACCGCAGGAATATACTCAGGCATAGGGCTTGCTAAAACTTGATTTGTGAGTCAAGTTTTAGCGGCTCGAAATTCTATCGCCGGAGTGATCATGATCGTTGACCGTCAAGGCAGGCGTTTTCGCAATTTGCGCATCAGCCTGACCTCCGCCTGCAATTACGCGTGTACCTACTGCGTGCCCAACGGCAAGCGGCTGGTGGCTGCGCAGGATGAGCTGTCGGCTGAAGCCATGGCGCGTGGCGTGGCGTATCTGATCGAAGCCGCCGGCATCGAGCGTCTGCGCATCACTGGCGGTGAACCGCTGGTCAGCCCCAAGCTTGAATCGTTCATGACCGCTGTCGGCAAGATGGGCCTGGAAGACATCAGCCTGACAACCAACGGTCAACTCCTCGCTAAAAAACTGCCGCTGCTGGTCGATGCCGGTCTGCGCCGGATCAACGTGTCCCTCGATACCCTCGATGCCAGCGCGTTTCGCAGTATCGCCCGTGGCGGCGATCTGGCCACCGTGCTCGACGGCATGGACCAGGCCGCAGCGGCGGGGATGAGGATCAAGGTCAATATGGTGCCGTTGCGCGGACAAAACCTCGATCAGGTCATGCCGCTGCTGGATTACTGCCTGGAGCGCGGATACGAATTGCGCTTCATCGAGTTGATGCGCATGGGCCACCTGGCCAAGGACAACAATGCGTTCCTGCAACAGTTCGTCAGCCTGCAGCAGTTGCTGGAGCTGATTGGCGAACGTTATGAGTACGCGCAAACCGACGCGCCAGTGGACGCTACGGCCGTGCGCTACGCGATCCCCGGGCTGGGCAACTTTGGCGTGATCGCCAACGAAAGCGTGCCGTTCTGCCGGACGTGCTCGCGCTTGCGCCTGTCGTCGACCGGGTGGCTGCATGGCTGCCTGTCGTCGAGCAACCGCCACTATGTTGGTGATCTGCTCGACAAGCCGCGCCATCAGGCGTTGCCGGCGCTCCAGCGCTTGTTGGTCAAGGCGTTGGGCGACAAGCAGGAAGTGGCGTTCTCCGGCGGTGCCACCGTCATGAAGATTATCGGCGGCTGAACATCCCTCATCGCTAGCAGGCTAGCTCCCACAGGTTGAACGCATTCCAAATGTGGGGGCGAGCTTGCTCGCGAATACGATCTTACAATCAACGAATTTTCAGAGCTGGCGCAAAAGCTGCATCCAACGGCCATTCGCCGGTTTTCCGTCACCGGCCTCTGGAGGAATAGGATGCGTAGCCTGGTTTTGCTGCTGGCCGTTTTGGCGCTTGGCGGCTGTATGACTGTCAGCGATATGGCCGAAGGCACTCGCTACCAGATGAGCGACGCGGGCTTGCTGGATCACAGCGACAGCCGCCGCGTGAACAACTTCCGCATTCAGCCGGACTCGTTCATCTACATCGCTCAAGGCGCGTTCGCGCCGCCGGGCGGTTCCTACCCGCGACCCAACGTGGTGGCCGAAGAAGCGTTCAAGGGCTTCGTCGAGTACTTCCCGATGGTCCGCCGCGCCCGCGCGCCCGAAGGCCTCGATCAGGCCATGGGCGAAGCTCGCGATGCCGGCGCGCATTACTTGCTGTACACCCGCTTCGCCAAGGCTGACGACCGTATCGGCAACTCCGATGAATGGCTTGATCAGGAAGCCGTGGATCGCCTCGGCATCGACGGTGGCGTGATTCAGATCATGTTGATCGAGACCAGCACCCAGTATTTGATTGATACTGCACGGATCAAGAGTCGTGGCGGTTTACTGACGTTCCACGACAGCAAGCCCGAAGACCTGATCGGCCCGCCGCTGGCCCAGTACGCGCGCAGCCTGTTGGGAGTCGGCGACCAATAATTCAAGGAGAACGCCATGAGTGGCCCGCAAAAAGCCAATGACCTGTTGGGACAGATCCCCAAAACCAAGGGCTTGCCGCCGGTGCACTTGTGGAACCCGGACTTCTGCGGCGACATCGACATGCGCATCGCCCGCGACGGCACCTGGTATTACCTGGGCACGCCGATCGGGCGCAAGCCGATGGTCAAATTGTTCTCCACGATCATGCGCCGCGACGGCGATGATTATTTCCTGATCACGCCAGTCGAGAAGGTCGGGATCAAGGTGGACGATGCGCCGTTTGTGGCGATTGCCGTTGAGGTTGAAGGCGAAGGAGATGCGCAGCTGTTGCGCTTTACCACCAACGTTGATGAAACCGCCGAGGCCGGGCCGGAGCATCCGATCCGCGTCGAGATTGATCCCGCTACCCAAGAGCCGGCGCCCTACGTGCATGTGCGTACCAACCTTGAAGCGCTGATCCACCGCAATGTGTTCTATCAACTGGTGGAGCTGGCGGTCGGCCGCGAAATCGACGGGCAGCGCTGGCTCGGTGTGTGGAGCGGCGGTGAGTTCTTCCGCATCGGCCTCGAACCCTGAATACCAACCAACCACTGTGGGAGCGAGCTTGCTCGCGAAGGCGGACTGTCAGTCAATGTTAAAGGTGACTGATACACCGCTTTCGCGAGCAAGCTCGCTCCCACAGTGGTTTTGTGAATTGCTTGAAAAATCCTGATTGACTGTTAATCGTATGATGATTAGCTTGATCACCCATCGCGATCCGCTTTGAGGTGTTCATGTCCAGCAGCTTTCACGCATCCACGGTCGACTGGCTGGGCAGCTGGATAGCCGCTGGCCAGGTCAAACCAGGGCAGACCATCAAGGTCGAGGCCGATCTCGGCGAACAGCTCGGCGTGAGCCGCACGGTCATCCGCGAAGCGATCAAAACCCTCGTTGCCAAAGGCATGCTCGAAGTCGGGCCGAAAGTCGGCACCCGCGTATTGCCGGTGCGGCGCTGGAACCTGTTCGATCCGCAGGTCGTCGGTTGGCTGTCACGTAATGGCCTGCCGGAAAACTTCGTCGATGACTTGCTCGACCTGCGCCGCACCATCGAACCGATGGCCGTGCGCTGGGCCTGCGAGCGTGCGACGCTGGAACAGATTGAAGCGGTGCAACTGGCTTACAACGCCCTCGAGCGCGCGGTCGACAGCGGCACCGATTACAACCACGCCGATCAGGTCTTCCACGAATGCATCCTTGCGGCGAGCCACAATCAGTTCATCGAACAAATGGTCCCGGCGCTCGGCGCGTTGCTCGCAGTGTCATTTGAAGTCTCTGCGGCCGACCCGGATGAACTGCGCCGCACTTTGCCGATCCACAAGGACATGGCCGACGCCATCGCCGCCCGCGATTCCGCGCGCGGTGTGTGGGCGTGCATGACCCTGATCGACAACGCGGATCTGGCGATCAAACGCTTCTACCCGAAAGTCATGGCCGGCAGGAAAGCCGGCTGAATAAACCGAGATCCCCTGTGGGAGCGAGCCTGCTCGCGAAGGCTGTGTATCAGGTAACTCATGCATCGACTGACACGACGCTTTCGCGAGCAGGCTCGCTCCCACATTAAATAACAACAAGATCCGAGGAGTTGATATGCCGTGGACCGCCCTGACCCAACACCGCGCCCAACTCGGTGAAGGCCCGTTCTGGGACGCGCCGACTCAGGCGCTGTACTGGGTCGACATCGCCGGCAAACAGGCCCTGCGCCTGATCGGCCAAAACGTGCAGATCTGGCAGATGCCCGAGCATGTTTCCGCGTTCATCCCCTGCAACAGCGGCGACGCGCTGGTGACACTGACTAGCGGCGTCTACCGCCTCGATCTCGACTCCCCGGGACTCGAACCGCGCCTGACGCTGTTCTGTGTCGCCGACCCGCAACCCGGAAACCGCCCTAATGAAGCGCGCTGCGATGGCCAAGGTCGACTGTGGCTCGGCACCATGCAAAACAACATCGGCGAGAACGGCGAAGACCTGCCGATCACCCGTCGCTCCGGCGGCCTGTTCCGGATCGATCCGGATAAACGCGTCACACCCTTACTGCGCAATCTGGGAATTCCCAATACCTTGCTGTGGAGTGACGACGGCACCACGCTGCTGTTCGGCGACAGCATGGACAGCACGCTGCACCGCTACTTCATTCACACCGACGGCAATCTCGATGCCGCTCAAGTCTGGTACGGCCCCGATCAGCAGGGTGGCCCGGACGGTTCGGCGATGGATGCCGAAGGCTATGTGTGGAATGCCCGTTGGGACGGTAGTTGTCTGTTGCGCCTGACGCCTGAAGGCAAGGTCGATCGCAAAATCGATCTACCGGTCAGCCGTCCAACCAGTTGCGTTTTCGGCGGCGAGGACCTGAAAACCCTGTTCATCACCAGCGCCAAGAGCCCGCACAGCCATGCATTGGACGGTGCGGTGCTGTCGATGCGGGTTGATGTTGCAGGAAAACTCTGTACGCGCTTTGCAGATTAAATCCCAAAATATGGGATGCAAAATTATATATTGAGATTATTTAGCGGTCGGGTTTATAGTCGGCAACAGCAGTAACACGCACTCACACTTAAAAAGAACAAAACAGGTGAAGTGATGCAGCGAATGTCTATCGCACTCCCGTGTGGAGTCCGCGTCTCGCAACGGCCCCAAGCTGTCGGCTGCGCTTGCCTGTTTCGTTCCAACCGCCTTCCAGACCGGACATCGGCAGATGCCCGGTTTTTTTGTGCTCGCGAAACAGGAGTCCTGTTCCATGGCTGAACCTCTTTCCCTGCCGCCGGTGCCCGCACCGCCGAAGGGCGAGCGTCTGAAAAACAAGGTCGTGCTGCTGACCGGTGCTGCGCAAGGCATCGGCGAAGCCATCGTCGCCGCGTTCGCGTCGCAGCAAGCAAAACTGGTCATCAGCGATATTCAGGCCGAGAAAGTCGAGCAGGTTGCCGCGCACTGGCGCGAACAGGGCTTTGATGTGCAGGCGCTGAAGGCGGATGTCTCGCGTCAGCAGGATCTGCACGCCATGGCCAAACGCGCCGTTGAACTGCATGGGCGCATTGATGTGCTGGTCAATTGCGCCGGGGTCAACGTGTTCCGCGATCCATTGGAAATGACCGAGGAAGACTGGCGCCGCTGCTTCGCCATCGACCTGGACGGCGCCTGGTTCGGCTGCAAAGCGGTGCTGCCGCAGATGATCGAGCAGGGTGTCGGCAGCATCATCAACATCGCCTCGACCCATTCCAGCCACATCATTCCCGGCTGCTTCCCGTATCCGGTGGCCAAGCATGGCTTGCTCGGCCTGACCCGCGCACTCGGCATTGAATACGCCGCAAAGGGAATTCGCGTTAACGCAATCGCGCCTGGCTACATCGAAACCCAATTGAACGTCGATTACTGGAACGGTTTCGCCGATCCGCACGCCGAGCGTCAGCGAGCTTTCGATCTGCACCCGCCGAAACGCATCGGTCAGCCGCTCGAAGTGGCGATGACTGCGGTGTTTCTGGCCAGCGATGAAGCACCGTTCATCAATGCGTCATGCATCACCATCGATGGTGGTCGCTCGGTGATGTACCACGACTGAGCGAAGGCCTTTCACACGGATAAGTCCGTTTGAAATCCAATCATCATACGATATGACTATTTTCAACAGGCTTTGCAGGAACACGCTTTAACGCTTTTCAAACATTGCTCAAAAAAAATAACAAGGAGTCAGCTTATGAAACGTCGTTTCGGGATTCGTACCCTGTGCACTACCGCCCTGGCGGTCACTGCATTCAGCCTGAGCAGTGCGCTGCTCGCTGCCGACACTGTGAAAATCGGTTTTCTGGTCAAGCAGGCTGAAGAGCCATGGTTTCAGACCGAGTGGGCCTTCGCCGAGAAAGCCGCCAAGGACAAGGGCTTCGAATTGATCAAGATCGCCGTGCCGGATGGCGAGAAAACCCTGTCGGCCATCGACAGTCTGGCGGCCAACGGCGCCAAGGGCTTTGTGATCTGCCCGCCGGATGTCTCGCTCGGCCCGGCGATCATGGCCAAAGCCAAACTCAATGACCTGAAAGTGATTGCCGTCGACGACCGCTTTGTCGACGCCAACGGCAAGTTCATGGAAGACGTGCCGTACCTCGGCATGGCCGCGTTCGAAGTCGGCCAGAAGCAAGGCAATGCCATGGTCGCCGAAGCGAAGAAGCGTAATTGGGACTGGAAAGACACTTACGCCGTGGTCAACACCTACAACGAACTGGACACCGGCAAGAAACGCACCGACGGCTCGGTGAAATCCCTTGAAGACGCCGGCATGCCGAAAGACCACATTCTGTTCGCCGCACTGAAAACCCTCGACGTACCCGGCAGCATGGATGCCACCAACTCGGCGCTGGTGAAACTGCCGAGCGCGGCGAAAAACCTGATCATCGGCGGCATGAACGACAACACCGTGCTCGGCGGCGTACGCGCCACCGAAGCCGCCGGTTTTGCTGCGGCCAATGTGATCGGCATCGGCATCAACGGCACCGACGCCATCGGCGAACTGAAAAAGCCTAACAGCGGCTTCTTCGGCTCGATGCTGCCAAGCCCGCACATCGAAGGCTACAAGACCGCCGAGATGATGTACGAGTGGGTCACCACCGGCAAAGAGCCGCCGAAGTACACCGCGATGGACGACGTCACCCTGATCACCCGCGAAAACTTCAAGCAAGAGCTGGAAAAAATCGGCTTGTGGAACTGATGCAGCGACGGCCCGGGCAGCCGGGCCGTTTTTCGGTGTGAAGAGGTGGCTTTATGCACGCGCAAGTACAGACACAACAACACAGCGCCAGCGGCAGCCTGCGCTTCAGCGGGATTGGTAAAACCTTTCCCGGGGTGAAGGCGCTGGACGCTATCAGTTTCGTCGCGCATCCCGGCCAGGTTCACGCCTTGATGGGCGAGAACGGTGCCGGTAAATCGACCCTGCTGAAAATCCTCGGCGGCGCTTACATCCCGAGCAGCGGCGAGTTGCAGATCGGCGAGCAAACCATGGCGTTCAAGTCGACCGCCGACAGCATCGGCAGCGGCGTCGCGGTGATTCACCAAGAGCTGCATCTGGTCCCGGAAATGACCGTTGCCGAGAACCTGTTTCTCGGCCATCTGCCGGCCAGTTTCGGTTTGATCAATCGCAGCACACTGCGCCAACAAGCGCTGAATTGCCTGAAAGGCCTGGCCGACGAAATCGATCCGCAGACCAAGGTCGGGCGCCTGTCCCTCGGCCAGCGACAACTGGTGGAAATTGCCAAAGCGCTGTCGCGCGGCGCCCATGTGATCGCTTTCGACGAACCGACCAGCAGTCTTTCGGCCCGTGAGATCGACCGCTTGATGGCGATCATCGGGCGCCTGCGTGACGAGGGCAAAGTCGTGCTTTACGTCTCGCATCGCATGGAAGAAGTGTTCCGCATCTGCGACGCGGTGACGGTGTTCAAGGATGGTCGCTACGTGCGCACCTTTGAGGACATGAGCCAGTTGACCCACGATCAACTGGTGACCTGCATGGTCGGGCGCGACATTCAGGACATCTACGACTATCGCCATCGTCCACGCGGCGCCGTGGCGCTGAAGGTCGACGGTTTGCTCGGCCCGGGCCTGCGCGAGCCGATCAGTTTCGAGGCGCACAAAGGTGAAATCCTTGGCCTGTTCGGACTGGTCGGGGCAGGGCGCACCGAACTGTTTCGCCTGCTCAGCGGTCTTGAGCGCAACACCGCCGGACGTCTTGAACTGCGTGGCCATGAACTGAAATTGCGCTCACCGCGCGACGCGATTGCCGCTGGGATTCTGCTGTGCCCGGAGGATCGCAAGAAGGAAGGCATCATCCCGCTGGCCAGCGTCGCCGAGAACATCAACATCAGTGCGCGCGGGGCCAACTCCGGCCTCGGTTGCCTGATTCGTGGTCTGTGGGAAAAGGGTAACGCCGATAAACAAATCAAAGCGCTGAAAGTGAAAACCCCGCACGCCGGCCAGCAGATCAAATTCCTTTCCGGCGGCAATCAGCAGAAGGCCATTCTCGGTCGCTGGCTGTCGATGCCGATGAAGGTCTTGCTGCTCGACGAACCGACGCGCGGCATCGACATCGGCGCCAAAGCCGAGATCTATCAGATCATCCATAACCTCGCCGCCGAGGGCATTTCGGTGATCGTGGTGTCCAGCGACCTGATGGAAGTGATGGGCATTTCCGACCGCATCCTGGTGCTCTGCGAAGGCGCCCTGCGCGGCGAAATCAGCCGTGACCAGGCCAATGAATCCAACCTGCTGCAACTGGCTTTGCCGCGCCACCGCGCTGACGGCGTGGCGAACTGAGAGGTGACTATGATGACAACCCAAAACGAAACCCTGCCGACCGCGCGCAAACCTTTGGACATGCGCCGCTTCCTCGATGACTGGGTCATGCTGCTGGCGGCGATCGGCATCTTCATCGCCTGCACGCTGCTGATCGACAACTTCCTCTCGCCGCTGAACATGCGCGGCCTGGGCCTGGCGATTTCCACTACCGGGATCGCCGCGTGCACGATGTTGTATTGCCTGGCATCGGGGCATTTCGACTTGTCGGTGGGCTCGGTGATTGCCTGTGCCGGTGTAGTCGCGGCAGTGGTGATGCGCGACACCAACAGCGTGTTTCTCGGTGTCAGTGCAGCGTTGGTGATGGGCCTGATTGTCGGGCTGATCAACGGGATTGTGATTGCCAAGTTGCGCGTCAATGCGTTGATCACGACGTTGGCGACCATGCAGATCGTTCGCGGTCTGGCGTACATTTTTGCCAACGGCAAAGCGGTGGGCGTGTCGCAGGAATCGTTCTTCGTATTCGGTAACGGCCAGTTGTTTGGCGTGCCGGTGCCGATTCTGATCACGATCGTGTGCTTTCTGTTTTTTGGCTGGCTGCTGAACTACACCACCTACGGGCGCAACACCATGGCTATCGGTGGCAACCAGGAAGCAGCGTTGTTGGCAGGCGTGAATGTTGATCGGACCAAGATCATTATCTTTGCCGTGCACGGCGTGATTGGTGCGTTGGCCGGGGTGATTCTGGCGTCGCGGATGACGTCGGGGCAGCCGATGATTGGTCAGGGGTTTGAGCTGACGGTGATCTCGGCTTGCGTGTTGGGCGGGGTGTCGTTGAGTGGCGGGATCGGTATGATTCGGCATGTGATTGCCGGCGTGTTGATTCTGGCGATCATTGAGAATGCGATGAACTTGAAGAACATTGATACGTTTTATCAGTATGTGATTCGTGGTTCGATCTTGCTGTTGGCTGTGGTGATTGACCGCCTCAAACAACGTTGAGTCAAAAGCTACCCTCACCCCAGCCCTCTCCCGGAGGGAGAGGGGGCCGACCGAGGTGTCTTGCGTGATCCGTCGACCTGAAAGTTCTCGTCGATTATGGATTCGGCAAAGCACTTTCAGGTCGATGTATCTCCCAAATATCCCCCATTCAGTCCCCTCTCCCTCCGGGAGAGGGCTAGGGTGAGGGGCTTTTGATTTTCCCGCCTTTCGTCACTACCCCTAAATTTACCTTGCTCGCCCGCACCCGTTTCGGTTATCAATTTGTACATGATTAGACAGGTACGATTTGACAAGAAACAACGGGTGGTCGACGAACTCGTCCGGCGCATCGAGAGCGGCCTCATGGAGGACGGCTTTCTGTTGCCCGGCGAGCATCAGTTGGCTCAAGAATTCAACGTTAGCCGAGGCACGCTGCGCGAAGCGCTGGCCGAACTGAAACGGCGCAATTACATCGCCACACAAAGCGGCGTCGGCTCCATCGTCACGTTCGACGGCGTGGCGCTCGACCAGCGCAGCGGCTGGGCGCAGGCGCTGGCCGACAGCGGCGCGATGATCAATACCGAAGTGTTGCGTCTGGAAGCCGTGACCCGGCCCGATCTGCTCTCGCGGTTCGGCACTGACCAATTCATCACCCTCGACCGCCGTCGTCGCTCCAACGAAGGCACGCTGGTGTCCCTCGAACGCTCTTTGATGCCGGCGACCGGCGGCCTGGAAAGCCTGCCGCGCGTCGGTCTGATCGACAACTCCCTGACCATCACCCTGGCTGCCTACGGCTACATCGGCGAACGCGGCGATCAATGGATCGGCGCCGAACCGCTGAATGCCGAAGATGCGGAACTGCTCGGCCGCCCGGCCGGCACCGTTTTCCTCAAGGCGTTGCGCACCACCTACGACCGCCAGAACCGTTTCATGGAGATGGTCGAAAGCCTGCTCGACCCGGTGCATTTCCGTCTGCATCTGCAATTTGGAGAATCGAAATGACCGCGCTCAACCGTGCCCTCGGCGCTTTCTATGGCCTGGCCCTCGGTGATGCGCTGGGCATGCCGACGCAATCGCTGAACCGCGAAACCATCAAGACCCGTTTTGGCCAGATCACCGATCTGCAAGACGCCGGTCCGTTACAGCCGATCGCCGCGAACATGCCCAAAGGCTCGATCACCGACGACACCGAACAGGCGATTCTGGTCGGCGAATTGCTGGTCGAAGGCAAGGGCCGCATCGAACCGGCGATCCTCGCGCAACGCTTGATCGAGTGGGAAGCCGAGATGCAGGCCAAGGGCTCGCAGGACTTGCTCGGGCCGTCGACCAAACGCGCCATTGAAATGATTCTCGCCGGCCACTCGCCGGAAGAGGCTGGACGCTACGGCACCACCAACGGTGCGGCAATGCGCATCACGCCGGTGGGGATCGCGGCAGATGTTACCGATCCCGAGCGCTTTATTGCGGCGGTGGTGCAAGCCTGTCAGGTGACCCACAACACCACGCTGGGGATTTCCAGTGCGGCGGCGGTGGCGGCGGTGGTGTCTGCCGGCATTAATGGCATGGACCTGGGCGAGGCGTTGAACCTCGGTCAGCAAATCGCTCAGCAAGCAGAATCGCAAGGTCACTGGGTCGCTGGCGGACGCATTGCTTCACGCATCAGTTGGGCGCGCACTATCAGTGTCGATAGCGACAAGGCATTGCTGGCGGATCTGCTCTACGACGTGATCGGTACTTCGGTGGCGTCGCAGGAGTCGGTGGTGGTTTCGTTTGCACTGGCGCAGCAAGTGGCGGTCGGTGAGATGAACGCGTTCGAGGCGCTGTGCATGGCCGCCAGCCTTGGCGGTGACACCGACACCATCGCGGCGATTCTCGGCGCCATGCTCGGGGCCTGCCTGGGTCTTGAGAGTTGGCCTGTCGAGATGATTGATACGGTGAAGGCCGTTAATCATCTGGAGCTTGAGCCGTTGGTGCAGGGGCTGTTGGCTTTGCGCTGATTGGGCTGACGCCATCGCTGGCAAGCCAGCTCCCACAGGTTTTTGCTGTGAACACAAATTTGTGTACACCCCGATCCCTGTGGGAGCTGGCTTGCCAGCGATAGGCGCACCAAAATTGTTGAATCATTCACCCGCAATGGATCGCACAGACAGGCCGAGGACGGCCGCAATGTCTTGTCATTCTGCATCATTGCCACAACCACAAAAAAGGCAAACAGGAGCACCTTCATGAGTTCATCATCCGCCGGGCAAAGCGCCGGGCAACTGGAAACCCGCGGCATCGAACCGGTGCCGGAAGCCGAGTGCAACGGCCACCCGCTGCAACTGTTCTGGGTCTGGTTCGCCGCCAACATTTCCATTCTCGGTCTGCCGCTGGGCGCCACGCTGGTCGCGTTTCGCGGGCTGGCGATCTGGCAGGCGATCATCGTCGCGATCATCGGCGCGGCCGGTTCGTTTGCCGTGGTCGGGATCATCTCGATCGCCGGTCGACGCGGCCGCGCGCCGAGCCTGACGTTGTCGCGAGCAATCTTCGGCGTGCGCGGCAATATCGGCCCGACGCTGGTCTCGCTGATGTCGCGTCTCGGTTGGGAAACCGTCAACACCACCACCGCCGCATTCGTGCTGCTGTCGCTGTGCTCGATTCTGTTTGGCTCACCGGTCGAAGCGAAAAGCGCGCCGGTGTTAACCCTGATCTTCATCGCGATTTTCGTCTTGCTCACCTTGTCGGTGTCCGGGCTCGGCCACGCGACGTTGCTGGTGATTCAGAAGTGGGCCACCTACGTGTTCGGCGCGCTGAACCTGCTGGTCGGCGGCTTCCTCTGCGCGACCATCGACTGGAGTGCAGTGTTCAACGCCACGCCAGCGCCGATGAGCGCAATGATCATCGGTATTGGCACCATGGCTGCCGGCACCGGGATTGGCTGGGCCAACGCGGGTGCCGACATGTCGCGCTACCAGCATCGCAGCGTCAAGGCTGTGCGTCTGGTCGCGTCTGCCGCGTTCGGTGCGGGTATTCCGCTGGTGTTGCTGATCACCCTTGGCGGCTTGCTGTCGGTGGGCAACAACGACCTCGCCTCGGCGACTGACCCGATCGTGGCGATCCGCGACATGCTGCCAACGTGGATGGCGGTGCCGTACCTGATCACTGCATTCGGTGGCCTGTTGCTGTCGAACAACCTGTCGGTGTATTCCGCTGGTTTGACCACGCTGACCCTCGGCCTCAAGGTCAAACGCGTCTACGCGGTGGTGGTCGATATCGTCGCGATCTTCGCCGGTTCGATTTACTTCATGCTGATCGCCGACAGCTTCTACGGCCCGTTTATCACGTTCATTTCCCTGCTGGCGGTACCAATCACCGCGTGGGTCGGGATCTTCGTCGTCGACCTGATTCACCGTCACTACTACAGCCCAAAGGATCTGCTCGACGTCAGCCCGAGCAGCGCCTACTGGTATCGCGGCGGCATCGAGTGGCGTGCGTTTGGTGCTTGGGCAATCGCCATCGTCCTCGGCTTCAGTTTCACCACCATCGGCACCACTGCCGAGAACGTCTGGTTCAAGGGCTTCCTGTCCGACTCGTGGCTGGGCCACAACGGCCTCGGCTGGATCGTGACCTTCGTCGTCGCCGGTGGCATTTACTTCGTCCTCGGTGGGGCGAAAGATCGCCGCGCCGCGCAAACCGAGAATGCACATGCCTAAGATGTTGCACACCGGCCAGGTCATCATCGACCTGGTCATGGCCGTGGATAAGCTGCCGCAGATTGGCGGTGACGTACTGGCGCAGTCGGCCGGTTTCGAAGCCGGTGGCGGGTTCAATGTGATGGCGGCAGCGGTGCGTAATGGCCTGCCGGTGGTGTATCTCGGTCGCCATGGCCGCGGGCGTTTCGGCGATCTCGCGCGTCAGGCGATGAACGCCGAGGGGATTCACATCGGCATCACCGAAGCCGCACAGAAAGACACCGGTTTATGTGTGGCGCTGACCGATGCGTCGGCGGAGCGCAGTTTCATTTCCTACATTGGCGCAGAAGGTGAAGTGACGGAGGCGGATCTGAACAGCGTTCCGGCCGAGCCGGGCGACTACGTTTATCTGAGCGGCTACAGCCTGCTCCACGAAGGCAAGGCTCAGGCGTTGCTCGACTGGACGCTGGCACTGCCGGACTCGATCAACGTGGTGTTCGATCCGGGCCCGTTGGTGGAATCGCCGGACTCGCCGATGATGCAGGCGTTGCTGCCGCGCATCGATGTGTGGACCAGCAACAGTGTTGAAGCACTGCGGTTTACCGGCGCTGATGATATTGGCGCGGCGCTGGATGGCCTCGCTGAGCACCTGCCCAACGATGTGTTGATGGTGGTGCGTGATGGGCCGCAGGGTTGCTGGATTCAACAGGCCGACAAGCGTCGGCATGTGCCGGGTTTTGCCGTGAAAGCCGTGGACAGCAACGGCGCCGGTGATGCCCATGCCGGGGTGTTCGTTGCCGGATTGGCGCAGGGTTTGAACGCGCATGAAGCGGCGCGGCGGGCGAATGCTGCAGCGGCTATCGCGGTGACGCACTGGGGGCCGGCGACTTCGCCGGCAGCGGCAGAGGTGGATGCGTTTATCCTCGATTCCGACGGCGCTTGATCAACCGCTATCGCTGGCAAGCCAGCTCCCACAGGTTTTTGTGGTGAACACACATGTGTGTACACCCCGATCCCTGTGGGAGCTGGCTTGCCAGCGATGAGGCCATTGGCCTCATTACAAAACTCAACTGGCCTTGCGCAACGCCTCAATCAACGCCTGCTTGCGCATCGATGATCTTCCCGGAATCTTCTTCGCCCGGGCCTCCTTCATCAAGCTATCGACTGTCTGCATATCCTTCGAAGCCTTGCTGTTACGCGAATGCCCCTCGCGACTGGCCTCCGCACGCCGCGATGACTCTTTACGATCCTCAGCCTTGGCACTCGCCGGTTTTCTGCGCCCGGAACCGCCGGCCTTTTCGCCGCCGCCCGATTGCTTGTTGACCGTCGCCCAGGCCCGCGCTTCAGCCTCATCCTTCGACAGGCCTTTGTCCTCGTAGCTGTCTTCGATGTGCTCGGCTTTGCGCTTTTGCTCGGCGGTGTATTTGTCTTTGCTTCCACGAGGCATGGGAATTCTCCTCCTGTGTGCAGTTTCGGCCGCTCGCCGCAGCGACAGCGAGCGACCGCAGGACTTACTGCAGATCCAGCTTGCGCGCTGCCTCAACGCCAGCGGCACTGAGCTTGATCGGCAGGTTCAGCGAATGTTCGCCAGCCTCGTTGCAGGTCACATGCCCGTGGTGAATCAGTCCACGATCCTGCAAAGCGGCGAGGGCGCTGGCCACGACCTTCTCGCCCCGGTAATTGTCCAGCACCTCCTTGCCCAGTCCACTCGGATGAGCGTGCAGCAGGCGGGTGAGGACTTCTTTTTCCAGGTTTTTATCGACGTTCATGGTTACCTCTTCATTGGGTTGAACAGGACGCTCGCGTCGGCGAACTACTGACCGGAGCCTTCGGAACCGGAGCCACCGGTGGTGGTTTTCGAGCCGACGCCGGGGCCCGCGTTGTCTGGGGTGGCAGGGGCGTCGGGAGTGTTCATGCCGCCCTGCCGGCCCGGGTCACTGCCCTGCGTGCGCGGGTCGGTGCCGGTGGCGGGAGGCTGATTGATCAGGGGTACGCCGGAGCCATCGGTATTCATGCCGGGGGCACTGTTGATGGCGGGGGCGCGTGGCGGGGTCGGATCGGTAGGGCCGGTGCCCGCAGCGGTGGCGGATGCGGCGAAAACCGCAGGGCAGAGCAGGGCGCTGAATACGAAAGCGGTCAACCTTGACGGGATCATAGGGCTTCTCCAGTGATTGGAATCCTTACCTGTCGTTGGTCTGCCCGCTGATCGGATTGGTGCCTGATGAACGACGAACGGTCTAGGTTGCCTGCGCGGCATTCAGACTGAACCGCCGCAAGAACAAGCGGCCAAGGGTAATCAGCCAGTTGGCCAACGCGACGATCAAGACCGTCAAAAGCAGCGTGCTCATGCCGTGCTCAACGATGATTTTGCCGGCCAATAGCGGGAAACCAAACACACCGATAAAGTACGAAAGACTGAACAGCAACAGGGCCTGTGAAGTGGTGCCGGCCGGTGCTTCGTTGGCCGCCAAACCGTTGATCACCGAATAGGTCAGGCCATAACCGACGCCGAGCATCAGCGCCGCCAACAGATAGCTGAATCCGCTGTGCACACCGAACGCGAACAGCACAATCGAACCCAGCATCAGCCCCGACAGCAGGCACGATGCGCGCAAAGGATCACGCTTGACGACATATCCGGCGATCAGCATCCGACTGCTGATTGCCGCACTCATGAACCCGAGAAAAAAAAACGAATAATCCAGCGAGCGCGCCGCCGCGTAACTGGTCTGGAAACTCGACAGACCGCCGAATACGCAGCCGCCGAGCCCAACCATGATGATCGGAAACAGGGCGCGAGAACTGAGCACTTGGGTTACCGCCTGCCAGGTTATTCTCGCGGCGGTTGTGGACTGCGTGCTTTTTAGTTTTGCGCCAAGCCGCCAGAACAGCATCACCCCGATCAGGCTCGCCAGCGCCGCCAGATAAAACGCCGAGGTCACTGGCAAGCCCAGCGCACTGGCTGCCCGTCCGAGCAAAGGGCCGCTGCCGATCCCGGTCATCATGCTGCCCGACAGCAGCGCGAAGTACTTGGCGCGCTGCGCCGGGGTCACCAGACTCGCGACGATGATCGGCCCCAGAGTGTAGAAAACGCCCCAGCCCAAGCCCAGCAACAAACCAAAAAACAACAGCAGATGACCGAATCCCGGTGCCATCGCAAAGCCCAGACTCGCCGCCACCAGCAACAGACCAAACAGGGCAATCGAACGCGCCGCCCCGAGCCAGTCCGACAGATGCCCGGACACCAGCACCGCGAGAAACGTACTGAGCATCGCCGCCGAAATCACACTTCCCGCATCGTGCTCATTGCCGCCGCGTGAACCGATCAGCAGCGACAGCAAAAACGTCGAGCCGTAAGACAGCGACAGCAGATAACTGGCGAAGCAGAACAGACCGAACAGCTTGCCTGAGACCTTGGGTGTTGCTTGCGACATGACGCGAATCCTTGAGCGGAAAAATTCAGCGTCGTCTGTTTAACACGTCAGGCAGGCGGATTAGGTCTGAGGTTGGCGAAGTCAGGATCGTTGTGCGCCGGAGTAAAGCATCAGGTGATGCCGATCTCTTCCTTGAACTGCTCCATGAACCCCTTCAGACGCAGATGACGGACTTGCGCCAGACGCTGGCCGGCGACGGTCTGGAAACCGTCGGCGAGGTGCAGCAATTTGGTCTGGAAATGATCGAGGCAAAAACGTCCGTCATCGTAGTCACGTTGCTTTGCTTCGGGATCCTGCGGGTCGTACAGCGCCGAACCCATGCGCCCGGCGATGTAGAACGTGCGGGCGACGCCGAGCATGCCGAGTGAGTCGAGGCGGTCGGCGTCCTGGACGATTTTCGCTTCGAGGGTGCGCGGAGTGATGTTGGCGGAGAAACTGTGGGCTTCGATGGCGTGGGCGACGGCTGTGATTTTTTCGTCGGGCCAGTTCCTCTCCGCGAGCACTGCCGATGCCTTGTCCGCCGCCAGCCGCGAAGCCTGCGATCGCAGTGGCGAGTTCTTCTCGACAGCCACGCAATCGTGCAGCAGCACGGCGGCCAACAACACCTCAAGATCGCCGCCTTCTTCTTCATGCAGCGTACGCACGTTGTGCCAGACCCGTTGCAGGTGCGCGAGATCGTGGGCGCCGTCGTCGGACGGTTCCAGAGCGTGCGGCAGTAACTCTGCTGCCAGTGCCGCCACGGGTGTAAAAAACTCAAGGTTCATAAGCATCCTTTCAGATTGTCGAAGTCCCTGTCGGAGCGAGCCTGCTCGCGAAGGCGTCCTTCCAGTCACCTGCATTGTTGAATGACAGAATGTATTCGCGAGCAGGCTCGCTCCCACAGGGAACTGCAGTGTTTGCAACATTGCGCAGGGTAGTGTGTGTTTTGCCATGTGACGAGCGCCGCCCACGGCCTTAGTATGGCGTTTTCCTTTTCCGACAAGGCCCGTCCATGACGATCGACATCCGCCCGGCGACCCCCAGCGATGCCCCGCAAATCCTCGCCTTCATCACTGAACTCGCCGATTTCGAAAAGGCCCGCCACGAAGTCATCGCCAGCGTTGCCGACATCGAACGCAGCCTGTTCGGCGAAGGCGCCACCGCCCACGGCCTGATCTGCCTGCGCGAGGGTCTGCCGATCGGTTTCGCGGTGTTCTTCTTCAGCTATTCGACCTGGCTGGGCAGCAACTGCCTGTACCTCGAAGACCTCTACATCACCCCCGAACAACGCGGCGGCGGTGCTGGCAAAACCCTGCTGCGCCACTTGGCGAAAATCGCCTGCGACAACGACTGCGGCCGCTTCGAATGGAGCGTGCTGGACTGGAACACCCCGGCGATTGAATTTTACAAATCCCTCGGCGCGCAACCACAGGAAGAGTGGGTGCGCTACCGCATGGATGGCAAGGTCTTGCGTGAGTTTGCCGAGGGCTGAGCACAATGATGGCAATCCGGCAGTAAAACGATTGTAGCCAGCGCTCTAGTCCGGCATTCTACGCGCCATTTTTGCGCGCTCACGGACGACACCTGCAATGCCTCTGGCACAACTTCTCCACGCCCGTGGAGCCTTCGCCGCGTCAACGAGTGACCGGCGATGAGCGGACTACGGGCGTCAATGCGTCTGTATGGCCTGGTGAAAAACTCGGGCTCGAGCGACAACCCCCAGCGCCAACCGGTCGATATTCTCTGCACGACGAACAGCACGGGCGGCAGCGCCATTCGCGCGTTCGTGTCCCGCCTTGATGCCGAGTTGATGACGCGCAGTGCCGGGCTCGCCGATTACCGTGTGATACCGTTGCGCACCTTCGATCCGACGGCGTTTATCGACGCCCATCAAGGGTGGCTGACGCTGCACATCTGTTGCGGTTTTGTCGCCCCTGCCGGGCATTCGCTGCTCAAGTACGGCGGGTTGATGCCGATGGGCTGGTACGTCTATTCCGAGATCGGCCAGTGGACGGCCCAGCATCATCTCGACCTCGGCACACAAATGGCCGATTTGCTGCAATCGACTTACGAACGCAATCACCTGCGCAACTACAACGCCTGGCTCAACGAGCTGGATGACGCGACGCCTGCCGAGCTGGCATGGCATGTCGATCAAGCCTGGCAACATCTGCAGATCGCTACACCCCCCGACAGCCGTGAGCATTGCCACGCCCTGTTCGACCCCGTCGACAACCGCTGGCGCTTCGCCGCGACCGATGTCGATCTCCACCCGCCGCACCCGGAACCCCTGAAGCAAGGAGCTTTGAATTGAGTGGTAAACCTGCTGCACGCGTCACCGACCCGACCGCTTGCCCATTGCCAGGCCATGGCACCAACCCGATTGCTTCCGGCTCGCCGGACGTCTTCTTCGACGGCCTCGCGGCTGCGCGCATGACCGATAAATCGGCGTGTGGCAGCCCGATTACCGGCGCCGTTTCCGGCACGGTTTTCATCAACGGACTGAACGCCGCAACGCTGGACAGCACCGGAGGCCACGGCAATGTCGTGGTTGGTGGTTCAGGGACGGTGATTATCGGCCAGAGTGGCGGAGGGGCAGCGTTTAGTGGGCTGTTGCCGATGCCGGTGCATTTTACGGACAGGTTGCAAGTGGTTAACGAGGCGACTGGCGAGCCTATTCCCGATCATCCGTATGCGATCCAGCGAGGTGATGGGCGCATAGAACATGGCATCACCAATGAGCAGGGCTTTACCCATATGGTGAGTTCTCACTTGGCTGAAACTATTAAATTGTTTGTAGAGTGATCGAAATGGAAGTCGAAAATCCTGCACTCAGAGACTGCAAAACTGAAGTGGCTGGCCATGAGTTGACCTGCAAGACTGACCAGAGCGTCAAGCAAGTTACTGTCAAAGTGAAAAAGGTAGCCGTTTTCTTTATTGGCGGTGCTGGGGATAAAGAGGAGTATTATCAGAATGAACCTCCTCATCATAACGTGCAAAATGCCTGGAATCAGTTGTCGAACAGACTGTCTCCGGAACAAAAGCTCGACGTTAATTTGCCTTATATAAGCTATAAGGATGTTCGCGGTGAGAAGGATATCGAGAAGTATGTAATACGCCCGTTAAAAGGTGATAAGACGGTTTATCTTGTGATTGTTGGTCATAGCCTTGGGGGGTGGAATGGTGCACATTTGACCTCGATTTTGAAAGAGCGAGGTTATACAGTCAAGATATTGGTAACACTCGATCCTGTTGGCGGTGGTACAGGTGTATGGATGTTCTCTGATATCTATTTTACGACGCCAAAGCCCGTGGCAGATTACTGGATAAATATATTGGCATCCCCCAAGGAAAAAGACGATTCAGATACTGTTGCCAGTTTGGGAGAGCGCTGGATCATGACATCTGGACCGAATATAAATGAGGCGGTCAGTGCGAATCACCGGCAAGCAGGTATGCTGTTCGCCTCCAAACTTCAAAGTGGAAAGTCTGCGTGCGATATAGTTTATGAGCGAGTAACTCAATATTTGGAATCGAAAAAATGATACGACTATTTATTGTGCTGACGATGCTTCTATGTAGTTCTTGTGCCAATCGGCCGATTCTTCCTGATACCGAGATTGAATTCATTTCTGTCGCTACAGGGGGCGATAGTTTGTCTTGGAATGTTCGCTTTAGTTCGAAGACCGATGTGTTGAATTTTTTTAAGGATGCGACGGGAGAAACACAGTTGGGTGAAACATTGTTTTGCTCTCTGGATAAAGCGCTTGAATTTGAAAGCTCCGATAAATTGACTAATTATTTTGTTGGTAATCTTGTTGAGGTTGACGCCGATAAGTCTGGTTTAGACCATATTTATACGTCTAGATTGTCCGCAGTGAGAAAGGAGGATGAGGGCGTTTCAAATGTTTTCATGAGCGCGGAAGAACTGCTGGCATTATTGAATGAACGTAACGCCGTCTCTTGCAGAGTGTTTACCTCAGCTTACTCATTCGGGGGATACTATTCGAAGTCAATGCTGATTCCAGCAACTGACCTCGTACACGTCATTGAACAGCAGCGCGTCCAATGATTGCTTTATCCCATAATATGGGATGCAAAATTACATATTGAGATTTCACGTCTGAGAGGTCTATAGTCCGTCGCACTCACTGCCAAAAACAAAACAGGTGAAGCGATGCTGGCGCAATTGATCGCGCTCGACTGGGGGACGACCTCATTACGTGCTTACAAACTCGCGGCGGACGGTGTGGTGCTGGAGCAGCGCGCGCTGTCGTCCGGGATCATGCAGTTGCCCAAGACCCCGCGAATCATCAACGGTCGCGAATGCGCCGACGGTTTTGAACTGGCCTTCGACGAGGCCTGCGGCGACTGGCTCGATGCGCAGCCGGACCTGCCGGTGATTGCTTGCGGCATGGTAGGCAGTGCGCAGGGCTGGCGTGAAGCGACCTACTGCGAGACGCCGGCGAACGTCGCCAATCTTGGAAACTCCCTACAAACAGTTATCAGCATTCGCGGCACCATGGTGCATATCGTGCCGGGCGTGATTCAGCGTTCGCGTCTGCCGAACGTGATGCGCGGCGAAGAGACCCAGGTCCTTGGCGTCCTGCAGAATCTGCCGGTCGAGGCGGGCGCTGACCTGTTGATCGGCCTGCCGGGCAGTCACTCGAAATGGGTGGACGTGGTCGATGGCTGCATCACGCATTTCGACACGTTCATGACCGGCGAAGTGTTCGCCGTGCTCAGTGAACACAGCATTCTCGGCCGCACCCAGCAGCAAGGCGCGACGTTCGATGCTCTGGCGTTTGACCGTGGCGTGCAGGTTGCGCAATCGGCGGACGGCGAGCTGGGCGTGCTGTCGACGTTGTTCAGTGCCCGTACCTTGGGGCTGACCGGCGAACTCAGCCCGACCGCGCAGGCGGATTATCTGTCCGGCCTGATGATCGGCCATGAACTGGCGGCGCTCGCCACGGTTCAGCGGCGTCGCCGCAACAACCCGAATCTCCCATCGATCATCCTCATCGGCAACGCGCAACTCTGTGCGCGCTACAGCCGCGCGCTCGATGCCTGTGGTTTCGCCAACGTGACGCTGGCCGAGCAGGCCACCGAGCGTGGCTTGTGGCAACTGGCGCTGGCCGCCGGACTGATCGATTCCTCATCCCGTTAACCCTGACTGGAGGCCTGACATGCTCAAGCAAGCATTGGCGCAAAACGGTCTGATCGCGATTCTGCGTGGCCTGCATCCGCAGGAAGCCGCCGCTGTCGGAGAAGTCCTGTATGCGGCCGGATTTCGCGTCATCGAAGTACCGCTCAATTCCCCATCGCCGTACGAAAGTATCCGCATCCTGCGCACGACCTTGCCCGCCGATTGCCTGATCGGTGCCGGTACGGTGCTGACGCCCGAACAGGTCGAGTTGGTAAAAGAAGCCGGTGGCCAGGTGATTGTCATGCCGCACAGCGATGCCAAGGTCTTGCGCGCGGCAAAAGCGGCAGGGCTGTTTCTGTCGCCGGGTGTTGCGACGCCGACCGAAGCGTTTGCGGCGCTGGCGGAGGGCGCGGATATTCTCAAACTGTTCCCGGCCGAGCAGATGGGGCCGGCGGTCGTCAAAGCGTGGCTCGCGGTGTTGCCGTCCGGAACGGTGCTGGCGCCGGTCGGCGGTATCACGCCAGACAATATGCAGGCGTTTATCGACGCTGGCGTGAAAGGTTTCGGTCTCGGTTCCGGGCTGTTCAAACCGGGCATGACGCCGGAGCAAGTGGCGGTGAATGCCAAGGCTTATGTGGCCGCGTGGAAGGCCCTTCGCTAAGAATTTTGGCGCTGCGTGCGCTATCCCAATAAGAGAGACAAGTAGATGAAAATCACCAAACTCACGACCTTCATCGTTCCGCCGCGCTGGTGCTTCCTCAAGATCGAAACCGACGAGGGCGTGACCGGTTGGGGCGAGCCTGTGGTTGAAGGGCGTGCGCACACCGTTGCGGCTGCCGTCGAAGAATTGTCCGACTACCTGATCGGCAAAGACCCACGCAACATCGAAGACATCTGGACGGTGTTGTATCGCGGCGGTTTTTACCGTGGCGGTGCGATCCACATGAGTGCGCTGGCCGGTATCGATCAGGCGCTGTGGGACATCAAGGGCAAGGCGCTCGGGGTGTCGGTGAGTGATCTGCTCGGCGGCCAGGTGCGCGACAAGATTCGCGTGTATTCGTGGATCGGCGGTGACCGTCCGGCGGACACCGCGCGTGCGGCGAAAGAGGCGGTGAGCCGTGGTTTCACTGCGGTGAAAATGAACGGCACCGAAGAACTGCAGTTCCTCGATACCTTCGAAAAAGTCGATCTGGCGCTGGCCAACGTTGCCGCCGTGCGTGATGCGGTCGGGCCGAATGTCGGCATCGGCGTCGACTTCCATGGTCGCGTGCACAAGCCGATGGCCAAGGTACTGATGAAGGAACTCGATCCGTACAAACTGATGTTTATCGAAGAGCCGGTGCTCAGCGAAAACTACGAAGCGTTGAAAGAGCTGGCGCCGTTGACCAGCACGCCGATTGCCCTCGGCGAGCGCTTGTTCTCACGCTGGGACTTTAAACGGGTGTTGAGCGAAGGCTACGTCGACATCATCCAGCCGGATGCTTCCCACGCCGGCGGCATCACCGAAACCCGCAAGATCGCCAACATGGCCGAAGCCTATGACGTCGCGCTGGCGCTGCATTGCCCGTTGGGACCGATTGCGCTGGCGGCTTGTTTGCAACTGGACGCGGCTTGTTACAACGCGTTTATCCAAGAGCAAAGCCTGGGCATCCATTACAACGAGAGCAACGATTTGCTCGATTACGTGAAGGATCCGCGGGTATTCGATTACGACAAAGGTTTCGTGAAGATTCCGAACGGACCTGGGTTGGGCATTGAGATCAACGAGGAATACGTGATTGAGCGCGCGGCAGTCGGCCATCGCTGGCGCAACCCGATCTGGCGCCATGCCGATGGCAGTTTTGCCGAGTGGTGAGTCGTCCCTGACATACCCGATGAGATCGTTCCCACGCTCTGCGTGGGAATGCCTCAATGGACGCTCTGCGTCCGCTTTTGGGACGCAGAGCGTCCCGGGCCGCATTCCCACGCGGAACGTGGGAACGATCAGATGCAAGGCCTCAGGCCGACCTCAATAAACATAAAAAGAGGCTCCCTTCATGCAACCGCAAACCCTCACCGGGCAGGCGTCTTTAGTCACGCCTAGCCGCAAGCGGTTTTTCATCATGGTGTTGCTGTTTATCACCGTGGTCATCAACTACCTCGACCGCAGCAACCTGTCGATTGCCGCGCCGGCGCTGACCAGTGAGTTGGGCATCGATCCGATTCACGTCGGCCTGATTTTCTCCGCGTTTGGCTGGACCTACGCCGCCATGCAGATCCCCGGCGGCTGGCTGGTCGATCGCGTGCCACCGCGCATTCTTTACAGCGTCGCGTTGCTGCTGTGGTCGCTGGCCACGGTGATGCTCGGTTTCGCGGCCAGTTTCATCGCGTTGTTTGTATTGCGCATGGCGGTCGGTGCACTGGAAGCCCCAGCGTATCCAATCAACAGCCGCGTAGTCACCACCTGGTTCCCCGAGCGTGAACGCGCCACGGCCATCGGTTTCTACACCTCCGGGCAGTTCGTCGGCCTGGCCTTTCTGACCCCGGTGCTGGCTTGGCTGCAACACGAATTCGGCTGGCACATGGTCTTCGTCGCGACCGGCGCGGTGGGCATCATTTGGGCGGCGATCTGGTACGCGGTGTATCGCGAGCCACGAGATTTCAAAGGCGCCAACGAAGCGGAAATCGACCTGATCCGCGAGGGCGGTGGCCTGGTCGATATTCAGCAGGAAACGGCCCAGGTCAAAGCCAAGTTCAGCTGGACCGATCTCGGTATCGTCCTGACCAAACGCAAGTTGTGGGGCATCTACCTCGGCCAGTTCTGCCTGAACTCGACGCTGTGGTTTTTCCTTACTTGGTTCCCGACCTATCTGGTGAAATATCGCGGCATGGACTTCATCAAGTCTGGCCTGCTGGCGTCGCTGCCGTTTCTCGCAGCGTTCGTTGGCGTTTTGTGTTCGGGGTTCTTTTCCGACTTCTTAATCCGTCGCGGCTACACCGTTGGCTTTGCGCGCAAGTTGCCGATCATCGGCGGGCTGCTGATTTCCACCTCGATCATCGGTGCCAACTTCGTTGAGTCCACGCCGCTGGTGATTGCCTTCCTGGCGCTGGCATTTTTCGGTAACGGCCTGGCTTCGATTACCTGGTCGCTGGTGTCGACGTTGGCGCCGGCACGTTTGCTCGGGCTGACTGGCGGGGTGTTCAACTTCATCGGCAACCTGTCGGCAATTGCCACGCCGATCGTGATCGGTTTCCTCGCCAGCGGCGATTCGTTCGCGCCAGCGATCACCTACATCGCGGTTCTCGCCTTGATCGGTGCATTGTCCTACGTGCTGCTGGTCGGCAAGGTCGAGCGTATCGAGTTGTAGTGGTCTGCGTCGGGCGACCATAATGCCGCCCGTTCCTTCGCTCAACGGTAAAAGGCTGGATATGCAGGAAGACGCTCCGGAAAAAACCAAGGACGCCGCGCCCACCGGCACGCAAACGCTGTTGCGCGGCCTGGGTGTGGTGCAAGCGGTGGCCAGTGGCGCCCGTGATCTCAAGGAGATCGCCCGGTTGATCGGCACCACGCGCAGCACCACCCATCGTCTGGCCAGTTGCCTGGTCGACGAGCGCTACCTGCGTGTGGTGCCGCAAGTCGGTTATCTGCTCGGGCCGAAGCTGATCGAACTGGGTTTCCAGGCCCGCGAAGAATTGCCGTTGGTGAGCCTGGCCGGGCCGTATCTGGACGAATTGTCGGCACTGACCGGCGACACCGTGCATTTGGGCATTCGTGAAGGCGATGAGGTGCTGTATCTGCTGAAGAATCCGGGGCGCAATGGCCCGGAGATGCGTTCGCGGGTCGGCCATCGCATGCCGCTGGCACGCACCGGGATTGGTAAGGCGTTGATGCTCGATGATTCGCCGAAAGATTGGCAACGGCTGTACGACATCAGTCTGCCGGCAGGTGGGAAAAGTCAGTTCTGGCCGCAGCATCCCCAACAGTCGTGGGAACAGCTTGAGCAGCGCATGACCGAGTACGTCGCTGGTGGCTACGCGTTCGATCTGGAAGACAACGAACCGTCGATCCGCTGCGTGGCGGCGCCGATTCGCGATGCGAGCAAGGGCATCGTGGCGGCAATCAGTATCGCCAGCACCGTGCCGTACATGCCGCTGGAAAAAATGGCCGAGCTGATTCCCCTGATCAAAGGGGTCACAGCCCGGCTCTCGGCGGAACTCGGTCTAAAGATTTAAACTTTGAGCGTCGCCATGTCGATCACGAAACGGTACTTCACGTCACCAGCGATCATACGGGCGTAAGCCTCGTTGATCTGGCGGATGTCGAGCATTTCGATGTCGCAGGTGATGTTGTGCTCGGCGCAGAAATCCAGCACTTCCTGGGTTTCGGCGACGCCACCGATCAAAGAGCCGGCCAATACGCGGCGGCTCATCACCAGTTTGCCAGCGTGAACCGGTGGATCGATCGGTTCGATCAGACCGACCAGAATGTGCACGCCGTCGAAGCGCAGGGTGTCGAGGTACGGATTCAAATCATGCTGCACCGGAATGGTGTCGAGCAGGAAGTCGAAGTAACCGGCAGCCGCTTTCATTTGCTCGGCGTCGGTGGAGACGATCACGTGATCGGCACCCTGACGACGACCTTCTTCAGCCTTGCTTGCCGAGCGGGTGAACAGCGTGACTTCGGCGCCCATGGCTTTGGCGAACTTGATGCCCATGTGGCCGAGGCCGCCCATGCCGAGAATCCCGACTTTGTCGCCCGCTTTCACACCGTAGTGCTTGAGCGGCGAGTAGGTGGTGATACCGGCGCAGAGGATTGGCGCGGCGCTGGCTAACGCCAGTTTTTCCGGAATGCGTACGACGAAATGCTCGCTGACGACGATGCTGTCCGAGTAACCGCCCATGGTGTTGCTGCCATCGACCCGGTCCGGCGTGGCATAGGTCATGGTCGGGCCTTCGAGGCAATATTGCTCAAGGTTCGACTGGCAGGCTTCGCAGGTGCGGCAGGAGTCGACCATGCAGCCAACGCCGACCAGATCGCCTACTTTGTGCCGGGTGACATTCGCACCGATCGCGGTGACTTTTCCGACGATCTCGTGGCCGGGCATCAGCGGGTAAACGGCGATGCCCCATTCGTTGCGCGCCTGATGAATGTCGGAGTGGCACACGCCGCAGTAGAGGATTTCGATCGCGACGTCGTCGGCGCGCGGGCTGCGACGTTCGAACTTCATCGGGGCGAGGGGAGTGGTGGCCGATTGGGCGGCATAGCCGATGGCGGTGTACATGTGAAACCTCGCAAAAGCAGGAACAAGTGAGGCGGCGCATTCTGGGCGTCGAGTGACGGTCCGGCCATGACGATTCCTCCGGGTCTCATGCCTAATCCTCCGGCATGCGGGTTTGATCGGTCGCATTGGCAAAAGGATCTGCCATGATGCTTTCATCCCTTATTTTCGTGATTTTTTGTGAAGAACAATTCGATGCAATTGACCCGTCATCTTGATGCCAATGCGCGGCTGGTTTCGCTGATCGAACCGCTGGCGCTGCGCGACGGTTACTCCCAGACCGGGTTGCCCGGTGTGCAGGTGTTGCGTGCCAGTTGTGATGTCGCCCGTGGCCCGCACATTTATGAGCCGAGCCTGATGATCATCGCGCAGGGCAGCAAACTGGCATTTCTTGGGCCTCGGACAATGGAGTATGGCGCTGGGCATTACCTGATTCAGGCGCTGCCGGTGCCGTTCGAGTGTGAGACCTTTGCCTTGCCGGATGCGCCGTTGCTCGGGGTGTCGGTGGCGATTGATCGGGTGTTGCTCGGTGAGTTGGTGTTGGCGATGGGCTTGGCGCCAGGGCGGCACATTCCCGCGCAGACTCCGGAATCGATGACCTCGGTGGTGCTCGACGATGACATGCGTGGCTGTGTCGAGCGGCTGTTGAGTTGTCTGCACGATCCGCTGGAATGCCAGATTCTCGGACCGGCGCGGGTGCGTGAATTGTTGTTCGTCGCGTTGCGCGGGCCGCAGGCCGATGTGTTGCGCGCGCTGGTCGAGCAGCAGGGGCAGTTTGCGCGGGTGGCGGCGTCGATCAGTCATCTGCATGCGCATTACACCGAGCCACTGAATGTCGAGACGCTGGCCGGTTGCGCGAACATGAGCGTGTCGACGTTTCATGAGCATTTCAAGCGAAGCACATTGTTGTCGCCAGTGCAGTATCTGAAACGTTTGCGCTTGTTGAAGGCGCAGACGCTGCTGGTGGCGGAAGGCTTGGGGGTGGCGCAGGTGGCGCATCGGGTGGGGTATCAGAGTACTTCGCAGTTCAGCCGTGAATATAAGCGCTATTTCGAGCGAAGCCCGGGCGACGAACGCGCTGCCTGAGGATTTACACATTCCCTGTGGGAGCTGGCTTGCCAGCGATAGCGGTGGTTCAGTTTGCCATGATGTCGTTTGACACGGCCCCATCGCTGGCAAGCCAGCTCCCACAGAGAGTGTGGGCAACAAAAAGGCCCCCATATCGGGAGCCTTGTTGTTCAGCGTTTCGACTTACATGTTCGGATAAGTCGGGCCACCAGCCCCTTCCGGTGTCACCCAGGTGATGTTCTGCGAAGGGTCCTTGATGTCACAGGTCTTGCAGTGCACGCAGTTCTGCGCATTGATCTGGAAGCGCTTCTCGCCGTCTTCCTTGGTGATCACTTCGTAGACGCCGGCCGGGCAGTAGCGCTGCGCCGGTTCGTCGTACAGCGGCAGGTTTTTGCTGATCGGGATGCTCGGGTCGGTCAGCTTCAGGTGGCAAGGCTGTTCTTCTTCATGGTTGGTACCGGAGATGAACACCGAGCTGAGTTTGTCGAAGCTGAGTTTGCCGTCGGGTTTCGGGTAGTCGATCTTCTTGCAGTCCGCCGCGAGCTTGAGGCAAGCGTAATCCGGCTTGGTGTCGTGCAGGGTGAACGGCAGTTTGCCGCCGAAGATGTTCTGGTCCAGCCAGTTGAAACCGCCGCCGACGATGGCGCCGAACTTGTGGATCGCCGGGCCGAAGTTGCGGCTGGCGAACAGTTCGTCGTAGAGCCAGCTCTTCTTGAACGCGTCCACATAAGTGGCCAGTTCTTCAGTGCCGTCCTTCTCCGCGAACAACGCGTCAGCCACCGATTCAGCGGCGAGCATGCCGGACTTCATCGCGGTGTGGCTGCCTTTGATCTTGGCGAAGTTCAGGGTGCCGAGGTCGCAACCGATCAGCGCGCCGCCCTTGAAGACCATTTTCGGCAGCGAGTTCAGGCCACCTTTGCAGATCGCGCGGGCGCCGTAGCTGATGCGCTTGCCGCCTTCCAGATACTGAGCCAGCACCGGGTGATGCTTGAGGCGCTGGAATTCGTCGAATGGCGACAGGTACGTGTTGCTGTAGGACAGGTCGACGATCAGACCGACTACCACCTGGTTGTTTTCCAGGTGATAGAGGAACGAGCCACCGGTGTTCTCGGTGCCCATGATGTCCAGCGGCCAGCCGGCGGTGTGCACCACCAGGCCTGGCTGGTGTTTGGCCGGGTCGATTTCCCAGATTTCTTTCAGACCGATGCCGTAGTGCTGGGCGTCGGCGTCGCTGTCGAGGTTGTAGCGCTTGATCAGTTGCTTGCCAATGTGGCCACGGCAACCTTCGGCGAACAGCGTGTATTTGCCACGCAGTTCCATGCCCGGGGTGTACAGGCCTTCTTTCGGCTGGCCTTCGCGGTCGACGCCCAGATCACCGGTGATGATCCCGCGAACCACGCCTTGTTCGTCGATCAGCGCTTCCTGAGCGGCGAAGCCCGGGTAGATTTCTACGCCGAGGTTCTCTGCCTGCTGGGCAAGCCAGCGGCACAGGTTGCCGAGGGAGATGATGTAGTTGCCTTCGTTGTGCATGGTCTTGGGCACAAAGAGGTCAGGAATCTTTTGCGCGTTTTCGGCGTTTTTCAGCACGAAAATGTCATCGCGGGTGACTGGCGTATTCAGCGGCGCGCCGAGTTCTTTCCAGTCCGGGAACAGTTCATTCAGAGCGCGTGGTTCGAACACGGCGCCGGAGAGGATGTGTGCGCCGACTTCGGAGCCTTTTTCGACCACGCAGACGCTGATTTCCTTACCGGCTTCGGCGGCCTTCTGCTTCAGACGGCAGGCGGCGGACAGGCCAGCGGGGCCGGCACCGACGATGACCACGTCGAATTCCATGTATTCGCGTTCCACAGGCTATCTCCTACTCAAGGCTCAACAGTTTTTTTTCTAATTTGGAGGTTCGATGTCGCATCCGCTATTCCTTTACGTTAACGTCAAGGGGAATATTGGAGAACTGACCTTTCTCTCTAGGCGGCGCATTATATCTACACCACTCTCAGCGTCCAATACAAACGTTTGTTTGAATCGGCTCCAGCCCAGAGAAATCAAAGAAGCGCGGCTTATGAATGGTCATTTTGCTGTATTGACCGGAATAGGCGTTCCGGTCAAGATACGGGCGGTTTTGCGCTCGTCGTAGGCAGACTGGCGGTTTCAAGAGCACGTCTAAAGACAGGGCACAGGCAGTAGAAGGTGATGCGCAGCGCGGTCTGGCGCGCAGTTTACACCGCGAGAGGAGTTATGACTTGTCGGTCACCACTGACGAACGGTCGCACCCCTTAACGTCGTGCAATCACTTCGCACCCCGGTCGGCGTTTTTAGAGGTGCCCTTTTAGCCTGATGAGCATCAACCGCCAGGTTCGCCTAGGCGACTTTCTTTTCACCGGAGAGTAACGAGGAATCCATGAAGGTTCTTGTAGCTGTCAAACGCGTTGTGGATTACAACGTCAAGGTTCGCGTCAAGGCGGACAATTCCGGCGTCGATCTCGCCAACGTCAAGATGTCGATGAACCCGTTCTGCGAAATCGCAGTGGAAGAAGCCGTACGCCTGAAAGAGAAAGGTGTTGCGACTGAAATCGTCGTCGTCTCCATCGGCCCGACCACCGCTCAGGAGCAGCTGCGTACCGCACTGGCTCTGGGTGCCGACCGTGCCATCCTCGTCGAATCCGCTGAAGATCTGACCTCGCTCGCCGTGGCCAAGCTGCTCAAGGCTGTGGTCGACAAGGAACAGCCTCAGCTGGTGATCCTTGGCAAACAGGCCATCGACAGCGACAACAACCAGACCGGCCAGATGCTCGCTGCACTGAGCGGCTACGGTCAGGGCACGTTCGCCTCGAAAGTCGAAGTCTCGGGCGACAGCGTTGCCGTGACTCGTGAAATCGACGGCGGCGCGCAGACTGTTTCTCTGAAACTGCCTGCAATCGTCACCACCGACCTGCGTTTGAACGAGCCGCGCTACGCGTCCCTGCCAAACATCATGAAAGCCAAGAAGAAGCCTCTCGAAGTGCTGACTCCGGACGCTTTGGGCGTTTCCACCGCCTCTACCAACAAGACCCTGAAAGTCGAAGCGCCGGCCGCACGCAGCGCTGGCATCAAGGTCAAGTCGGTGGCTGAACTGGTCGAGAAACTGAAAAACGAAGCGAAGGTAATCTAAATGACTATCTTGGTTATTGCTGAACACGACAACAAAGTGCTGGCCCCGGCCACACTGAACACCGTGGCTGCTGCTGCCAAAATCGGCGGCGACATCCACGTTCTGGTTGCAGGCCAAGGCGCTGGCGCCGTGGCTGAAGCCGCAGCGAAAATCGCTGGCGTGACCAAAGTTCTGAACGCTGATAACGCGGCTTACGCGCATCAGTTGCCGGAAAACGTTGCTCCGCTGGTCGCTGAGCTTGGCGCTGGCTACAGCCACATCCTGGCTGCCGCGACCTCCAACGGTAAAAACATCCTGCCGCGCGTTGCTGCGCAGCTGGACGTTGACCAGATCTCCGAGATCATCTCGGTAGAAAGCGCTGACACCTTCAAGCGTCCGATCTACGCCGGTAACGCCATCGCTACCGTTCAGTCGACCGCTGCGATCAAAGTGATCACCGTGCGTGCCACTGGTTTCGACCCGGTTGCTGCTGAAGGTGGTTCGGCTGCCGTCGAAGCCGTCGCTGCTGCGCACAACGCTGGCACTTCGAGCTTCGTCGGTGAAGAGCTGGCCAAGTCCGATCGTCCAGAGCTGACCGCTGCCAAGATCGTCGTTTCCGGCGGCCGCGGCATGCAGAACGGCGACAACTTCAAACACCTGTACGCCCTGGCCGACAAGCTGGGCGCTGCCGTCGGTGCATCGCGCGCCGCCGTCGACGCAGGTTTCGTACCTAACGACATGCAGGTCGGTCAGACCGGCAAGATTGTTGCGCCACAGCTGTACATCGCCGTCGGTATCTCCGGCGCGATCCAGCACCTGGCCGGTATGAAAGACTCCAAAGTGATCGTTGCGATCAACAAGGACGAAGAAGCGCCGATCTTCCAGGTGGCCGATTACGGTCTCGTGGCGGATCTGTTCGAAGCCGTACCTGAGCTGGAGAAGCTGGTCTAATCCAGCGGCTTCACTTATAAAGAGCCCGACCTGTTGGTCGGGCTTTTTTTTGTCTCGGATTTGAGTGGGAGCGTTTCGCCATGGATCTGCGCTGCGGATGGTTGTTGGGATTGGCCCTGTTGCCGGGTTTGGCCTCGGCCGCAGGCAAGTGCGAGCGCCTCGTCGTCACTGGCAGCCCGGATGCGCCGCCGTACCTGTGGCAGGACCCGCAGAATCCCAAGCAGTTGATCGGTGCCAGTGCCGAGCTGTTGCAACAAGTCGCCAAAGACCTCGGCATCAAAGTCGAATTGCTCTACGCCGGCAAACGCTCGCAAGCCCTTGATGAAGTGCGCAGCGGGCGCATGGACATGCTGGCCGACGCGCCGCTGACCTTCAGTGAGCTGGAAAACCTCGACTACATCTATCCACCGCTGCTGGAAAACGACTATCTGGTGTGGACGCGTAAAGGCTCGACCCTGGTCTACAGCGAAGCCAAAGACCTGCACGGCCACGCGGGTGCGCTGTCGGAAAAGTCTCGAATCACCCAGGCATTTGGCACTTTCGCCGAGCAGAATCTGACCCTGACCCGGACAGCCAACCTCACTCAAGCCTTTCAGAAACTGCTCTTGGGCGAAGTGGAATATGTACTCGCCGGCCGTTACTCGGGTATGGCGGCCGCGCAGGCGTTGGGCATGGCCAATGACCTGCTGGCGTTCGAACAGCCGGTCGACCGGCCGGGGCTGTTCCTCGCGGTTTCGCACAACTCGGCGTGCAACGATCCGTGGTTGCGCGGACAGTTAGCCAAAAAGATGACAGAATTGCCCGCGTCCGGACTGACGGAAGCCGTGCTGCAACGCAATATCGAGCGCTGGAAGGCGCAGCAGCAACAGCCGCAACAACCTGTCAGTGCCCCAAAACAGTAGGGATTCTTAGTGAGTATTCGACCTCTTTTCGCGGCGATGGCCGTTCTGGCGCTGGCCGGTTGCGCGACCGATCCGGCACCCGTTGAACAAATGCGCCTTACCGAACAAGCCATAATCCAGGCCAAGGCTGTCGGCGCCACCGCCGACGAAGTGCCGGAAATGAAACTGGCCGAAACCAAGTACAACCGCGCCAAAGGCAACATGGCGGACGAGTCCTACCGCAACGCGCGCATGCGTTCAGAACAGGCTGAACTGGATGCGCGTCTGGCCGAAGCCAAAGTGCTGACGCAAAAAAGTGAAGAACAGGTGAATGTGCTCAACACCCGCATCGTCCGTCTGCGCAAGCAACTGGGAGATGCCCAATGAGCCTCAAATCCAAAGTCCTCGGCGGTCTGATGCTTGCCGGGTGTGTCAGCCTGTACGGCTGCGCCGGTCAGCACAGCGAATCCGCGCTGCAAGAAGCCAGTGCCGATTTCCAGAAGGTCAAGGAAGACTCCAATGTGCTGCGCATCGCGCCGAAAGACGTGATCCGCGCGGGTGAGTCGCTGGCCCGTGCCGATCGCCTGTCGACCTATTGGGGCAGCGGGTCGGACGTGGTCCATTACGCTTATCTGAGCCAGCGCTACAGCGAAATCGCCCGCGAGCACACCAATCAGGTACTCAACGAAGAGCGCGCGGCGAAACTGGAACTGGACCGCCAGCGCTTGCAACTGGCCCTGCGTGAATCCAAGTTGCTCAGCGTGCAGCAGCAGGGCAAATGGCTGGAGGAACAGATCGTCGCACTGGCCACCACCCAGACTGACCGTGGGCTGGTGATGACCCTCGGCGATGTGCTGTTCGACACGGGTGAAGCGGAGCTGAAAAACTCAGCCAATCGTGTCGTGCTGAAGATCGTGCAGTTCCTGCAATTGAACCCGAAACGCGTGGTGCGTATCGAGGGTTACACCGACAGTACCGGTGGCAAACAGGAAAACCTCAAGCTGTCTCGTGATCGTGCGCAATCGGTCGCGGACGTGTTGATAGATCTGGGCATCGACGACAAACGCATTCAGGTCGAGGGCTACGGCGACGAATACCCGGTGGACGCCAACGCTTCCGAGCGCGGGCGAGCGCAGAACCGTCGGGTGGAGATTGTCTTCTCCGACGAAAAAGGCCAGCTCGGCGCTGCCCGTTAAGGGTTGCGTCTCTGGAAAGCCCGGGCTGTCATGCAGTGCCGGGCTTTTTTACGTCTGTCGAATGGCTCGCAAATCAGTACAGTCAGGGGCAGACACCGCACTGTATGGTCGAGTAATGTGGCAACTGTCCCAGTACACTTCTAAACTGTTCCGGTATTGTTTCACACAAGAATAAAATGCCCGTGAAATCGAGTGCTGCGTCATGACCAATCTCTTGCTCTACCAACGTATTGCTCAGCAACTGGCCGAAGACATCCGCCGTGGGGTCTATCAACCGGGGGAGCGCGTGCCTTCGGTGCGCAAGATGAGTTCGCAGCTCAACGTCAGCCATGCGACGGTGTTGCAGGCTTACGCCAATCTTGAAGATCAGGGGCTGATTCGCGCGCGCCCGCAGTCCGGTTATTACGTGCACCAGACGCCGGCACTGACGGCGCCGACGCCGGACATTGCCCGGGTCGAGCGGCCGGGGCTGGTCACTCGCAGCAGCATCATTCAACAGGTTCTGGTCGAATCGCGCCGTGAGGGTGTGTTCCCGCTGGGCGCGGCCGTGCCGAGTGTCGATTACTTGCCGGTGCGCGCACTGCATCAGCAACTGGCCAAGGTCACCCGCTTCCATAGCCCGCGTGCTTTCAGCTACATGTTCAGCCCCGGTTTTGAGCCGCTGCGCCGGCAAGTGGCGATCCGCATGCGCGACGCTGGCGTGGTGGTCGATCCGTCAGAAGTGGTGATCACTCACGGGTGTGTCGATGCCTTGCAGATGTCCTTGCGCGTATTGACCCGTCCGGGTGATCTTATCGCCGCCGAATCGCCAACCTATTACGGTTTGCTGCAACTGGCCGATCTGCTCGGCCTGAAAGTTATCGAGATTCCAAGCGATCCCGCGACTGGCATGAGCCTTGAGGCGCTACAACTGGCGGCCAACCAGTGGTCGATCAAAGCGTTGGTGCTGACCACGCGACTGAGCAACCCCTTGGGCGGAACCATGCCCGAAGAGCGGCAGAAGCAGCTGCTGCGCCTGGCCTCGGACTTCGATATCCAGATCGTCGAGGATGATATCTATGGCGAACTGATGTTCGAGCAAGGTAAAACCAAAGCGCTCAAGGCTTATGACCGTCTCGACCGAGTGATCTACTGCTCGAGTTTCTCCAAAACCTTGTCACCCGGTGTGCGTATCGGCTGGATGATCGCTGGCAAGTACCAGCAGGAAATCCAGCGCTTGCAGACCTTCAGCACCCATTCGGCATGCAGCGTGACGCAGATGGCGATCGCCGCTTATCTGGAAAATGGCGGCTATGACCGGCATTTACGGTACATCCGTCAGGAATACCGAAAAAACCTCAGCGCCTTCCAGCTGGCGGTGCAGCAGTACTTCCCCGAAGGCACGCAAATGACCCGGCCCACGGGCGGTTTCATCCTCTGGGTGAGTCTGCCGGGGAGGATCAATACACAAGAATTGCATGTCCGTGCGTTGCAGCAGGGCATCAGTATTGCGCCGGGGCTGATCTTCAGTAATACCGAGCAGTTCAACCACTGTATCCGCCTCAACTGCGGGATCCCGTGGAACCGCGAGGCGGAGCGGGCGCTGATGACCCTCGGGATGCTGGCGACTCAACTGTGTCAGGAAACCGCTGGCGGATTCTGAACGAGCGGTGGGTGACGCTTGTCTTGTCGCGTCCAACAAGCGAGCATATGGCCCTCTGCCGTTAGTGTCGTTGGGGTCCATGAAAGCGATTTTTCCTGCCGCTTGGGTTTTGTTGGGTTTGCTGATGATCGGTCATGCGCCAGGCGTCGTGGCCGCTGCGGTTCAGGAAAAACCGGCCGCGACGAGCCCCGCTAAAAAAAACACGCCTGCGCCAAAGGCCACTGCCGCGAAGAAACCCCAGCAGAAAGTCATCAAGAAGCGCAAACCAGTCGCCTCCAAATCGAAACCCGCCAGCGAAGTGGTGAAAACCAGATTGCCGCCGGCCAGACTCGATTTGAGCCTGCCCAAGGACATGGTTCAGGAGTTGAAGCCCAAAGGCACGGTTGAGTTGCCCAAGCGCGAGCCGATCCTGCCGCAGATGTTTGGTGAAAAGAACACCGGGTTCCAGCTCAACGGCCGTTTGCTCAGCAATGAAATGCAGCTGCAACTGCGTAATGAAGAGCGTCGCGAAGTCGAAGGTGCGGCGCTGGACTTTGAATTCAAGCAGTAAATCCAGCCCATCGGTGACCCGCAGACCAGACGCTTTGTCGGAGACTGGTCAGTCACATTCAGTTATCGCTAAAAACCCCGGTTCAGGGAATTTAAAACAGCCGTTTTAGCGGTTACTCTGTTCCGCGTCCCTTTTACACATCGCCCGTCGCGAGGAAACGTTCGTCATGAAATGCCGTGAAGGCTGTGGCGCTTGCTGCATTGCCCCGTCCATCAGTTCGCCGATTCCCGGCATGCCTGATGGCAAACCTGCCGGCGAACGTTGCGTGCAACTCTCGGTCGAAAACCTGTGCAGCATTTTTGGCCGCCCGGAGCGCCCGGCCGTCTGTTCCGGCTTCGCAGCTGATGTCGAAGTGTGTGGCAGCAGCCCGGAGGAAGCGATCAGATTGCTCGGCTGGTGGGAGCAGATGACGGCGGCGTGATGTGTCAAACGAACGGAACTTCAACAATAAGGAATAAGACTATGGGTTCGCTGCATCGTATCGCTGTGTTGTGTGGTTTGACCGCTGTTTTGGCGACTTCCATCGCTCAGGCTGAGGACTGGAAAGTCGCCAAGAACGAGGACGGCATCAAGGTGTCTCTGAGTGAAGTGCCGGGCTCGGACTACAAGTCCTACCAGGGCGTTGCGCTGATGAAAACCACCGTCGCCAAACTGCGCGCACTGCAGGAAGACGTCTCTGGCGCGTGCGCCTGGATTCACGAATGCAAGACCCAGAAACTGCTCAAGCACGAAGGCGATCAGAGCTGGACCTACACCCAGTTCAACACGCCTTGGCCAGTGACTCCGCGTGACTCGGTGCTGAAGGTGACCACCGTTGAAGGCGCCGATGGCAGCCTGACCCGCAATCTGGAAGGCTTGCCGACGTACATGCCGGAAGAAAAGGGCTTTGTCCGCGTTCAGCAGGTCAAAGGCTTCTGGAAGTTCGTGCCAAAGGGCGACCAGGTTGAAGTGACTTATCAGGTGCACACCGAGCCAGGCGGCAGCGTGCCGGCAATGGTTGCCAACAAGTTCGTTGTCGATGCGCCGTTCAACACCTTGAAAGCTCTGAAAGAACGCGCCGAGAAATAATCAGCGCGCTCTACACAAAACGCCCCGACCGATACGGGGCGTTTTGTTTTGTCGCTATATTGTGTTTCCAGATATGCGTTGCACGAAATTTTCACAAAGTGTTCCTGACAATTCGCCCGCGTTTACGCGCTGTCCCGGTCTGCCAGGGCGCTAAATGAAAGTGTCTGGCGGCGAGGCAGTAATCAATGGCAATGGTGCGGGTGATCGTGCAACATTTGCGCACCGCGCACGCCCCGGGGTCTGGAATGACCAATAGAGGGCATGGCGCCGCTGTATTTTTGCAACTTCAACTTCCAATGGGTCCTAAAACGACATGGCAAACCCGGACGCCCTGAATCAGCAGCGATCTTCTGCTCGCCTGCTGCAACCGACCGTCAAATCGCATCTGGCCTACACGCTGCTTTGCGCGCTGGTCATGATGGTGATGTTTTCCGTGCTGCGCCTCGCGCTGCTGGTCTACAACCGCGAGATGATCCTCGACACCCCGGCTTCGACCTTCCTCGAAGCCTTCGCCAATGGCCTGCGTTTCGACCTGCGCCTGGTGGTTTACGTGTGCGTTCCACTGGTGCTGGCGCTGTTCAGTGCTCGCGCCATGGCGGCACGTGGCTTCTTCCGTCTGTGGCTGACGATCGCCTCGAGTATTGCGCTGTTCCTCGGCCTGATGGAGATGGACTTCTATCGTGAGTTCCACCAGCGCCTCAATGGTCTGGTGTTTCAGTACGTGAAAGAAGACCCGAAAACCGTGATGAGCATGCTCTGGTACGGTTTCCCGGTGGTTCGCTATCTGTTGGCATGGGTCATCGGCACCGTCATCCTGACACTGGCGTTCAAAGGCGCCGACCGTGCCACCCGTCCGCGCGGACCTTTCAGCGGCGGCAGCGTCAGCACCCGTCAAGTTGCACCGTGGTACACCCGTCTTGCGGTGTTCGTGGTCTGCCTGTTGATCTGCGTGGTTGCCGCCCGTGGCACCCTGCGTCAAGGCCCGCCGATGCGTTGGGGGGACGTCTACACCACTGACTCCAACTTTGCCAACCAGCTCGGCCTCAACGCCACGCTGTCGCTGATCGAGGCCGCCAAGTCCCGTATGGGCGAAGATCGCGACAACATCTGGAAAGCGACGTTGCCGCAGGAACAGGCGCAGAAAGTCGTGCGCGACATGCTGCTGATGCCGGACGACAAACTGGTCGATGCCGATATTGCCGCCGTGCGCCGTGATTACACGCCGCCGGCCGACAAGACCCTGCCGATCAAGAACGTCGTGGTGATCCTGATGGAAAGCATGGCCGGTCACTCGGTCGGTGCATTGGGTGCGCCAGGCAACATCACGCCATACCTCGACAAACTGTCCAAGGAAGGCCTGCTGTTCGACCGTTTCTTTTCCAACGGTACGCACACCCACCAGGGCATGTTCGCGACCATGGCCTGCTTCCCGAACCTGCCAGGTTTCGAATACCTGATGCAGACCCCGGAAGGCAGCCACAAGCTGTCCGGCCTGCCGCAGGTGCTCAGCGCCCGTAACTACGACGACGTGTACGTCTACAACGGCGACTTCGCCTGGGACAACCAGTCGGGCTTCTTCAGCAACCAGGGCATGACCAACTTTGTTGGCCGTAATGACTTCGTCAATCCGGTGTTCTCCGATCCGACCTGGGGCGTGTCCGACCAGGACATGTTCGACCGTGGTCTGCAGGAGCTCAAGGCGCGGGAAAACGGCAAGCCGTTCTACGCGCTGCTGCAAACCCTGTCCAACCACACGCCGTACGCCTTGCCGACGCCATTGCCGGTCGAGCGTGTGACTGACCGTGGCAGCCTCAACGAACACCTGACCGCCATGCGCTACTCCGACTGGGCGCTGGGTCAGTTCTTCGAGAAGGCGCGCAAAGAGCCGTACTTCAAGGAAACCCTGTTCGTCATCGTCGGTGACCACGGTTTTGGTAACGAGCGCCAGATCACCGAAATGGACCTGGGCCGTTTCAACGTGCCAATGCTGATGATCGCTCCGGGCATCCAGGAGAAGTTCGGTACCCGCGACCACACCGTCGGTACGCAAATCGACATCGTGCCGACCATCATGGGTCGCCTCGGTGGCGAAGTGCGTCATCAGTGCTGGGGCCGCGATTTGCTCAACCTGCCGGAAGGCGACACCGGTTTCGGTGTGATCAAACCGTCGGGCAGCGAGCAGACCACCGCCATCGTCACGGCCGACCAGATTCTGGTATTGCCGAGAGACAAGGACATGGGGCCGAAGATGTGGCAGTACCAGTTGGGGGCCAATCCGCACGCCGAAGTGGTGCCGAATGCACCGCGCACCGCTGAGTTGAAACTCAAGCTCGAAGCGTTCCTGCAAACGGCGACCAAAAGCCTGATGGATAACACCGCGGGCGTCGTTCACGGCAAGCCGGATTGATCGCTTACCGACAATAAATCCGCGCAATAAAAAAGAGGCCCTGAACAGGGCCTCTTTTTTTGCCGGTTACATCGTTATATCCGACCGAGTAACAGCAGCACCAACAGCACCACCAACACCACGCCGATAATGCCTGACGGACCGTAACCCCAACTTCTGGAGTGCGGGAAGACCGGCAGACCACCGATCAGCAACAGGATCAGGATAATGATAAGAATTGTGCCCATGTCGATTTCCTTGTTGATAGTGTTCGAGAAGTCTTGGTATTCAAGGGCGACTGGAGACTAAGTAATTCCAGACGGCTTACAAATTCCGACCGGTGCGCATGAAAGAAAATTCAATGTTTTTTTAATGTATTTGGATCGCAGGCTTATTTCCTTTTTCCGCTCGGCTAGTTCAGAACTCAGACCATTTCCGGGAATCCAACGTGCCTCGGTTTGCCCTCACCATTCAGCAATCTGATGGAGCGTGGGCGCGCGCCGATCCTTCGCTACACTCCGCGCATCTTCCCCGGAACAACAAGGCTGTGTGCTATGCAAAATCGCATGATGATCACTGGTGCGGGCTCGGGACTGGGTCGCGAAATCGCGCTGCGCTGGGCGCGTGAAGGCTGGCGACTGGCCTTGTCCGACGTCAGCGACCCCGGCCTGCAGGAAACCCTGAAAATGGTCCGCGAGGCCGGTGGCGACGGTTTTACCCAACGCTGTGATGTGCGTGATTACAGCCAGCTCACCGCGTTCGCTCAGGCCTGTGAAGAGAAGCTCGGCGGCATCGACGTCATCGTCAACAACGCCGGCGTGGCCTCGGGCGGTTTCTTCAGCGAACTGTCGCTGGAAGACTGGGACTGGCAGATCGCGATCAACCTGATGGGCGTGGTCAAAGGCTGCAAGGCGTTCCTGCCGCTGCTTGAACAGAGCAAAGGCAAAATCATCAACATCGCCTCCATGGCGGCACTGATGCAAGGCCCGGCGATGAGCAACTACAACGTGGCCAAGGCGGGTGTAGTGGCGCTCTCGGAAAGTCTGTTGATTGAACTGGCGCAGCAGGAAGTCGGCGTACATGTGGTCTGTCCGTCATTCTTTCAGACCAATCTGCTCGACTCTTTCCGTGGCCCGACGCCGGCGATGAAAGCGCAGGTGGGCAAGTTGCTGGAAAGTTCGCCGATTACGGCGGCGGATATCGCCGACTACATCTATCAGCAAGTAGCGGCCGGCGAATTCATGATCCTGCCCCACGAACAAGGACGCATGGCCTGGGCGATCAAGCAAAAGAACCCGCAACTGCTCTACAACGAAATGACTTCCATGGCGGAAAAAATGCGCGCCAAGGCCAGACAAAACAACGGCTGACCTTGCCCATTACAGACGGCGTCGTTAGGGTGGCCGCAATGGTCACCCTGTCGAGACGCATCAATGCTCAATTACTTGTGGTTCTTCCTCGCGGCACTGTTTGAGATCGCCGGTTGCTTCGCCTTTTTCATGTGGCTGCGTCAGGGCAAAAGTGCTCTGTGGGTGATTCCCGCGTTGCTCAGTCTGACCCTCTTTGCGTTGTTACTGACCCGCGTCGAAGCGAATTATGCGGGGCGTGCCTATGCCGCTTATGGCGGGATCTACATCGTCGCGTCGATTGGCTGGCTGATGGTGGTCGAGCGGGTTCGTCCATTGAGTTCGGACTGGATCGGCGTGGCGCTGTGCGTGATCGGCGCCAGCGTGATTCTGTTCGGGCCGCGATTTTCTGCGGCCTGACGGGTATTTGTCGGAAACGTCTGACGGCTCGATGCGAGTATGGGTGTAAGGCAAAACTGATTTGCTCGGCGCGCATTGTAGAGCTGCCTCAAGCCGCGCATCTTCAGGGTTCGCTAACCCTGAAGGACGTATCTCATGCTTGTACTCAGCCGTGTCGTTGGTGAGTTGATTTCAATCGGTGACGACATCTCCCTGCGCGTACTGTCGGTAAACGGCTCCAGCGTGCGCTTTGGCGTCGAGGCCCCGCAAAAGGTCAATGTGCACCGCGCGGAGGTCTATGATCGGATCAAACGCAAGCAGGCCACTGAAAAGCTGCGCTGAAGCATTCAATCGAACAGGTGCTTGGGCACGTCGTGCTTGAGCATCAACTGGCACTGCTCGCTTTCCGGGTCGAAGACGATCAGCGCCTGACCTTTGGTCAATGCCTGACGCACGCGCAGCACGCGGGTTTCCAGCGGCGTGTCATCGCCATTGTCGGTGCCGTCGCGGGTGACGAAATCTTCAATGAGGCGGGTGAGGGTGTCGACTTCAAGTTGGTCGTGGGGGATGAGCATGGGCACCTCGGTTGAATCAATGGCGGGATGCTACGGCGATTGCGGTTTGCCTGCCAGTTTTGTATTGACCGTGCTGGCCTCATCGCTGGCAAGCCAGCTCCCACAGGGTTTGAGGGTGTTCAAAAATAGGTGATTCACCGCGAAAACTGTGGGAGCTGGCTTGCCAGCGATGGGGCCAGTCCTGTCACCACAAAAACCGGATCAGCTATCGGAACGCTGCCCCACCAGGCTGTCCACCGACGGCACTCGCGTATCACTTTCCATCTGCGTGTCATGCTCAATCTGGTGACTGAAGCGATCCAGCGAAGCATTCGCCGGCGCTGCATCGCTGGCGAACACCGGCGGACTCAGAATATAAGCCCCGAGCAACCGACTCAACGCCGCCAGACTGTCGATGTGCGTTCGCTCATACCCATGCGTCGCATCACAACCAAAAGCCAGCAGGGCAGTGCGTATATCGTGCCCGGCCGTCACCGCCGAGTGCGCATCGCTGAAGTAATAGCGGAACAGGTCGCGGCGCACCGGCAACTCGTTTTCACCCGCCAGACGCAACAAATGCCGCGACAAGTGATAGTCGTACGGCCCGCCGGAATCCTGCATCGCCACACTCACCGCGTGTTCGCTGGAGTGCTGCCCCGGCGCAACGGGGGCGATGTCGATGCCGACGAATTCGCTGACGTCCCACGGCAATGCTGCCGCCGCGCCGCTGCCGGTTTCCTCGGTGATGGTGAACAGCGGATGGCAGTCGATCATCAGTTCCTGACCACTGTCGACAATGGCTTTGAGTGCCGCCAGCAGCGCTGCAACCCCGGCCTTGTCATCGAGGTGGCGGGCGCTGATGTGTCCGCTTTCGGTGAATTCCGGCAGCGGATCGAAGGCGACCACGTCACCGATGCTGATGCCCAGCGAGTCGCAATCGGCCTTGGTCGCACAGTAAGCGTCCAGACGCAGTTCAACGTGGTCCCAACTGATCGGCATCTCGTCCACTGCTGTGTTGAAAGCATGCCCGGACGCCATCAGCGGCAACACACTGCCGCGAATCACGCCGTTGTCGGTGAACAGGCTGACACGGCTGCCCTCGGCAAAACGGCTCGACCAGCAGCCGACCGGCGCGAGGGTCAGGCGCCCGTTGTCTTTGATTGCACGAACCGCCGCGCCGATGGTGTCGAGGTGCGCCGAGACGGCGCGGTCGGGGCTGTTCTTCTTGCCTTTGAGCGTGGCGCGAATGGTGCCGCGCCGGGTCATTTCGAACGGGATGCCGAGTTCTTCCAGGCGCTCGGCGACGTAACGCACGATGGTGTCGGTGAACCCGGTGGGGCTGGGAATGGCGAGCATTTCCAGGAGGACTTTTTGCAGGTAGTTGAGATCCGGTTCTGGGATTTGCGTGGTCATGGAAACTCCTGATGGGTTGAGCACACCGATGGTTTCGATGAGGAAAGTTTTGTGTTGCTTGATCGGGCCTCATCGCTGGCAAGCCAGCTCCCACAGTTTTTGTGTGTACCGCAAACTTTGTGGGAGCTGGCTTGCCAGCGATGGCGTCGGTTCAATCACTAGAGAATCAAGAGACAACCGGCTGACTGTGCGGAAACAACAAATCGACAAACCGCTCCGCCGTCGGCTGCGGCTCATGATTGGCCAACCCGGCGCGTTCGTTGGCCTCGATAAACACGTATTCGGGCTGATCCGCCGCCGGCACCATCAGATCGAGGCCGACCATCGGAATATCGAGCGCCCGCGCCGCACGCACGGCGGCATCGACCAGCGTCGGGTGAAGAATCGCTGTGACATCTTCCAGCGTGCCACCGGTGTGCAGATTCGCCGTACGCCGCACAAACAAATGCTCGCCGGCCGGCAGAATGCTGCTGTAGTCGTAACCCGCCGCATGCAAGGTGCGCTGGGTCTCGTGGTCCAGCGGGATCTTGCTCTCACCGCTGGTCGCCGCTTGCCGACGCCGACTCTGCGCCTCGATCAACGCGCCGACCGAATGCTGGCCATCGCCGACCACTTCTGCCGGTTTGCGAATCGCCGCCGCCACCACTTCAAAACCAATTACCAGAATCCGCAGATCGAGACCTTCGTGGAAACTTTCCAGCAGCACGCGGCTATCAAATTGCTTCGCCGTTTCGATGGCCTGCTGGACCTCGTCGATGCTCTGCAAATCCACCGCCACGCCTTGGCCCTGTTCACCGTCTAGCGGCTTGACCACCACCCGTTGATGCTCGTCGAGGAAGGCCAGATTGTCGTCGGCATTGCCGGCCAGTTGCTGCGACGGCAGGTTCAGTCCGGCGCCTTTGAGCACTTTGTGTGTCAGGCTTTTGTCCTGGCACAGGCTCATGCTGATTGCACTGGTCAGGTCGCTCAGCGATTCGCGGCAACGTACGCGGCGCCCGCCATGGCTGAGGGTGAACAACCCGGCATCGGCGTCATCCACCTGCACATCGATGCCGCGTCGATGGGCTTCTTCAACGATGATTCGCGCATACGGATTGAACTGCGCCTCCGGGCCGGGGCCGAGAAACAGCGGCTGATTGATGCCGTTCTTGCGTTTGATGGCGAAGGTCGACAGATTGCGAAAACCGAGCTTGGCGTAAAGGCTTTTTGCCTGGCGGTTGTCGTGCAATACCGACAGGTCCAGATAACTCAAACCGCGACTCATGAAGTGCTCGATCAGGTGCCTTACCAGCACTTCACCGACACCCGGACGCGAGCATTGCGGATCAACCGCCAGGCACCACAGGCTGCTGCCGTTTTCCGGGTCGTTGAAGGCTTTGTGATGGTTCAGGCCCATGACGCTGCCGATCACCGCGCCGCTGTCTTCATCCTCGGCCAGCCAGTAGACCGGCCCGCCCTGATGGTGCGGGGTCAGCCGCGTGGCGTCGATCGGCAGCATGCCGCGCGCCTGATACAACAGATTGATTGCCTGCCAGTCCGCTTCACTCTGCGCACGGCGGATGCGAAAGCCGCGAAACACGCGGGTGGCCTGGCGGTAATCGCTGAACCACAGGCGCAAAGTGTCGGATGGATCGAGGAACAACTGCGTCGGTTCCAGGCCGAGAATCTGCTGTGGCGCGGCGACGTACAGCGCGATGTCGCGTTCGCCGGGCTGCTCTTTGAGCAGTTCCTGCGCCAGCGATGCCGGATCTGGAAACGTGTGGCCGATCAGCAACCGGCCCCAGCCGCAATGCACCGCGATCGGTTCGGCGGCCAGCGTGCTGCCGTCTTCGGCCAGACGTGCCTGCAAGCGTTCATAGGACGGCGTCTGGCCGCGTAGCAGCCGTTGGTTGATGGCCGTGGCGTGAGGTTTCATCAATCAGATTCCTTGTTCACTGAGCCACAGGTTCAGGGCCGCCAGTTGCCACAGTTTCGAACCGCGCAACGGCGTCAGTTGGCCTTGCGGATCGGTCAGCAGTTTGTCGAGCATGGCCGGGTTGAACAGGCCGCGATCCTGACTCGGATCAAGCAGCAGTTCGCGCACCCAGTTCAGCGTATCGCCCTGCAAGTGCTTGAGGCCCGGCACTGGGAAGTAGCCTTTTTTGCGGTCAATCACTTCACTTGGAATCACTCGGCGCGCAGCTTCTTTCAGCACTTGTTTGCCGCCATCGGGCAGCTTGAATTTGCCGGGTACGCGGGCCGACAGTTCCACCAGACGGTAGTCGAGAAACGGCGTACGCGCTTCCAGGCCCCAGGCCATGGTCATGTTGTCGACGCGTTTGACCGGGTCATCGACCAGCATCACCGTGCTGTCCAGACGCAGGGCTTTGTCCACCGCGGCATCGGCGCCAGGTTGGGCGAAATGTTCCTTCACGAAATCGCCGGCAGCGTCATTCTCAGTCAGCCATTTCGGCTGCACGGTGGCGGCATAGTCGTCGTAACTGCGGTCGAAAAACGCGTTGCGATAAGCCGCATAAGGATCGGCCGCACCGTCGACTTGCGGGTACCAGTGATAACCGGCGAACAACTCGTCGGCACCCTGACCGCTTTGCACCACCTTGCAGTGCTTGGCCACTTCGCGCGACAGCAGGTAGAAGGCGATGCAGTCGTGGCTGACCATCGGCTCGCTCATCGCGCGAAACGCGGCGGGCAGTTGTTCAATGATCTCTTTCTCGTCGATACGCAATTGATGGTGGTGGGTGCCGTAGTGTTTGGCGATCAGATCGGAATACTGAAACTCGTCACCGCGCTCGCCACCGGCATCCTGGAAACCGATGGAAAAGGTCGACAGGTTTTCCACGCCGACTTCGCGCAACAGGCCGACGAGCATGCTCGAATCGACACCGCCGGACAGCAGCACGCCGACATCTACAGCGGCACGCTGACGAATCGCCACCGCTTCGCGAGTGCTGTCGAGCACGCGGTCGACCCAGTCTTCCAGCGTCAGATTTTTCTCATCATCGTGTGGGCCGTAAGGCAGGGTCCACCAGGTTTTCTGCTCGGTGGTGCCATCGGCTTCAACGCGCATCCAGGTCGCTGGTGGCAGCTTTTCGATGCCGGCCAGCAAGGTGCGCGGCGCAGGGACCACCGCATGGAAATTCAGGTAATGATTGAGCGCCACCGGATCAAGGATCGGGTTGATGTCGCCGCCCTTGAGCAGCGCCGGCAACGCCGAGGCAAAGCGCAGGCGCTGGCCGGTGCGCGACAGGTACAACGGCTTCACGCCGAGACGGTCGCGGGCGATGAACAGGCGTTGGGCGTCGCGCTCCCAAATGGCAAAGGCGAACATGCCGTTGAGTTTCGGCAGCAGCGCTTCGCCCCAGGCGTGGTAGCCCTTGAGCAGCACTTCGGTGTCGCCACCGGAATAGAAGGCGTAACCCAGCGCTTCGAGTTCGGCACGCAGTTCCGGGAAGTTGTAGATCGCGCCGTTGAAGGCCAGGGACAAGCCCAGTTGGCTGTCGATCATCGGCTGCGCCGAGCCGTCCGACAGGTCCATGATTTTCAGGCGACGATGACCCAGGGCAATCGGCCCTTGGGCATGGAAGCCCCACGCGTCGGGGCCGCGAGGGGCCAGGTGATGGGTGATTCTCTCGATCGCTGCAAGGTCTGCAGGTTGTTGATCAAAACGTAACTCGCCAGCTAATCCGCACATAAAATCCTTACCGGTTTTTCCGTTGGGGAGGGGTCAAGCCATACCTCGCCAGAAGGGCGGGTACTCAGAAACTGACCCGCGCCGGTAAGTGGAGTTTTAGAACGATAAGTTATAAGCGCGGCGTTGGATCTGTTTCCGGCCCACAACTCACTACTGCTTTGTGATCAATGTTTTCTTGAGCATGTGTACTTTGCTTGATACCTACGCCGTGTTTCACGCTCCAGCCCTTAGTGGGTGAATACACGGCCGGTGGACGGTAGGCGTACGGATCGAGCGGATGGCAGACGCGCCAGGCGAGAGGGTCGGGTTCCACTTCAAAAACGCTGTCGGCGACCTTGATGAAGTGACGGTCGTTCCATTCGTATATTTTGTGTTCATAGTGATCGAGACTCCCCTGCGCTATAACCAGACTGGCGATGTAGGCTTTTACTTCGTACTCAGACACCGCAGATTTTTTCTGTAGATAGAGCGGATGCCCGGTTGATTTTTCGGTTAATTCGAATTGGTCGAAATAATCAGTTGCTGCGCCTTCGTCCGCCTGCGGTTTATTGCCATTGCTGTCGCCATCGGCGGCAGACGGTATTTTTTTCAGATCCAGCAACCGAATCAGCGCCAGGTGCCTTTCGGGCACCGGCCAGGTGTTCACGCTATTGAATACGCTGCTCAGCAGCCGATCAGTGGGATGGGTGCGCAAGCGGGTGATGAAATCATCGGTCGGACTTTTGAGAGACGTGAAATATTTGCCCAAGGCCGATTTTTTTCGTCGGTTGGCATAGGCTGCTTCATTGATGTTGACGACCGGCACCGCAAACTCTCTGGAATCAGCGAAGAGCTTGTCGACGTAACGATCAAACAGGTGTTGATTTAAGCCTTTCCCGAGCGGAATAAAATTGATATCCGAGTGTATGTTTTCCAGCGTGTTAAGCGCAAAGTCGTGTTGCTCGGTGATGGGTAGCTGAGACTTGATCAGTTCCCGAAACTCTGCTTTTGGAAGAAACTCATAAACAAAACGGTCTATGTATTCGATGCGGTTATTGGATGTGTAGAAACCGTCGCCGGAATCATTGGGTACATACAGGATAAAACTGTCTTTCTTTGCCTCTGTAGAATGGCGCCATGTGATCAGCGTGGCGTCTGTCGTATATTTCCCAAACAGCTGCAAAGCGTGCAGCTGGATTTTACCGTTGTAGAATAAATCGCCAGTCAAGATATCCTCTTTACTGTATACGAGCTGCATGAGTGCATGAAGCTGATGGGGCGGAAATTCAGCGCCCAGAGCGTCCTTGCCAGGCGGCTTGGTGAAGTACTTCTCATAAGCGCAGAGTTCAAAGTTGTGCCTGTGCAGTTGTGCGCCGAGCCGTGTGACGCGCGCATCCTTCAATACGCTGGAAATGTATTTGAGGTAGGCACCTCCGAGATCAAGCTCGCGACTCAGCGCTGCAAATTCCTCTGCGCTGATCCTGAGATCCGATGACCCCGGCTCAGATGTTTTGCGTGGTTGAGGCAACGTCCCGCTGTCATTTGAAAAGTAACCGGCAGTTGCTTCCTCGTCGGTAAAGTTCAGCATGGCTGCCTGTAACAGGGTGAGGGTAGGCGAGGTCTGGTCTTTGGTGTTGGCGGGTGCGAGCCTGATCAGGTCATCGACGCTGAAGCGCATTCCGTACTTCTGCTTCAGTGCGTGCAGAAGTTTGAGCCTGCAGTACTGTTCCAGATTGACCAGCTTGCTTACCAGCGATTCGAAGTAATGATGAAAGGGGGTCGCTTGATTAATGGCGTTACGAAAATCGGTGAGCTTTTTGGGATCGTTTTTCTTGAAAAGGTGGTTGAAACGATCCAGGGGGTCCGACTGTAAATTGACTGTTGCAGCTACCGGTTGTTTTTTAAGTGGCGTATCCATGAAGAAGTCTCATTTAGGAAAAGAGACTTAATCCTAGTGTGTTTCAGTGAAGGAAAATAACGCGATTAGTTGATGGTTGGGAACCCAGTGCGAGCGATATTTTAATTGAGAAATATAGGTATATACCGCCGTCGCGTTTCAAGAGTGTGCGTCAGTCTGATCCTGGGGGACTGGATTGTCGATGCCGGAAATTTGTACGGCTCGGGTGCTGCAGGATTATTTTTATCAGTGATAAAAGTTGATGGGTTGTTTGGGTTTTCAATGGTATTTCAGGTTTTTAATGTAGGTTCGATAGCGATAAGGTTGAAAGCCGATAAGCGCAATAAAGGACTATTGCTGATGACAACCCAGGACAACAAACAAACGCTGACTCAGGGCTCGATCTTGAGCACATTACTCGAAGCCACCGGCGACCTCGACACCGCCGAAACTCTGGAAAAAACGCTCCCGGCGTATTTGCTCAAGGCGTCGGCCACCAGCCTGGCCAGGCTGGATAAAATCAACCGTGAACTGTACGCCCGGCAACTCAAGGTCAATAAAGATCTGATCCGGCTAAAACCGCTGGCCGACTTCTGTATCAGCGAACTGAACGCGGCACTGAACCAAAAATGGCCGGCGCTTTATGACGCAGGTGTGGATGTGGTCAGTTTGCCGGGTGTTGATTGTGGCTGCGAAACGACCGCGACCGATCAGGCCGGAATCGACCTCGTCAAACACGCCTCGCAAACGCTCTTGCAGGCGGCCATGCAGAACTTCACCGAAGACGAGGAGCAGGCTGACGCGTTTCCCGAGGGCAGTCAGGTGCGCCTCAAAAGCGCGCCGCTGGGTGTGAGCGGCTTGACCCCGGCGACGTTTGCCGCATTTTGCCGCCAGCTGGATCTGGGCAAGAAATACCAGGAGCATCTGCAGCAAGTGTTCGGCCTGCGTGATGAAAGCGGCACAGTCTTGGCGACCAGTGACACGACCCGCGATATCGCCGCATTGAAGCAGTCGCTATTGGAACTCGATGTACACCTGGCCCAGCTCAAGGGCGATATCACAGCGGCAGGCTTGCGCATGTTGCAGGATCTGATGTTGGCCGAGGGCGTGGCGTCGGCGCAAACCCTGCGATACGGCAAAGAACCGCTGATCATGCAGGGCATCAAGATACTCGACAGCTGCGTGTGGGGCGTCGTCGTTTTTTCCAGACGCTCGGTGGAACAACACCCTGAGGACGGGTGCATCGTGTACATGCCCGGCGAACCTGAGCGGGCCGTGTACGAATACCCGAGTTTCAATGCATTCAAGCGCTACCTGGTGCAACAACTGAAAACCGCGAATTATCAGGACTACTTTGCCCGCAGCCTCGACGAAGATGACAAGGCGGATTTCTTCAAGACGTTCGCTGAAAAAAACGATCTGGGCCTGGTCGAACAATGGCCGATCAGCGTGCCGCTCTTTGATTTCATGGTGCAAAGCCATGTCGGCAAGTTGCAGATCGACGCACGCAAACTGGCAGTGCCTACTGCGGATATCGATGAAGAGACACGCCGCCAGCGTCTGCTCGATTTCATTCAGCGCGGGGTGAGCATTGCCTCGGTGGCCGGGCTCTTCGTGCCGGTGCTCGGGCAATTGATGATGGGCGTCGCGGTGGGGCAATTGCTTGGCGAAGTGTACGAAGGTGTCGAAGACTGGCAGCGCGGTGATCATCAACAAGCCCAGTCGCATCTGCTCGGCGTGGTCGAGAACATCGCGTTGATGGGCGTCTTCGCCGGCGGGCAAAAAGTCTTGGGGGCACTGGCTAGCAAACTGCTGCGCACGCACCCGCAGTTCTTTGGGGAATTCACCGCCATTCTCAATCACGCCGGTAGAGCGCGCCTGTGGAAGCCCGATTTGGCGCCTTACGAGCATTCTCTTCCGGCTGGGTTCACCATCGATGCCGGCTCCAAGGAGTTTTATCAGATTGGCACGAAAACCCTTGGCAATGTGGACCATCGTGTGTTCGCCGGCAGCTACGATATCGACGCCAACCTGTGGCGCCTGGAACACGCCAGACGCGTGCAAGCCTATACCCCGGAACTGGTCCGGCACGTCGAAGGCGGTTGGCGGCTACCCGGCGAAGAGCCGGAGGAATGGGGCAGTTCTGCGTACGCGCTCAAACGCATTGATCCGCACTTGCGCGAATTCCTCGACAGCGACCTGGACATGATGCGTCGACTCAGCGACACCTCGCATCAGACCGTGCTCGACACCTTCAACGACAATCTGCGCCTGCCTGTACGCCTGCGCGATACCGTCGAGCGTGTACGCATCGGGCGCCAGTTGCGGGAGTTGACCCTGGAGCTGGAAAACGGCGAGATCCATTCCGGGCAATCTGTCGAGACGCTGATGCATGCCTTGCCGAAGCTGCCTGGCTGGCCCACCGACCGCTATATCGAGGTGGCCGGAGAAGAAGGGGCGGTCGATGCGACCTATCCTGCGAACAGTACGATCGACGAAACGCTGGGTGTGGTTGTAACGCGGGACCAATTGTCCCGGGGGCAATTGTTGCAAACGGTGATCGATGGTCTGTACCAAAACGAGGTCGATGCGTTGCTGGGCGGCAAAGTCGCAAGAAGTACTGAGGAAAGTGCACTGGCGAAAAAGCTTGGTGCGGCGCTCAAATCCGATTATCGCGCGGTGTTCGAGCGTCTGTATCAACGCTACGACGAGAGTCAGGCGGATGAGTTGCTCAATTTGCGCAAGGTTTTCGCCGACATCCCGGCGCGCTATGGACAGCGGCTGATCGACCGCGCCCCCAGTGTCGAGCGCCAGCACCTGCGCACCACCGCACGGGTGCCATTGCGGCTGGGGCAGCGGGCCCGGGGCGCTGCCGCCAAGGTGCGGCTCGACCGCGGGCTGACGGGATTTCACTGGCCACTTCTGGCGAATGCCGATACCGACAAACTGGCCATTCAGTTGCTGCCACGCCTTGGCGGCTGGGATAAAAAACTGCGCCTGGAGGTGCGCGACAAGAGCTTGACCGGACCCGTGCTGGAAGCCATCGGCGAGGCGTCCGCGACCTCCGACGATACCTGTTACGTGGTGAAATCCGCTGACGGTTATGAAGCATTTGCCGGCGACAAAAAATCCCTTGGCAAGGTGGCGTCAGAGCCCGACGCCTTGTATACCGCCATCCTGAAGGCGCTGCCGTCACGTCAGCGTGAGGCGAGCGGATTGATCGATGCCGGACAGACCGGCAGACAGCGCTTGCGCAGCAAGTTGCTCGACGCAGGGCTCGAAGAGCGCGAAGCCACCGGGCGAACACTGGTCAACGGCAAGTACCAACCGTCGGGCGTCGAGCCGGCCTGCGTGCAAGGCGATCAGGCCCCGGCGACGAACCACTCACGCAAGTTGCTGCGCAAAGTGCGCAAACTCTATCCCCGCCTGGATGAAGCGCAGGCCAGTCAATTGCTTGATGAACTGGGTGACGATCGGCTGAGCCGGGCGCTGCGGGTCAAAGCCCTGCGTCAGGATTTGAAAACCCTGCGTGACGTTCTCTTTATCTGGAGTGAAGATGGCACCGCCCTGGAGGCGATGGGGGGGGATCTGGCCGAAGCGCGGCACAGCCGCAAGATGGCGGCCGAGCTGATCGAGAAGGCCTTTCGGCGGTTTGACTGGGCCGAGGGTGAACAGGGCAAACCGGTCTGTGCCCTCAATCTCGATCGAATGCGCATCGGCAAGCTGCCGAGCATGCCTGCGGGATTGAGCTTTGACCATATCCAGCGTTTGTCGATGAAAGACATGGCGCAGAATGATGATGTCACGTACTTCCTCAAATCCTTCAAACAGCTTGAGTCGCTGGAACTCGACAACAATAAAATCACCCGGCTCCCCGAAGTGTTGTCGCATATGCCCAACCTCAAGCGATTGAGCCTGGAGGGCAATCAGGTAAAGCTGACCGAGCAGACATTGACGAAGCTGAACCGGCTGCGCACGCTGACGAATCTCAATCTGAACGACAACCCGTTGGGCGCCACTCCGGATGTCAGTCAAATGAGCAACCTGCGTCTGTTGCAGCTGCGCCAAACGGGGATTACCGAACTGCCTCAAGGTCTGCAGAATCTCGCCCATATCGAATGGATGAATCTGAGCAAAAACAAAATCAAGGAATTGCCCGATTGGCTGTTTCAAAAACCGCGACGATTTACCCGGACGCTCAACCTGGGGGGCAATCCCTTTACTGAAACCAGCAAGACGTATCTGGATAACTATCGCAATAACTACGGTATAGGAATGGGTTTCACCGCAGACGACATTGCCCGACTCCACGAGCAAACCGCGCGCTCATTATGGCTCACCAAGACGACCGGTGAGGAATGGCTGACGCAGGTGCGAATCTGGGAGGCGTTTCGCGACGATAGCCGTGCCGAAGGCTTGTTCCAGCTGCTGGCGCGACTGGGCGATACCGCCGACGGGACGAAGGGTCGCGCTGACCTGCAGCGACGGATCTGGGTGGTATTGAAGGCAGCAGAGGCCGATGGCCCTCTGTGCGATGAGTTGCTCGATCTGGCCGCCAACCCGATCAATTGCGATGACACGGCGGCGATCAATTTCAGTCATCTTGAAGTGGCTGTTCACGTCGATCATGTAACCAAGGGCGCCGGCGGCAAGGTCACTGCCAAACCGCTGCTCGAACTCGGCCGCAGTCTGTTACGGCTGCATCGACTGAACGCGATTGCCCACGACCATGCGGTCAAGGTCGGGAAACTGGATGAAGTCGAGGTGAACCTGGCTTATCGCATCGGGCTGGCGAAGACACTGGACCTGCCCGGCCAGCCGCAGAATATGCTGCTGGGACCGGAGAGCGGCGTGACCGCCGCCGATCTGGAAAAGGCGCGAAACCGGATCGCTACGGACGAACTCTCCCCCCGATGGCTCGAATTCATGCAGCAGCAGACGTTTTGGCGTGACTATCTGAAACGTACGTTTACGCGCAAATTCTCGCTGATCGATGAGTCGTTTGCGCCGCGGATGAGTGCCCTGGATGAGCAGGCGGACACACTGCCCAGTGCTGACTATCTGAGGCAGGGGCTTGCCCTCAAACTTCAAAAGGAGCAGGCGCAAGAGGCAGAATTCAAGCGCCTGACGCAAGAGTCTATCCGCCTGATGGACCTGGGCCTGTGCGCGATGCCAGACATGTGAGATTCACTTGCCGCGAATCAGCTGGCGCAGGGCGAAACGGTTAGGGTGACAGGCTTCGGCGACACTGCGTGGCAGCGGCAGCGGTTCGTTGTCCAGCCAGGCAGCGAGCAGTTCGCCGGACAATGGCGCGGTAATCAAGCCTCGTGAGCCGTGGCCGCTGTTGACGTACAGACCGTGCAGCCACGGGCAGGCAATGTCCGGCACTTGCCGGGCATCCTTGCTCAGGGCGGCATAGGCCTCAAGGAACACCTCGCGATTGGCGAGGGGCCCGACAATCGGCAAATAGTCAGGGCTGGTGCAGCGAAAGGCTGCGCGGCCCTGCAGATCGTCGACCGGCTGTTCGCTGATGTGCAGACGCGCGACGAGGTCGGTGGAAATCTCTTCGAGCATGGCCAGATTGCCCACATGCTCGGCCGTGGTCGGCGTCAGGTCATCGCTGTTGAAATCGAAACTGGCACCGAGGGTGTGTTCGCCCAAACGCGCCGGGGCAACGTAGCCTTCGGCACAGACCACCGTGGCCAGCGCCTGACTTTCTGCGGTTTCGGCGAGACGAGTGATCTGCCCGCGAATGCGCTTGAGCGGTAACTCGGCACTCTGGGCAAAGCGTTTGATCTCGGCAGCACCGGCCAGCACCACGACCGGCGCGCTGGCGAGCAAACGCTCTCCGTCCAGAGCCTGCCACTGTTCATCGACCTTGCGCAGTTGCAGCGCTTCGCAATGGCTGAGCAGTTCGATGTTCGGCTGCGCCGCTTGCGCCTGACACAGCGCCGGCGGATGCACCCAACCCCCTTCGGGATAGTACAAACCGCCATGGCTCACGCCGACCCCGGCGCGGGCCTGCGCCTCGGGCTGATCCAGCCACTGCAACAGGTCTTCCGGGAAGGCTTCAGCCAACTGCGCGTGACGCTCGGCTTCCTTGGCATTGAATGCCAGTTGCAGCACGCCGCAGTCGTCCCAGTCGGTGCCGCGTTGCAGGGTTTCCAGCAGGCGTCGGGTGTAACCGAAACCGCTGACGATCAGTTGCGACAGCGCCGTGCCGTGGGCGGATAACTTCAGGTACAGCACGCCCTGCGGATTGCCTGAGGCTTCTTGCGCCACCGCCTCATGGCGTTCAAGCAACGTGACCTGCCAGCCCCGTGCGGCCAGACTGGACGCCGTGGCACATCCCGCCAGACCGGCGCCGATCACCAGCGCACGCCGCTCAGTGACGATCGGTGCAGGACGAGCAAACCACGGCTTGTCCGGCACTGGCGGTGCAACTTCCGCCGGCCAGCCGAGAAATTCGCCACGGAGGATTTCCCACTTGTGGCCGATGCCCGGCGTGCGCTTCATTTTGAACCCGGCGGCATTCAGCAAACGGCGAACCCAACCGGTGCTGGTGAAGGTGCTGATGGTCGAACCGGGCGCCGCCAGACGTGCCAGTTCAACAAACAGTTCGGCGGTCCACATGTCGGGGTTTTTCGCCGGGGCGAAACCGTCGAGAAACCACGCGTCGATCTGCGCGTCGAGCTGCGGCAATTGCTCCAGGGCATCGCCGATCAACAGCGTCAGGGTCACGCGGCCGTTGGCCAAAGTGATGCGCTGAAAACCCTGATGTATCGCTACGTAGTGCGTCAGCAACTGATCGGACAGTGGCTTGAGTTCAGGCCACAAGGCCAGGGCCCGTTGCAAATCCGCTGGGCTCAATGGGTATTTTTCAACACTGACGAAATGCAACCGCGCACCGGCCACGGCGTGTTGCTCGAACAACTGCCAGGCGCAGAGAAAATTCAGCCCGGTGCCAAAACCGGTTTCGCCGATGACCAGCCGCCCATCCGCCGGCAACGCGGCAAAACGCTCGGCCAGACGGTTCTGTTCGAGGAACACATAACGGGTTTCATCCAGACCTGATTTGTCGGAAAAATACACGTCATCGAACACCCGCGAACGCGGGCGTCCCTGGTCATCCCAATCAAGTTGGGCGTGGGGCAATACGGGCTTCATGGCAGGCTCGGCAACGACAAGGCCGCCATTCTAGCCGATCGCGCGGGCGCTGCTTGATCCATGGCAAGGCTTGCGCCCGACGACTCGCGGACAATCCGTCACCTGCGGGAATTTCTGCGCCGTTGCTGTGCCCAATCCGCTAGTCTTGCTGAATCCTGGAAGGAGCCGTCCCATGTTTGAATCCGCTGAAATCGGTCACGCCATCGACAAAGACACCTATGAGGCGGCCGTCCCGGCACTGCGTGAAGCCTTGCTCGAAGCCCAGTTCGAATTGCAGCAGCAGAAGCGTTTCCCGGTGATTATCTTGATCAACGGTATCGAGGGTGCGGGCAAGGGCGAGACGGTCAAATTGCTCAACGAGTGGATGGACCCGCGCCTGATCGAAGTGCGCACTTTCGATCAGCAGACCGATGAAGAGTTGTCGCGGCCACCGGCGTGGCGCTACTGGCGGATGCTTCCGGCCAAGGGGCGCATGGGCATCTTTTTCGGCAACTGGTACAGCCAGATGCTCCAGGGGCGGGTGCACGGATTGTTCAAGGATCCGCGTCTGGATCAGGCGATTGCCGGTGCCGAACGTCTGGAAAAGATGCTCTGCGATGAAGGCGCACTGATCTTCAAGTTCTGGTTTCATCTCTCGAAGAAACAGATGAAGGCCCGGCTCAAAGCACTGGCCGATGATCCGCTGCACAGCTGGCGCATCAGTCCGCTGGACTGGCAGCAGTCGGAAACCTACGACAAGTTCGTCAAATACGGCGAGCGCGTGCTGCGCCGTACCAGCCGTGATTACGCGCCGTGGCATGTGATTGAAGGCGTCGACGCCCATTACCGCGGCCTGGCGGTCGGCAAGATTCTGCTGGAGGGTCTGCAAAATGCGCTGAAGCGTCCGGACGTGCGTCCGCACGATGTCAGCGCCGCGCCGCTGGGCACGCCAGTCGATCAGTTGAACCTGCTCGACAGCCTCGACCTGACTCAGCGTCTGGACAAGAAAGACTACGAAGAACAACTGATCACCGAGCAGGCGCGCTTGTCCGGGCTGATGCGCGACAAGCGCATGCGCCGCCACGCGTTGGTCGCGGTGTTCGAAGGCAACGACGCGGCAGGCAAGGGCGGGGCGATCCGCCGGGTCGCGGCGGCGCTCGATCCGCGCCAGTACAACATCGTGCCGATTGCCGCACCGACCGAAGAAGAAAGGGCCCAGCCGTACTTGTGGCGCTTCTGGCGACACATTCCGGCGCGCGGCAAGTTCACTGTGTTCGACCGCTCCTGGTACGGCCGGGTGCTGGTGGAGCGCATCGAAGGTTTTTGCACGCCGGCCGACTGGTTGCGCGCTTATGGCGAGATCAATGATTTCGAGGAGCAACTGGCCGACGCCGGCGTGATCGTCGTCAAGTTCTGGCTGGCCATCGACAAGGACACGCAGATGGAGCGCTTCCAGGAGCGCGAAGAAATCCCGTTCAAGCGCTTCAAGATTACCGAGGACGACTGGCGCAACCGCGACAAGTGGGATGCCTATCGGGCCGCCGTGGGCGATATGGTCGATCGCACCAGCTCGGAAATCTCGCCCTGGACCCTGGTCGAGGCCAATGACAAGCGCTGGGCGCGGGTCAAGGTGTTGCGCACAATCAACCGTGCACTGGAAGAAGCCTTCGACAAATCCGACAAGCACGCGAAGAAACACAAGGACTGAGGCGATGGGCACGCATACGCGGGGTGAATGATTGTCGCGGTCGGTAATCGGGTGGACTTATGCTCAGGTCCACTCTCAACTGACAACAACAATGAGGTATGCCATGCGTGAAGTGGTGATCGTCGACAGCGTGCGGACTGGCCTGGCCAAATCCTTTCGCGGCAAGTTCAACCAGACCCGTCCCGATGACATGGCGGCTCATTGCGTCAACGCCCTGCTTGAGCGCAACGACATCGACCCGGCCAGCGTCGAGGATTGCATCGTCGGTGCCGGCTCCAACGAAGGTGCGCAGGGCTACAACATCGGCCGTAACGTCGCGGTGCTCTCGCGTCTGGGCACTGGCACTGCCGGCATGACCCTCAATCGTTTCTGCTCGTCGGGTTTGCAGGCGATTGCGATTGCCGCCAACCAGATTGCTTCGGGTTGCAGCGACATCATCGTCGCCGGCGGTGTCGAGTCGATCAGCCTGACGATGAAAAGCGTCAACACCGATCACCTGATCAACCCTGTGCTCAAGCAGCAGACGCCGGGCATCTACTACACGATGGGCCAGACTGCCGAAGTGGTGGCGCGCCGTTATGGCGTCAGTCGTGAAGCGCAAGATCGTTATTCGCTGCAAAGTCAGATTCGCACTGCGGCGGCGCAGGCCGCCGGGCTGTTCAACGATGAAATCGTGCCGATGGCGGTCAAGTATCGTGTCGAGGACAAGAGCACCGGTGACGTGCAGATTCTCGATGGCGTTGTGGACCGCGACGACTGCAACCGTCCGGACACCACCTATGAAAGTCTCGCTGGACTAAAACCGGTATTCGCCGAGGACGGTTCGGTGACGGCGGGCAACTCGTCGCAACTGTCCGACGGTGCGTCGATGACACTGGTGATGAGCCTGGAGAAAGCGTTGCAACTGGGCCTCAAGCCGAAAGCGTTTTTTCGTGGTTTCACCGTGGCCGGTTGCGAGCCGGACGAGATGGGCATCGGCCCGGTGTTCTCGGTGCCGAAACTGCTCAGGGCCAAGGGCTTGCAGGTGGCGGATATCGATCTGTGGGAGCTGAACGAGGCGTTCGCTTCGCAGTGCCTGTACAGCCGTGATCGGCTGGAGATCGATAACGACAAGTACAACGTCAATGGTGGCTCGATTTCCATTGGCCACCCGTTTGGCATGACCGGGTCGCGGCAGGTCGGGCATCTGGTGCGTGAGTTGCAACGGCGTAATTTGCGTTATGGGATCGTGACGATGTGTGTGGGCGGCGGGATGGGCGCGACGGGGTTGTTTGAGGCAGTTCGCTAAGCCAGAGCATTTTTGTTGTCTGTTCCATTGCTATCGCTGGCAAGCCAGCTCCCACAGGTTTCATAACGGTCGCACAAATTGTGTACACCACTAATCCTGTGGGAGCTGGCTTGCCAGCGATTGGATCACCACCGCTTAGCGGTTGGAATCCTGTAGCTGCATCCGCGCGATATAAGCTTTTATTTCCTGCTCAGCTCTCTCGGCACTCTCAAACGGCCCTTCAAGGGTATTTTCCCGAGTACTGAAAAACAGTTCGCCATTGACCCGGCACAGCCGGTCGCTGCGAAAGTGCGTGGCGGGGGCGCTGTCTTGGGCGCGCATTCCTAACATGAGCGGTCTCCTTGGCTGAAACGCTGAACGGGATCCAATGAGCTTATGCCTGAAGCACTTGGCGCGCCCGTCCAGCCGATCAACGGCGACGCGTCAAATTACTGCTGCGACCTGCACAGTTTCATTCGCGGCCTGGCCCCAACTGTCCCTGTGTTGTGCCCTGTGCCGGGCCTAGAATGACCGCTCTTGTCAGCAGGCTTTGGGGTTCGCATGCACATTTCATCCGGTCGCTGGGTCTACGGTCTGTTCCTGGCGCTGCTGACCGCGTTTCTGTGGGGCATCCTGCCGATCAAACTCAAACAGGTATTGCTGGTGATGGACCCGATCACGGTGACCTGGTTTCGCTTGACGGTCTCCGGCAGTTGCCTGTTCATTTATCTGGCCGCGGCCAAACGCCTGCCGAGCCGCAAAGTGCTCGGACCCAAAGGCGGCTGGCTGGTGCTGATGGCGGTACTCGGTCTGGTCGGCAATTACGTGCTGTACCTGATGGGTCTCAATTTGCTCAGCCCCGGCACCGCGCAACTGGTGGTGCAGATGGGCCCGATCATGTTGCTGATCGCCAGTCTGTTTGTGTTCAAGGAGCGCTTCAGTATCGGCCAGGGGATTGGTCTGGCGGTGCTGTTGATCGGTTTTGTGTTGTTCTTCAATCAGCGGCTGGCCGAATTGCTGACCTCACTGTCGGATTACACCGCGGGCGTGCTGCTGGTGCTGCTGGCGTCGACGGTCTGGACCTTCTATGCGCTGGGTCAAAAGCAATTGCTGACGGTGTGGAATTCGTTGCAGGTGATGATGGTGATCTACCTGTTCTGCGCGCTGTTGCTGACGCCGTGGGTGCACCCGCTCGAAGCGCTGAACCTGAGCCCGCTGCAGGGTTGGCTGCTGCTGGCGTGCTGCATGAACACGCTGATTGCCTATGGCGCGTTCGCTGAAGCGCTGGCGCATTGGGAGGCGTCGCGAGTCAGTGCGACGCTGGCGATTACGCCGTTGGTGACGTTTGGCGCGGTGGCGATTGCGGCGGGGATCTGGCCCGAATACGTGCATGCCGAGCAGATCAACGGGGTGGGTTATGGCGGTGCAGTATTGGTGGTGTTGGGGTCGGCGCTGGTGGCGTTGGGGCCTTCGTTGATTGCCGGGTTGAAGGCGCGGCGGATGAAGATGGCCGCCAGTTAAGCCGCTCCGCTGCCATTCGCGAGCAGGCTCGCTCCCACATTCGACTGCATTCTCATGGTGGAAATGCGGTCCACTGTGGGAGCGAGCTTGCTCGCGAAGACGGACTTTCAGGCGCTAGAAAACTTAACCCTTGGCACCCGCCTCGATCATGTTTTCCGGCCGCACCCACGCATCAAACTCTTCGTCCGTCAGATAGCCCAACGCCAACGCCGCCTCACGCAAGGTCAGCCCTTCGCTGTATGCCTTCTTGGCGATTTCCGCCGACTTGTCATAACCGATATGCGGGTTCAGCGCCGTCACCAGCATCAATCCACGCTCCAGATGCCTTGCCATGACCTCAGCATCCGGCTCCAGCCCGGCAATGCAGTGCTGCTGGAAGTTGCTGCAGCCATCGGCAAGCAGGCGAATCGATTGCAGCAGGTTGTGGATGATCACCGGTTTGAACACGTTCAACTGCAAGTGACCCTGACTGGCGGCGATGCCGATGGTCACGTCGTTGCCCAGCACCTGACAGGCGAGCATCGACAGCGCCTCGCACTGCGTCGGGTTGACCTTGCCCGGCATGATCGAACTGCCGGGCTCATTCGCCGGCAACCGCACCTCGGCAAAGCCCGCGCGGGGACCTGAGCCGAGCAGGCGCAGGTCGTTGGCAATTTTCATCAGCGCCACGGCGAGGGTTTTCAGTGCGCCCGACAGGCTGGTCAGCGGTTCGTGGCCGGCGAGGGCGGCGAACTTGTTCGGCGCAGTGACGAATGGCAGACCGGACAGTGCCGCCAGTTCTGCAGCAATCGCCTCACCAAAACCGTGTGGCGAATTCAGTCCGGTACCGACCGCGGTGCCGCCCTGGGCCAGTTCACACACCGCCGGCAGTGCCGCGCGGATCGCCCGTTCGGCGTAATCCAGCTGCGCGATAAAACCCGACAGCTCCTGACCGAAGGTGATCGGCGTCGCGTCCATCATGTGCGTGCGTCCGGTTTTCACCAGTTTCATGTGCCGCGCCGCCAGTTCGGCGAGACCACCGGACAGCTCGGCAATCGCCGGCAGCAGTTGTTCCTGCACGGCTTGCGCGGTAGCGATGCTCATCGCGGTGGGGAAGCAGTCGTTGGAGCTTTGCGAACGGTTGACGTGATCGTTCGGGTGCACCGGCGTCTTGCCGCCACGCGGGTTGCCGGCCAGTTCGTTGGCACGACCGGCGATGACTTCGTTGGCGTTCATGTTGCTCTGGGTGCCGCTGCCGGTCTGCCAGACCACCAGTGGAAACTGGTCGTCGTGCTGGCCATCGAGCACTTCGTCGGCGGCTTGTTCGATCAGGCGGGCGATGTCGGCGGGCAAGTCGCCGTTGCGGTCGTTGACCCGTGCAGCGGCTTTCTTGATCAGGGCCAGGGCGTGCAATACCGGCAGCGGCATGCGTTCCTGACCAATGGCGAAGTTGATCAGCGAGCGTTGCGTCTGAGCACCCCAGTAGGCGTCGTCCGGGACTTCGATCTGGCCCAGGCTGTCGGTTTCGATACGGCTCATCGTGCACACTCCTGTTGGTCTGTTTGCGCAGTTTAGGCCGGCATCGGCCGTGGTGGTTCCATCGAGCCGATTGTTGACCGGTAAAACCCGGGCAATCAAGCGCGGCAAGGCTCGGGGGTTGAGCCACGAGGTTTTTTAGGCGCAGAATGGTCGCCCTTGGGGTTTTACCTCGCCTAGCTGAAAAGGAAACTCGATGACTCGTCTTCGTGCCATCTGCACCGCGGTTGCACTGGTTTGCGCCAGCGGCCAGGTGCTTGCCGATACCGCCAGCCACAACGCCAGTGCTGAAGCTTTCCTGACCCTGGCGCACGCTGACAAGCTGGGCACTCCGGTGTACATGCAAGTGCAGCAAATGTTCGCTCAGCGTTTTGAACAGACCAAAGCCCCGGAAGCCAAGAAAGCCGTACTGGAAACCTATCAGGCCAAGGCCAACGCCGCGCTCGACCAAGCCATCGGCTGGAACAAGCTCAAGCCTGACATGGTCAAGCTCTACACCACGAACTTCAGCGAATCCGAGCTGAAAGACCTGGTCGCGTTCTACCAGTCGCCACTGGGCAAGAAAGTCCTGGAAAAAATGCCGCAGCTGACTCAGCAATCGGCCCAGATGACCCAGGCCAAACTGGAAAGCGCCGTACCGGTCGTCAACAAGCTGCTCGACGACATGACCAAAGAGCTGGACCCGAAAGGCGCTGCTGCGCCGGCCAAGAAGAAGTAAGCGGAGTTCGTGATGACCATGCAACAACGCATCGAATCGACGCTGGCCCTGCTTCAGCCTGAGCACCTGCAAGTGCTGGATGAAAGCCACATGCACAGTCGCGGGCTACAGACGCACTTCAAGGCAGTGGTGGTCAGCGCGCAGTTCGACGGCCTGAACCGGGTCAAGCGCCACCAGAAAGTCTACGGCACGCTCGGCGAGCTGATGGGCGAGTTCCATGCGTTGGCGCTGCACACCTACACCCCGCAGGAATGGGCAGAGATCGACGCCGCCCCGGCGTCGCCAACCTGTGCCGGCGGCAGCAAGCATTAAGCTTCGGTTTTTTGCTAGAATCCGCAACGCGCCGCTCACCCGGCGCGTTTTTTTTTGAATCCGGTTCACCCTTTGCGAGGGTAGCCACCTGGAGAAATACCCATGACACAACCGATTGTCGTGGCGGCACTGTATAAGTTCGTCACCCTCGAAGATTACGTCAACCTGCGCGAGCCGCTGCTGCAAGCGATGGTCGACAACCAGATCAAAGGCACCCTGCTGATCGCCGAAGAAGGCATCAACGGCACGGTGTCCGGCACTCGCGAAGGCATCGACGGTCTGCTCGCCTGGCTCAAGAACGACCCACGCATGATCGACATCGATCACAAAGAGTCGTACTGCGACGAGCAGCCGTTCTATCGCACCAAGGTCAAACTGAAAAAAGAGATCGTCACCCTCGGTGTCGAAGGCGTCGACCCGAACAAAAAGGTGGGCACCTACGTTGAGCCGCAAGACTGGAACGCGTTGATCAGCGACCCCGAAGTGCTGTTGATCGATACGCGCAACGATTACGAAGTATCGATCGGCACCTTCGAAGGCGCCATCGATCCGAAAACCACCAGTTTTCGCGAATTCCCTGACTACATCAAAGAACACTTCAACCCGGCCGTGCACAAGAAGGTTGCGATGTTCTGCACCGGCGGCATTCGCTGCGAGAAAGCCTCGAGCTACATGCTCAGCGAGGGCTACGAAGAGGTTTACCACCTCAAGGGTGGCATTCTGAAGTACCTCGAAGAGGTGCCGCAGGAAGAAACCAAGTGGCAGGGTGACTGCTTCGTGTTCGACAACCGCGTGACCGTGCGTCACGACCTCAGCGAAGGCGACTACGATCAATGTCATGCCTGCCGCACACCGGTCAGTGTTGAAGATCGTGCGTCCGAGCATTACGTGGCCGGCATCAGCTGCCCGCATTGCTGGGACAAGCTCAGCGAGAAAACCCGCCGCAGCGCCATCGATCGGCAAAAGCAGATCGAACTGGCCAAGGCGCGCAACCAGCCGCACCCGATCGGCTACAACTACAAGCAAGCATCCACCGAGGCTTAACCATGTCTGCGCGCCTGCTCTATGTGATGGATCCGATGTGTTCGTGGTGCTGGGGGTTTGCTCCGGTGGCCAAGGCACTGGTCGAGCAGGCGCAGGCAGCCGGGGTCGAGTTGCATCTGGTGGTCGGCGGTTTGCGCACCGGCAGCGGTTCGGCGCTGGAGCCGACGACGCGTCGCTACATTCTTGAGCATTGGCAAGCGGTCACCGAGGCCACCGGCCAGCCGTTCAAGTTTGACGGCGCGTTGCCCGACGGTTTTGTCTACGACACGGAGCCTGCCTGCCGGGCGATTGTCACGGCGCGCAGTCTGGCGCCGGATTGCGCGTGGACATTGGTCGGACTGATCCAGCAGGCGTTTTACGCTGAAGGTCGCGACGTTACCCAGGCCAGCGTACTGGTCGAGTTGGCGGAGAAGGCGGGTGTACCGCGTATCGAATTCGCTGCATTGTTCGATCATGCCGATCAGCACAAAGCGACTCAGGCCGATTTCAGTTGGGTGCAGGATCTGGGCATCGCCGGTTTCCCGACCCTGCTGGCCGAGCGCAACGGTCAACTGGCGCTGTTGACCAACGGCTACCAACCGCTCAGTGAGCTGTCGCCATTGCTCGGCCGGTGGCTGGAGCGTGCGGCCTGTGTCTGACCTGGCCGATGACACGCCAGCCGTAAAGCGTGTCGACCGGCTGAGCTGGGCAGAAGTCCGGCGACTGGCACTTCATCATAAAAAATCCCTGTGGATCGCTAACGGCGTGGCCGTTCTGGCGACGCTGTGCAGCGTACCGATTCCGTTGCTGCTGCCGTTGCTGGTGGACGAAGTCCTGCTCGGCCACGGTGACGCGGCATTGAAAGTCATGAACCATGTGCTGCCGACGATGTGGCAGCAAGCGGCAGGCTATATCGGCTTGATGCTGGTCGTGACGCTGACCCTGCGTTGCAGCTCGCTGTGCTTCGGCGTGTTGCAGTCGCGGCTGTTCGCACGGCTGGCCAAAGACATCGTTTATCGCATTCGCGTGCGTCTGATCGAACGGCTCAAGCGCATTTCCCTCGGCGAATACGAAAGCCTGGGCAGCGGCACGGTGACCACGCACCTGGTCACGGACCTCGATACCCTCGACAAATTCGTCGGCGAAACCCTCAGCCGCTTTCTGGTGGCGATGCTGACGCTGGTCGGCACGGCGAGCATCCTGATGTGGATGCACTGGAAACTGGCGTTGTTGATTCTGCTGTTCAACCCGCTGGTGATCTACGCCACGGTGCAGTTGGGCAAGCGCGTCAAACACCTGAAGAAACTCGAGAACGACAGCACCTCGCGCTTCACCCAGGCGTTGAGCGAAACCCTCGATGCGATTCAGGAAATCCGCGCCGGCAACCGTCAGGGTTTCTTCCTCGGGCGGCTCGGCTTGCGCGCGCAGGAAGTGCGCAACTACGCGGTCAATTCGCAGTGGAAAACCGACGCTTCCAACCGCGCCAGTGGTTTGTTGTTCCAGTTTGGCATCGACATCTTCCGCGCGGCAGCGATGCTCACGGTGTTGTTCTCCGACCTGTCGATCGGCCAGATGCTCGCGGTGTTCAGTTACCTGTGGTTCATGATCGGCCCGGTCGAACAGCTGCTCAACCTGCAATACGCCTACTACGCGGCGGGCGGGGCGCTGGCGCGGATCAACGAACTGCTGGCGCGCGCCGATGAGCCGCAATATCCCGGCGGTGTCGATCCGTTCAAGGGCCGCGACACGGTGGGTATTCAGGTGCAGGGTTTGAGCTTTGGTTACGGCGATGAGCTGGTGCTGGATCAACTCGACCTGTCGATTGCCCCCGGTGAGAAAGTGGCGATCGTCGGCGCCAGCGGTGGCGGCAAAAGTACCCTCGTGCAGTTGCTGTTGGGTTTGTACACGCCACTGGCCGGGACCATTCGTTTCGGCGGTTCGACCCAACAGGAAATCGGTCTGGACACGGTGCGCGAAAACGTCGCGGTGGTATTGCAACACCCAGCGCTGTTCAACGACACCGTGCGCGCCAACCTGACCATGGGCCGCAGTCGCAGTGACGAAGCCTGCTGGCAAGCGCTGGAAATCGCTCAGCTAGACGCGACCATCCGCGCCTTGCCCAATGGCCTGGACAGTATTGTCGGGCGCTCCGGCGTGCGCTTGTCGGGCGGCCAGCGCCAACGCCTGGCCATCGCGCGGATGATCCTCGCCGAGCCGAAAGTCGTCATCCTCGACGAAGCCACTTCGGCCCTCGATGCTGCCACCGAGTACAACCTGCATCAGGCCATGGCGCGTTTCCTCAATGGCCGCACCACGCTGATCATTGCCCACCGACTGTCGGCAGTGAAGCAGGCTGATCGCGTACTGGTGTTCGACGGTGGTCAGGTTGCCGAAGACGGTGATCATCAGCAGTTGATTGCCGACGGTGGCCTGTATGCCAAGCTCTATGGTCACCTGCAGCAGATCCAGCGCCCTTGAGTTTCGTTCCGGTTTCTGTGCTTAGTGCTTGAATTGCATTGAGTAAAATCAACCGGAACGCTCAAGCAGACCAGTCATATGCACAATCGACCTAGAGGACGGCAGAGCTGTCCCTTTGACTTGTCGAAAATTAGCCTAGGCTGAGCTGTCAGGAGCGGGATTTTCCGGTGTTCATCTGGCAGTGCTTGCGCAAGGGATCTCATGAAGCAAAAGCGGACTCTCGGAACGCCACGGTTGTTGGGCATCGTCTGGCCATTTATTGCCGTCGTGTTATTTCAAGCGTTACTGGGTGGCGTGAGTCTTTACGTGCTCTCGGCCGTCCGCGGTTATGTCGCTGGCGAAAGTCTCTGGTCCAAGGGCCAGAAAGACGCGATTTACTACCTTAACCTCTACGCCGACAGCCGTGACGAGGCGATTTTCCTCAAATACCGTAACGCGATTGCCGTGCCACAGGGCGGGCATCAGTTGCGTCTGGCGCTGGATCATCAACCGCCGGATCTGGCCGCAGCGCGCGAAGGTATTCTCAAGGGCGGCAACCACCCGGACGACGTCTCCAGCCTGATCTGGCTGTACCTCAACTTTCGCCATTTCAGTTATCTGGAAACCGCCATTGACCGCTGGACGGTCGGCGATGCCTATTTGGTCGAACTGGATGACGTGGCGCAGGAGATGCACCGCAGCATTTCAGATAACACGGCCAGCAGCGCCGATATCCAGCGCTGGAAGGCGCGGATTTTCGCCGTCAACGATGGCGTGACGCCGGCAGCGAAAGCCTTCAGCGATGCCCTGGGCGAAGGCTCGCGGATGATTCTGCGGCTGCTGTTGTTAACCAATCTGGCCACGGCACTGGGGCTGATCGTGCTGGCCTTGTGGCGAACGCACAAATTACTCAAGCAGCGCCACGCTTTTGCCGAGGCGCTGCAACTGGAGAAGGATCGGGCGCACGTCACGCTGCATTCGATCGGCGATGGCGTCATCACCACCGATGTCAGCGGTGCGATCGATTACATGAACCCTGCCGCCGAAGCCATGACCCACTGGAAGGCCGAGCAGGCGGCGGGCCTGCCACTGGCCGCGCTGTTCAACTTGCTCGACGACAATGCCCAGGCCGAGGGGCTGACGCTGATCGAGCACATTCTCAGCGGCCAACTCAGTGGCGGCAGCGAGCATTCGAAACTGATCCAGCGCCTGGATGGCACGACGTTGTCGGTGACCCTGGTTGGGGCGCCGATCCGCAATGCCGGCAAGGTCAGCGGTACGGTACTGGTGTTGCACGACATGACGCAGGAGCGGCAATACATCGCCAATCTGTCGTGGCAGGCGACCCATGATGCGCTGACCGGGCTGGCCAACCGTCGCGAGTTCGAATATCGCCTGGAGCAGGCGCTGCACAATCTCACGCGCCATCCCGGACGGCATGCGCTGATGTTCCTCGACCTCGATCAATTCAAACTGGTCAACGACACCTGTGGTCACGCCGCCGGCGATGAACTGTTGAGGCACATTTGTACGCTGTTGCAATCGGGGCTGCGCGAAGGCGACACGCTGGCGCGCCTGGGCGGTGATGAGTTCGGCATTCTGCTGGAGAACTGCGCACCGGAGGCGGCGGAGAAAATCGCCGAAGCGCTGCGCCAGACAGTGCAGAACCTGCATTTTGTCTGGAAGGGGCGGCCATTCCTGACCACGGTGAGCATTGGCCTCGTGCATATCGCGCAGACCCCGACGACCCTCGAAGCTTCACTGCGCGCGGCCGATATGGCCTGTTACATGGCCAAGGAAAAGGGCCGCAACCGGGTGCAGGTCTACCACGCCGACGATTCCGAGCTGTCGCTGCGTTTTGGCGAAATGGCTTGGGTGCAGCGGCTACACATGGCACTGGAAGAAAATCGCTTTTGTCTGTACGCCCAGGAAATCGCCCCGCTCAAGCCGGGTGACAACCAAGGTGGGCACATCGAGATTCTGCTGCGTCTGCATGATGAGGCCGGGCGGATGATCCTGCCGGACAGTTTCATTCCCGCGGCAGAGCGCTACGGTTTGATGAGTCAACTGGACCGTTGGGTAGTTCAGAACGTATTCAAGGTTATTGCTCAATGTATTGCACAAGAACATGAAGAGCCTTTAGCAATGTGTGCGATTAATCTGTCAGGCATTACTATAGGAGATGACGCGTTTTTGCACTTTCTGCGTGAGCAGTTTGTTAACTATGCAATACCGCCTGAAATGATTTGTTTTGAAATTACAGAAACCAGTGCGATTGCAAATCTGGGCAGTGCAATTAGATTTATTAATGAACTCAAAGGCTTAGGTTGCTATTTTTCGTTAGATGACTTTTGCGCCGGAATGTCTTCATTCGCTTATCTGAAACATTTGCCTGTAGACTTCCTGAAGATCGACGGGAGTTTCGTAAAGGATATGCTGGACGACCCGATTAACCGCGCAATGGTCGAAGTGATCAATCACATCGGGCATGTCATGGGTAAGCAGACAATTGCCGAGTTTGTTGAAACAACCCAGATCGAGCAGGCATTGCTTGAAATTGGTGTGGATTACGCTCAGGGTTATGTCATAGAGCGTCCACAGTTGTTTACCTGTGACAGTTTGCAAAGTCGGCCCGCCAGACCGCAACCGCTGTTATTCAAAGCGCCTGGCACGTTCCGTTGAAGTCTCTCGCCGATCCTTACAATCACAAATCAAAAGGAGCCGAACAGTGATCGACACATTCAACCGAACCGGACCACTCATGGAAGCTGCAAGTTATCCAGCCTGGGCGCAACAGCTCATAGAGGATTGCAGCGAGAGCAAGCGCCGGGTTGTCGAACATGAACTTTACCTGCGCATGCGTGATAACAAACTCAGCGCCAGAACCATGCGCCAGTACCTGATCGGGGGGTGGCCGGTGGTTGAGCAGTTTGCGTTGTACATGGCGCAGAATCTCACCAAAACCAGGTTTGCCCGTCACCCGGGCGAAGACATGGCGCGGCGCTGGCTGATGCGCAATATCCGCGTTGAACTCAATCACGCGGATTACTGGGTGCATTGGAGCCGCGCACATGGCGTCAGTCTGGAAGACCTTCAGGCTCAACAGGTGCCGCCTGAGTTACATGCCTTGAGTCATTGGTGCTGGCACACCAGTTCAGCTGACTCGCTGATTGTGGCCATTGCCGCCACCAACTACGCGATTGAGGGCGCGACCGGGGAGTGGTCGGCAGTGGTCTGCTCCAGCGGCGTGTATGCCGCAGCGTTCCCGGAGGAGGACCGCAAGCGTGCGATGAAGTGGCTGAAGATGCATGCCCAGTACGACGACGCCCATCCGTGGGAAGCGCTGGAAATCATCTGCACACTGGCCGGGATGAACCCGAGCAAGGCCTTGCAGACCGAGTTGCGTCAGGCGGTGTGCAAGAGCTATGACTACATGTATCTGTTCCTTGAGCGCTGCATGCAACTGGAGACGTCGGAACGCTTGTTGGTGAGCCGAGAGCGCAGGGCGGTAGTCGAGAGCTGATATTCGGCTTCATGCAAAACCAATGTGGGAGTGCGCTTGCTCGCGGAAGCGGTCCGTCAGTCAACTCATGGTTGAATGTCAGATTGCATTCGCGAGCAGGCTCGCTCCCACAGTGTTTTGTGTTGGCTGGAAAGCCTTTAGCCCGCCATCGCCAAGCGATTGCGACCTTCACGCTTGGCCACATACAGCGCACTGTCGGCACGGCGCAGCAGGCTGTCAGCCGATTCGCCCGGTAACAACGTCGAACATCCCAGACTCACGGTCAGTTCGATCAACTGACCATCCGCATAGTATTCAGCTGCCTGCGTTGCATAACGCAGCCGTTCGCCGACCATTGCCGCCGCTTCCCGGCTGGTATTGGACAGCAGAATCAAAAACTCTTCCCCGCCGTAACGGAACACCATGTCGACGTTGCGCAGTTGTGCCTTGATCGTCGCGGCGATGGCTTTAAGTACGTCATCGCCAGCGCTGTGGCCATGGCTGTCATTGACCCGTTTGAAGTGGTCGATATCGAGCATCAACAGCGACAACGGTTGCAGGTGTCGACGCGACATCTCGATTTCCCGTTGCAGGGTCTGCTCCATGGCGATGCGGTTGCCGGCGCCGGTCAGCGGATCGCGCAGAGCGCTCTGCGTCGCCTCACGGTAAAGCAGGGCGTTGCGCATCGGGTACAGCAAGGATGACAGCAGTGATTCGAGCTGGCCTTGTTCCTTGTCGTTGAAGCGCTGATTGCGGCGGAACACCAGTTCGCCCATGTGCTCGCCTTCGTGGCTCAGGGTGTAGCTGATCGAGTGGTGGCCACGGGTACCGAATTCCAGGCGCAAATCGCTGCCCTGATGCACATAACTCAGCGCGTCCAGGGGCACGAGGCGCTGAACTTCGCGGAAGAACAGACCGAGGATGCGTTGCGGTTCAAGGCTGGTTTGCAGTTGCAGGCTCATTTGCTGGCGCAATTGCGCCAGGCTGGCCGGTCGCTCCAACAGGGGAGGCAGTTGACCAAAGCCCAGGCGTTGCAATTTGGCACTGTCAAAGTCAATTGCATTGGTCTGGGAGGGTGATTTCATATGGCGTGAACCCTTAGCGGTAAGTCTGTCTTACAGGCTGGGTGAGAGCGGCTATGGGCTGCGCGTCATACTGATCCATCAGTCCCGTAGGACGTTTGGCGTAAGTCTAGTCTGCCGGATGACGATTAGTCAGCTATCGAAATCGGCCTCGCCCCATTGCCTTCACGTGGCTTGCTTTGAGGAAAATTAGAGCGAAAGTCGTGCCATTCGGTTCGGTTTTATTTAAACCGTTTGGAATCAATGGTTTGGATATGGGGGTGAGAGGTGTGCGCTGGAAATTTGACTGAAATGTGACGATCGCCAGCGGCAAACGCATGCCGCGACAGGAATCTGCCGCGGCAACAAATGCGACGTATGGCAGTTATTGCGCGTTGAATGCCTGGCCGTTGATGCCTGTGCTGTCCGGGCCCATCAGGTACAGGTAGACCGGCATGATCTCCTCCGGCGTCGGGTTGTTCAGCGGATTTTCTCCCGGATAAGCTTGCGCACGCATGCTGGTGCGCGTACCGCCCGGGTTGATGCTGTTGGAACGCACTGGCGCCACACCATCGACTTCATCAGCCAGGGTTTGCATCAGGCCTTCGGTGGCGAACTTCGAGACGCCATAGGCGCCCCAGTACGCCCGGCCCTTGCGCCCGACGCTGCTGGAGGTGAATACCACCGACGCATCCTGCGACAGCTTGAGCAACGGCAGCAGGGTGCTGGTCAACATGAACATGGCGTTGACGTTGACCTGCATGACGCGCATGAAGTTTTCGCCGGACAACTGCTCGATCGGCGTGCGCGGGCCAATGATCGAGGCGTTGTGCAGCAGGCCGTCGAGATGGCCGAACTCGGTTTCGATCATCGCGGCCAACTCATCGTACTGATGGGGCAGGGCGGTTTCGAGGTTGAACGGAATCACTGCCGGTTGCGGGTGGCCTGCCGCTTCGATCTCGTCGTAGACCTGAGTCAGGTTGGCTTCAGTCTTGCCCAGCAGCAATACCGTGGCGCCATGAGCGGCGTAGGTTTTTGCGGCAGCCGCGCCAATGCCACGCCCGGCACCGGTGACCAGAATGACCCGATCCTTGAGCAATTCGGGACGAGCGGAATAATCAAACATAAAAACCTCATCAAGAGTCAGATCGTTTCCCACGCTCCGCGTGAGAATGCAGCCAGGGACGCTCTGCGTCAGGTCTCAGCAGCTGCAAAGCGCACTATCGAGCACCTTGCGCAACTCCGACGGATGATCCACCACCACGTCCGCGCCCCAATGCCGTGGGTTGTCGTCCGGGTGGATGTAGCCGAAGGTCACCGCAGCCGTTTTAGTTCCGGCATCGCGCCCCGATTCGATATCGCGCAGATCATCGCCGACAAACAGAACCGTCGACGGATCCAGATCAAGCATCTTGCACGCAAGGATCAACGGTTCCGGATCCGGCTTGCTGTTTTTCACGTGATCCGGGCAGATCAGCAGCGCCGAACGCTCGGCCAGTCCCAGCTGTTGCATGATTGGCTCGGCAAAGCGCAACGGCTTGTTGGTGACCACGCCCCAGATCAAGTTGGCCTTCTCGATGTCGGCGAGCAGTTCGCCCATGCCGTCGAACAGCTTGCTGTGCACGGCGCAGCCGACCAGATAGCGCTCGAGGAACTCCAGGCGCAGTTCTTCGAAGCCCGGCGATTCCGGGTCCATGGAAAACGTCACCGCGACCATGGCTTTCGCGCCGCCGGAAATCTCGTCGCGGATGTGCTTGTCGTTGATCGGCGGCAAGCCGCGATCCGTACGCATCGCCTGGCAGATGGCGATGAAGTCCGGCGCCGTGTCGAGCAGGGTGCCGTCCATGTCGAAGAGAACTGCTCTGATGGCCATCGGCTTATTCCTCGCGCAGGGTCTGGATCATGTAGTTGACGTCAACGTCGTTGGCCAGCTTGTAGTGCTTGGTCAGCGGGTTGTAGGTCAGGCCGATGATGTCCTTGACGGTCAGGCCGGCCATGCGGCTCCAGGCGCCGAGTTCGGACGGGCGGATGAATTTCTTGAAGTCGTGGGTGCCGCGCGGCAGCAACTTCATGATGTACTCAGCGCCGACGATGGCGAACAGATAGGCCTTCGGATTGCGGTTGATGGTCGAGAAGAACACCTGGCCTCCCGGTTTGACCATGCGGAAGCAGGCGCGAATGACCGAGGATGGATCCGGTACGTGCTCGAGCATTTCCAGGCAAGTGACCACGTCGAACTGCTCCGGCATTTCTTCGGCCAGGGCTTCGGCGGTGATCTGGCGGTATTCGACGCTGACGCCGGATTCCAGCTGATGCAGTTGCGCGACCGCCAGTGGCGCTTCGCCCATGTCGATGCCCATCACGGTGGCACCGCGTTGCGCCATGGCTTCGCTGAGGATGCCGCCGCCGCAACCGACGTCGAGGACTTTCTTTCCGGCCAGATTGACCCGCTCATCAATCCAGTTGACCCGCAGCGGGTTGATGTCGTGCAGCGGTTTGAATTCGCTTTCACGGTCCCACCAGCGATGGGCCAGGGCTTCGAATTTGGCGATTTCGGCGTGGTCGACGTTGCTCATGTTCAATTCCTCTAAAACTTTAAAAGGGCTGTAGCCCCGGCGTGGGCGCCGGGGTGTTTACGATTCGGTGTGGCCGCTGATGCGCTGGCCCCAGGCCCGAGCGGTGGCGCCCAGTTGCTCTTCGTCCATGCGCGTCAGGCGTCGGTCGTCGAGTAGTTGTTTGCCGGCGACCCACAGGTGTTTCACGCAATCGCGGCCGGTGGCATAGATAAGCTGCGAAACCGGGTCGTACACCGGTTGCTGGGCCAGGCCGGACAGGTCGAAAGCGACGATGTCGGCAGCTTTGCCGATTTCCAGTGAGCCGACTTGCGTCTCGATCCCCAGTGCGCGCGCGCCATTCAGGGTGGCCATGCGCAGTGCCCGATGGGCGTCCAGCGCCGTGGCCGAGCCAGCAACGGCTTTGGCCAGTAGCGCGGCGGTGCGGGTTTCGCCGAGCAGGTCGAGATCATTGTTGCTTGCCGCGCCATCGGTGCCGACTGCGACATTCACCCCAGCCTGCCACAAACGCTCGACCGGGCAGAAACCGCTGGCCAGTTTGAGGTTCGATTCCGGGCAATGGATCACGCTGGTGTTGCTTTCTACCAGCAACGCCAGGTCGTCATCGCTGATCTGGGTCATGTGCACAGCCTGGAAACGCGGGCCGAGCAGACCGAGACGACCGAGGCGCGCAAGCGGGCGTTCGCCGCGCTGCTCCAGCGCTTGCTGGACCTCGAAAGCGGTTTCGTGGACATGCATATGGATCGAGGCGTCGAGTTCCTCGGCAATCACACGGATTTTTTCGAGGTTCTCATCGCCGACGGTGTACGGTGCATGAGGGCCGAAGGTGATCTTGATCCGCTCGTGATGCTTGAGATCGCCAAACAGCTCGACGCCCTGACGAATGGCTTCATCGGCATTGCTCGCGCCTGGAATCGGGAAATCGAGGATCGGAATGGCGATCTGTGCGCGAATGCCGCTGTTGTGCACGCGCTCGCTGGCGACTTTCGGAAAGAAATACATGTCCGAGAAGCAAGTGATGCCGCCCCTGATCTGCTCGGCGATGGCCAGATCGGTGCCATCACGGACGAAATCTTCATCGACCCATTTGGCCTCGGCCGGCCAGATGTGGTTTTCCAGCCAGGTCATCAGCGGCAAGTCATCGGCCAGGCCACGGAACAGCGTCATCGCCGCATGGCCGTGGGCGTTGATCAGGCCGGGGGCGAGCAGCACGTCCGGCAGTTCGCGGATTTCCGTGGCGTTACACTTCAATGCTTCGGCGCGCGGGCCGATAAACACGATGCGACCGTCGCGGATGCCCAGGCCGTGCTCCTTGAGCACAACGCCAGCGGGTTCGACGGGTACCAGCCAGGTCGGCAGCAATAATAAGTCGAGCGCAATGGCAGGTTTCGGCATCGAGGGTCGGTTCCAGTGCTTTTGTAAAGGATGGCGAAGTATACCCGAGCGTCGTCGCGG
>NZ_JBITSX010000022.1:74596-82992 GCF_044541255.1 Pseudomonas sp. NPDC085632 | reverse complement strand
GACGCTCTACGAAAGTCAGAGCTTCGTTGAACATTGGCAGGGTTTTTTCAAGGTTGATGATGTGAATCTTGTTACGCGCGCCGAAAATGTACTTACCCATTTTCGGATTCCAGTAACGGGTTTGGTGACCGAAGTGCACACCGGCCTTCAGCATATCGCGCATATTGACTTGGGACATGATAGTTCCTTAATAAGTCGGGTTTGGCCTCCACGTATCCCAATGACCAACCAGTGGCATAAAGCCAAAAGCACCCAGGTCATCGTGTCGACACGTGTGTGGATTTAAGCTTTTCGGGGTATCCCCGGAAAGCGGCGCATTTTATACCACAGGGTGCGCAGAAACGGAACCCGGAATCTGTATTCGCACCAAGGACATGGGCGCAGCCCCCTTGGAATCGGCCCCGAACGCACCATTGTATAGAGAGAAGCGATGCACGCGGGCGCTGAATTGCGCCGTGCGTCTGTTAGAATCGCGTTTTTCAGGGTCGCAAAACGCACACCTGCCACCCTATTCGTATCAGCAAGCGCCGCCGAGCGCAGAGAGAGCCTGTATGACCGTCAACCTCAAAACCCCCGAGGACATCGCTGGCATGCGTGTCGCCGGCAAACTGGCCGCCGATGTGCTGGAAATGATTGCCGAACATGTCAAACCGGGCGTCACCACCGATGAGCTGAACCAGATCTGCCACGACTACATCGTCAATGTGCAGCAAGCCATCCCTGCCCCGCTCAACTACAAGGGCTACCCGAAGTCGATCTGCACCTCGATCAACCACGTGGTCTGCCATGGCATCCCGAACGACAAGCCGCTGAAAAACGGTGACACTCTGAACATCGACGTCACCGTGATCAAAGACGGTTACCACGGCGACACCAGCCGCATGTTCCACGTCGGCGAAGTGCCGGTGTGGGCCGAGCGCCTGTCGCAGATCACTCAGGAATGCATGTACAAGGCGATCGAAATCGTCAAACCTGGCTGCCGCCTCGGCGACATCGGCGAAGTGATCCAGAAGCACGCCGAGAAGAACGGTTTCTCGGTGGTTCGCGAGTTCTGCGGTCACGGTATTGGCAAGGTCTTCCACGAAGAGCCGCAGATTCTGCACTACGGCCGTGCCGGCACCGGCATGGAACTGAAGGCCGGCATGACCTTCACCATCGAGCCAATGATCAACCAGGGCAAGGCCGACACCAAAGTATTGGGCGACGGTTGGACCGCGATCACCAAAGACCGCAAGCTGTCGGCTCAGTGGGAACACACCCTGTTGGTCACCGACACCGGCTACGAGATCTTCACCCTGCGCGCCGACGACACCATCCCGCGCGTCTCGGCCTGATCCACACAACGCTCCCAGCCTTATAGAAGGAAAGCCAATCGATGCCGCAGGTGGATCCCGAACTCTTCGACCGCGGCCAGTTCCAGGCTGAACTGGCCCTGAAAGCGAGTCCTATCGCGGCGTTCAAGAAGGCGATCCGCCAGGCTCGCGAGGTCCTCGACACACGTTTTCGCCAGGGTCGCGACATTCGCCGCCTGATCGAAGACCGTGCCTGGTTCGTCGACAACATCCTGCAAAAGGCCTGGGAGCAGTTCAACTGGAGCGAAGACGCCGACATCGCGCTGGTCGCGGTCGGCGGCTACGGTCGCGGTGAGTTGCACCCGTATTCCGACATTGATTTGCTGATCCTGCTGGACAGCGCCGATCACGAAGTTTTCCGCGACTCCATCGAGCGTTTTCTGACATTGCTGTGGGACATCGGCCTGGAAGTCGGCCAGAGCGTACGCTCGGTCGATGAATGCGCCGAAGAAGCTCGCGCTGACCTGACGGTGGTCACCAACCTCATGGAGAGCCGCACCATTTGCGGCCCCGAACGTTTGCGTCAGCGCATGCTCGACGTTACCAGCACTGCACACATGTGGCCGGCCAAGGAGTTCTTTTTGGCCAAACGTGCTGAGCAGAAGGCCCGTCACCACAAGTACAACGACACCGAATACAACCTGGAACCCAACGTCAAAGGCTCGCCCGGTGGCCTGCGGGATATTCAGACGATTCTGTGGGTGGCCCGACGTCAGTACGGTACCTTGAACCTGCGCGCCCTCGCTGGCGAAGGTTTCCTGGTCGAGAGTGAAAACGCGTTGCTCGCCTCCTCCCAGGAATTCCTCTGGAAAGTGCGCTATGCCCTGCACATGCTGGCGGGCCGCTCCGAAGACCGCTTGCTGTTCGATCATCAGCGCACCATCGCCGGGTTGCTCGGGTTTGAAGGTGACGACGCCAAACAGGCCGTCGAAAACTTCATGCAGCAGTATTTCCGCGTGGTGATGAGCATCGCCCAGCTGAGCGACCTGATCATCCAGCATTTCGAGGAAGTCATCCTAGCCCCGGAGGACGAAGCGCCGCCGCAGCCGATCAACTCGCGCTTCCAACTGCACGATGGCTATATCGAGGCACGCAACGACAACGTGTTCCGCCGCACGCCGTTCGCCATGCTCGAGATCTTCGTGTTGATGGCCCAGCAGCCGGAAATAAAAGGCGTGCGCGCCGACACCATTCGTCTGCTGCGCGAGCACCGGCACCTGATAGACGACAATTTCCGCAACGATATTCGCAACACCAGCCTGTTCATCGAGCTGTTCAAGTGCAAGATCGGCATCCACCGCAACCTGCGCCGGATGAACCGTTACGGCATTCTCGGGCGTTATTTGCCGGAGTTCGGTTTTATCGTCGGGCAGATGCAGCACGACCTGTTCCACATCTATACGGTCGACGCGCACACGCTGAACCTGATCAAGCACCTGCGCAAATTGCAGTACACCCAGGTTTCGGAGAAATTTCCGCTGGCGGCCAAGCTGATGGCCAAACTGCCCAAGCCCGAACTGATCTACATGGCCGGCCTGTACCACGACATCGGTAAAGGCCGGCATGGCGATCACTCGGAAATCGGCGCGGTCGATGCTGAGGCGTTCTGCCAGCGTCATCAGCTGCCAGTATGGGACAGCCGCCTGATCGTCTGGCTGGTGCAGAACCATTTGGTGATGTCGACCACCGCGCAGCGCAAGGACTTGTCCGACCCGCAGGTGATCCACGACTTTGCCTTGGCTGTCGGCGATGAAACCCGTCTCGACTATCTCTACGTGCTGACCGTGGCCGACATCAACGCGACCAACCCGACGCTGTGGAACTCGTGGCGCGCCAGCCTGTTGCGCCAGCTCTACACCGAGACCAAACGCGCCTTGCGCCGAGGCCTGGAAAACCCGGTGGATCGCGAAGAGCAGATCCGCCAGACCCAAAGCGCCGCGCTGGATATTCTGGTGCGCGGCGGCACCGACCCGGACGACGTCGAGCAGTTGTGGGCGCAGTTGGGCGATGACTATTTCCTGCGCCACACCGCTGGCGACGTGGCCTGGCACAGCGATGCAATCCTGCAGCAGCCGGTCGATGGCGGTCCGCTGGTGCTGATCAAGGAAACCACCCAACGCGAGTTCGAGGGTGGCACGCAGATTTTCATTTATGCACCGGATCAGCACGACTTCTTCGCCGTGACCGTGGCTGCCATGGATCAGCTCAACCTGAACATTCATGACGCCCGGGTCATCACCTCAAGCAGCCAGTTCACCCTCGACACCTACATCGTGCTCGACAACGAAGGCGAATCCATCGGCGACAACCCGGCGCGGGTCAAGCAGATCCGCGAAGGTTTGACCGAAGCCCTGCGCAATCCCGACGATTACCCGACGATCATCCAGCGTCGCGTGCCGCGCCAGCTCAAGCATTTTGCCTTTGCGCCACAGGTAACCATTCATAACGACGCGCAGCGTCCGGTGACCGTGCTGGAACTGACCGCGCCTGATCGCCCGGGCCTGCTGGCGCGGATCGGCGGGATTTTCCTCGAGTTCGACCTGTCGCTGCAGAACGCCAAGATTGCGACCCTCGGCGAGCGGGTGGAAGACGTGTTCTTCATCACCGACGCCCACAATCAACCATTATCCGACCCGTTGCTGTGCAGCCGTTTGCAGGATGCGATCGTTGAGCAACTGAGCGTCAATCAGGAACCCGATATCAAATTGTCGCGCATCAGTATTTGATGGTGCCCCCGGATCCAAATGGCTTTGCGAGAGACCCAGCCCCAATGAACAACGCTCTGAACCAGCTCCAGCCGTACCCGTTCGAAAAGCTCCGCGCCCTGCTCGGCACCGTGACCCCGAACCCGGACAAACGCCCGATCGCCCTGTCGATCGGCGAGCCGAAACACCGTTCGCCAAGCTTTGTCGCCGAAGCGCTGGCCAACAGTCTGGATCAGATGGCGGTGTATCCGACCACCCTCGGCATTCCGGCGCTGCGTGAAGCCATTGGCGGCTGGTGTGAGCGTCGTTTCGGCGTGCCAGGCGGCTGGATCGACCCGGCGCGCAACGTGTTGCCGGTCAATGGCACCCGTGAAGCCCTGTTCGCGTTCACCCAGACCGTGGTCAACCGTGGCGACGACGCACTGGTGGTCAGTCCGAACCCGTTCTACCAGATCTACGAAGGCGCCGCGTTCCTTGCCGGGGCCAAACCGCACTACCTGCCATGCCTCGACGAGAACGGTTTCAACCCGGACTTCGACGCCGTTTCGCCAGACATCTGGAAACGTTGCCAGATCCTCTTCCTCTGCTCGCCAGGCAACCCGACGGGCGCACTGATCCCGGTCGATACTCTGAAGAAGCTGATCGCTCTGGCCGACGAGTACGATTTCGTGATCGCCGCCGATGAGTGCTACAGCGAGTTGTACTTCGATGAGCAAACCCCGCCGCCGGGCCTGCTCACTGCGTGCGTCGAACTGGGCCGCAAGGACTTCAAGCGTTGCGTGGTGTTCCACAGCCTGTCCAAGCGCTCCAACCTGCCAGGCCTGCGCTCCGGTTTCGTTGCCGGCGATGCCGACATTCTCAAGGGCTTCCTGCTGTATCGCACCTACCACGGCTGCGCGATGCCGGTGCAAACGCAACTGGCCAGCGTGGCGGCGTGGAATGACGAAGTGCATGTGCGCGCCAACCGTGCGCTGTATCGCGAGAAATTCGATGCGGTGCTGGAAATTCTCAGTCCGGTGATGGACGTGCAGCGCCCGGATGGCAGTTTCTATCTGTGGCCGAACGTGCAAGGTGATGACGCCGCGTTCTGCCGCGATCTGTTTGAGCAGGAGCACGTGACCGTGGTGCCGGGCTCGTACCTGTCCCGTGATGTCGATGGCGTCAACCCCGGCGCTGGCCGTGTACGCATGGCGCTGGTTGCACCGCTGGCAGAATGCGTCGAAGCCGCCGAACGGATTCGCGCCTTTATCACCCGTCAGCAATAAGTCGTATTGGCCCGCGCCAGGCAATCTGGCGCGCGGTTTTATCACCGCGATACATATCCAGGCAATTACCGGCTTCCTACCCGTCCTCTCCAAAGATAGTCTTCAGATGAACAGTGACTGTAACTAACAGTCGCGGCCTATCGTTTCAGAAAAATACTTCCGGACACCACTATAAACACCTCATCAATCAATATGGATATTGATCATGCACCATTACCCCTTCGTCAAAATGCGCAATCGCAACTTCACCTCAGGAGAACGTCACAAGCGTTCTATCGCCTGTTCCAACCGGTTATGGGACAACGCCAGCATGGTAACTTTTTCATTCATGGAGGATTTACCCGATGAATTGGCCTACCGGATCGAACGAATAATTCGCCAATGGGAACCCTTTGTCAGCCTGACATTTGCTTTGGTCGAACAAGGCCAGGGACAGATCCGTATCGCCCTCAACGGCGAAGCAAACTGGTCGGCAGTCGGCACTGAAGCGTTGGAGCTCGACCCCGAAGAACCTACGCTGGTCATTCAGACTGATCCGCAAAACCCGCTGTTTGAAGCCACGCTGCTGCATGAGTTCGGACATGCACTGGGGTTTCATCATGCTCATCTGCATCCCGATGCCAATATTCCATGGAATATAGAAGCTGTGTACGAGCACTTCAGGGAAATTCAGGGCTGGAACCCTGATGAAATTGAACTGAATATATTCCGCCTCGACAGTTGCGACATGACTTCCAGAGGAGAATACGACCGCCTTTCCATCATGCATTATCCGGTAGCAAACTTTATGACCCACGGCAACTTCGAGATTGCCTTCAACCTGAAACTCAGTGACAGGGATAAACGCCTGGCCAGGCAAAGTTATCCCGCCATTGATTATCGGGCTCAGGTTATTTGATCTGTCCCAAGTTGGCCTCACTCAAATCCAGATCGGCCAACACTTCTCTGAGGACGTCATCACCGATCTGGTGATGGCGACTAAGGCTGTAGAGCTCCAGGCGTTGCGCCCTCAGCGCCTTCAGACGCAGGCGACGCTCGAGCAGATCCATCTGGAACGCCAAGGCCTGGGCTTCGGCGGAATCGTTGAAGACATCGAGCTGATGGCGATACTCGGACATGATCCGCGCTTTCAACTCGGCCGACAGCGCAGCTTGAGCAGCGTCCTGCGGGGTAGTTTCCTCGGTTTCGAGCGCGTGAATCGCCGCCTCTGCGGTTTTACGCCACGCGTCACGGACTTCCTGGCGCCGTTTGTCATCCGGACTTTTCTCGATGCCTCGCAACAACAGCGGCAGCGCGATACAGGCTGAAACCAGCGACAGCAGAATCACCCCGGCGGCGATGAAGATCAGCAAATCACGCTCGGGAAACGCATCCGCCCCCATCAACATCGGCACCGACATCACACCCGCCAGCGTCACCGCGCCACGCACGCCGCCAACGGTCAGCAGCCAGCAGGAGCGCGCGGTCGGTACTTGCGTCAGCTCGCCCTTGCCGCGCAAACGCCGCAACAGCACCGACAAACGCCAGATGCTCTGCACCCAGATAAACCGCAGCAACACCAACGCAAGGAAAATTGCGACGACATCGAGGCAGCGATAAAACAGTGTTGGCCACAACGTCGGCTCGTGGCTGACCACGGCTTTGATGATGTCCGGCAATTGCAGGCCGAGCAGCAAGAAGATCAGCCCGTTGAAGGCAAACTCCAGCAGCGACCAGACGCTGCGATTAAGCAATCGGGTGCTGGTCTGTCGTGGCAACAGATCGAGCCAGCTCTGCATCATCCCCGCCGCCACGGCCGAGAGAATGCCAGACACGCCAAGACGCTCGGCCAGCACATAAGCCGCGAACGGCAGCAACAACATGAACACCACGTGAGTAGCCGGATCATCCCAGCCACGCGCGATCATCCAGGAACGCAGGCGCCCTACGAGCCAGCTCAACGCCACACCGACCGCCAACCCGCCGAGCGCCACCACGACAAAGGTCAGGCTGGCGCTGGTCAGCGAAAACACGCCGGTGATGGCTGCGACCAAGGCGAACTTGAAGGTCACCAGACCCGAGGCATCGTTCATCAGCGCCTCGCCCTGCAATATATGCATCAACGGAGTCGGCAAGCGGTTTTGCGAAATGGCCGACACCGCCACGGCGTCCGTAGGCGACAACACCGCCGCCAAGGCGAAGGCCACCGGCAGCGGAATGGACGGCAACAACCAATGAATGAAGTAGCCCGCGCCAACCACGGTAAACAGTACCAGCCCAACGGCCAGCGTCAGTATCGGCCCACGCAGATGCCAAAACTCACGTTTGGGCATGCGCCAGCCATCGGAAAACAACAATGGCGGCAGGAACAGGAACAGGAACAATTCGGGATCGAGGGCCACGTGCAGACCGAGGGTCGGCCAGGCGAGCAAGGCGCCGGCGGCGATCTGGACCAATGGCAGCGGCAACGGGATGACCCGCCCGACCAGACGCGAGACGCTGACCAGCATCAGCAGGATCAGGACGGTGTAAGCAGTTTGCATAAAGCGGAAATCTCAGACAATCGACAGCGTTGAACTGCCATATTAGCCGCTTAGGATGCGTCTGACCGTTGCACCTATGTCGCACTGTCGGAACGCAGTCCCCTTGTGGGAGCGAGCCTGCTCGCGAATGCGGTGGATCATTCAACACTGATATTGACTGAAACGGCCCTTTCGCGAGCAGGCTCGCTCCCACAGGTTTTGCAGCGTTACGACAACCGTGGCCGACGAAACCGTTTGGTCATGGCATAATCCGTCACCATTTTTCTCCAGCACCTGTAAAGGGGGCAATTCCTTGACCGTTTCAAGTAAAACGTTGCACCTTTTCGGCATCAAAGCCTGCGACACCATGAAAAAGGCGCGCACCTGGCTCGATGAACACGCTGTCAGCTATGACTTTCACGACTACAAGACCGCCGGCATCGACCGTGAGCACCTGACGCAATGGTGTGACGAACACGGCTGGCAAACGGTGTTGAACCGCGCAGGCACGACCTTTCGCAAACTCGACGACGAACGCAAAGCCGATCTCGACCAGTCGAAAGCCATCGAACT
>NZ_JBITSX010000022.1:0-74586 GCF_044541255.1 Pseudomonas sp. NPDC085632 | reverse complement strand
GTGGAAACGGTGAAGGGTTACGCCAAGCATGAGGAGGAAACCCTGACGGCAGTGATCGAGGCCCGGTCGAAAGCCATCGAACTGATGCTCGCTCAACCCTCGATGATCAAGCGCCCGGTGCTCGATCTCGGTGACCGAACCCTGATTGGCTTCAAGCCAGATATCTACGCGGCCGCTCTGAAGTAAGCAGCCCGTCACTCTTTGTAGAGGTGTATTCACATGTCCAATTCCCTGTTCAGCATCGCCTTTGGTGTCGGCACTCAGAACCGTCAAGGCGCGTGGCTGGAAGTGTTCTACGCACAGCCACTGCTCAACCCGTCGGCCGAGCTGGTCGCTGCCGTTGCGCCGATCCTCGGTTACACCGAAGGCAACCAGGCCATCACTTTCACCACCGCCCAGGCTGCGCAACTGGCTGAAGCCGTGAAAGGCATCGACGCCGTACAAGGCAAGCTGCTGACCCGTCTGGCCGAAAGCCACAAGCCGTTGGTTGCCACCCTGTTGGCCGAAGACGCTCAGCTGACTTCGACACCTGAGGCTTACCTCAAGCTGCACCTGCTGTCGCACCGTCTGGTCAAGCCACACGGCGTGAGCCTGGCCGGGATCTTCCCGCTGCTGCCAAACGTCGCGTGGACCAGCCAGGGTGCAATCGACCTGAGCGAACTGGCGGAAATGCAACTGGAAGCCCGTCTGCGTGGCGATCTGCTGGAAGTGTTCTCGGTGGACAAATTCCCGAAAATGACCGACTACGTGGTTCCGGCCGGCGTGCGTATCGCTGATGCGGCACGTCTGCGTCTGGGCGCTTACGTGGGCGAAGGCACCACCGTGATGCACGAAGGTTTCATCAACTTCAACGCCGGCACCGAAGGCCCTGGCATGATCGAAGGCCGCGTATCGGCTGGCGTGTTCGTTGGCAAGGGTTCGGACCTGGGCGGCGGTTGCTCGACCATGGGCACCCTGTCGGGCGGCGGCAACATCGTGATCAAGGTTGGCGAAGGCTGCCTGATCGGCGCCAACGCCGGTATCGGCATTCCATTGGGCGACCGCAACACTGTCGAGTCGGGCCTGTACGTGACCGCCGGCACCAAGGTGGCACTGCTCGACGAAAACAACAATCTGGTCAAGGTTGTGAAGGCGCGTGAGCTGGCCGGTCAGACTGACCTGCTGTTCCGTCGCAATTCGGAAACCGGCGCTGTGGAATGCAAAACCCACAAATCGGCGATCGAACTGAACGAAGCGCTGCACGCTCACAACTAAGCAGCCATACGATTCCCTTGTGGGAGTGAGCTTGCTCGCGAAGGCGTCCGGTCAGTCAACAACAGTGCTGAATGACACGACGCTTTTCGCGAGCAAGCTCGCTCCCACAAGGTTCGGTGTATACCCGCCCAAGTTCACAGGGCTGAACAGATGATGATTCCCTCCCCGTGGCGTGCCGACTTCCCGGCCATCGCCGCGCTGCAACGGCAAGACCAGACCTATCTGGACAACGCCGCCACCACGCAAAAACCCCAGGCCCTGCTCGACGCGCTGACGCATTACTACGCCAACGGCGCGGCCAATGTGCACCGTGCGCAACACCTGCCCGGCGCTCACGCGACGCAGGGGTTCGAAGACAGTCGGCTGAAGGTCGCCCAGTGGCTGAATGCCGGTGACAACGGACAAATCATCTTCACCCACGGCGCCACCAGTGCGCTGAATCTCCTGGCCTATGGCCTCGAACATCTTTTCCACCCGGGCGATGAAATTGTCATCAGCGCCCTGGAGCATCACGCCAACCTGCTGCCATGGCAGCAACTGGCGCAACGGCGCAACCTGAAACTGGTGATCCTGCCGCTGGATGCTGACGGTCTGATCGACCTTGGTGCCGCCGTACATTTGATCGGTCCGCGCACGCGGTTGCTCGCGGTCAGTCAGCTTTCCAACGTGCTGGGTTCGTGGCAGCCGTTGCCGGCGTTGCTGGGCATGGCCAAGGCGCAGAATGCGCTGACCGTGGTCGATGGCGCGCAAGGTGTGGTTCACGGCCGGCATGACGTGCAGGCGCTGGGTTGCGACTTTTATGTGTTTTCCAGCCACAAGCTGTATGGCCCGGATGGCCTCGGTGTGCTGTTTGGCCGCAACGCTGCGCTTGAGCAATTGAAGCCATGGCAATTCGGCGGCGAAATGGTCCTGGAAGCCAACTATCACGACGCGCGTTTCCGCCCTGCTCCGCTGGGTTTCGAGGCGGGTACGCCGCCGATTGCCAGTGTGATCGGCCTGGGCGCAACCCTCGACTATCTGGCCGGGCTGGATCAGGACGCGGTGTCTGCCCACGAAGCGGCGCTGCATGATTATCTGCTGCAAGGCCTCGCCGCACGTAACGGCATTCGTCTGCTCGGCAAGCCGCAACTGGCGCTGGCGAGTTTTGTCGTCGAGGGCGTGCACAACGCCGATTTGGCGCATCTGCTGACCGAGCAGGGTATTGCCGTGCGCGCCGGGCATCATTGCGCGATGCCGCTGTTGAAGAGCTTTGAACTGGCCGGGGCGATTCGTGTGTCGCTGGCGCTGTACAACGACTCTGAGGATCTGGAACGGTTCTTTGAAGCACTGGATCAGGCGCTGGAGTTGCTGCGATGAGCTTGCCGGTCGAAGCGGCTGATGCCCTACAGACTTTTCAGAATGCAGCGGGCTGGGAACAGCGGGCACGGTTGTTGATGCAGTTTGGTGATCGTCTGCCGCCGCTGAGTGACGCCGACAAGCGCGACGCCAATCGGGTGCATGGCTGTGAGAGTCAGGTGTGGCTGGTTGGGGCGTTGCGTGACGGTCATTGGCAGTTCAGCGCCAGCAGCGATGCGCGGATGATTCGCGGGTTGGTGGCGTTGTTGCTGTTGCGGGTTAATGGTTTGTCGGCGGCGCAGTTGCAGCAAATTGATTTGCCGGACTGGTTCAGTCAGCTCGGCCTTTCGCGCCAACTATCGCCGTCGCGCAGTAATGGCCTCAATGCTGTGCTCAAACGGATGAATGAGTTGGCTCGCTGACTGATCGTTCCCACGCTCTGCGTGGGAATGCCTCAACGGACGCTCCGCGTTCGGCTCTGGATGGGACGCGTAGCGTCCCGGGCTGCATTCCCACGCGGAGCGTGGGAACGATCAACCGGTCAGGCGTCAGATTTGACCCGCTCCGCCGGGCGCCGAACACCGGCCACAATCTTGTCCACAGCCTTGGTCGCAGCCACCATCCCGAACGTCGCCGTGACCATCATCACCGCACCAAATCCGCCGGCACAGTCCAGTTTCACCCCGTCACCGACAAAACTCTTCTGCAAACAAATGCTGCCATCCGGTTTCGGATAACGCAGTTGCTCCGTGGAAAACACACACGGCACGCTGTAATGGCGGGTTACAGTGCGCGAAAAACCATAATCGCGACGCAACGTCGAGCGCACTTTCGAGGCCAACGGGTCATTGAAGGTGCGGTTGAGATCGCACACCTGAATCAGCGTCGGATCGATCTGCCCGCCCGCGCCACCTGTGGTGATGATCTGGATCTTGCGGCGCTTGCACCAGGCGATCAGCGCCGCCTTGGCGTTGACCGCGTCGATGCAGTCGATCACGCAATCAATGTTCGGCGTGATGTATTCGGCCATGGTCTCGCGGGTGACGAAGTCTGCCACCGCGTGCACGGTGCAATCCGGGTTGATCCCGCGCAGGCGCTCGGCCATCACCTCGACCTTGGGTTTGCCGACGGTGCTGTCCAGCGCGTGCAACTGGCGGTTGGCGTTACTGACGCAGACGTCATCGAGGTCGAACAGCGATATCTCGCCGACGCCACAGCGGGCCATGGCTTCCGCCGCCCAGGAACCGACGCCACCGACGCCGACGATCGCCACATGGGCCGCGCGCAAACGCGCCAGGCCTTCGATGCCATACAAACGGGCGATGCCTGCAAACCGCGGATCTTCTGTACTCATGACCATTACCCCAAAAACCGGCGCGCATTATAGGGCTACACAGCGACAAGTTTTAAGCTTCGAGCTACAAGTGTAAGAACTTAAGTCAAAGTCGGCTGCCCAATGTCGGGCATTTCCCTGTCTGATGTACGACTTGCGAACTGCCGGTGTAGGATGCGCGCCCCTCGGGCGTCTAGCCGACCGATCCTTCGTTCCACAGCCTTTGGAACCCGAAATAGCTATGTCATCGCGTAAATTTGGACTCAACCTGGTGGTGGTTCTGGCAATCGCCGCCCTGTTCACCGGTTTCTGGGCGCTGATCAATCGCCCGGTTTCCGCGCCGAACTGGCCGGAGCAGATCTCCGGTTTCTCCTATTCGCCGTTCCAGCAGGGACAATATCCGCAAAAAGATCAGTACCCGACTGACGACGAGATGCGTCGCGATCTGGAGATCATGAGCAAGCTGACGGACAACATCCGCATCTACTCGGTCGACGGTTCGCTGCAAGACATCCCGAAACTGGCTGAAGAATTCGGCCTGCGCGTGACACTGGGGATCTGGATCAGCCCGGACCAGGAACGCAACGAACGGGAAATCACCCGCGCCATCGAACTGGCCAACACTTCGCGCAGTGTGGTGCGCGTGGTGGTCGGTAACGAAGCGATTTTCCGCAAGGAAATCACCGCCCAAGAGCTGAGCGTGCTGCTCGATCGCGTGCGCGCGGCGGTGAAAGTGCCGGTGACCACGTCCGAGCAATGGCACGTCTGGGAGGAACACCCGGAGCTGGCCAAGCATGTTGACCTGATCGCCGCCCACGTTCTGCCGTACTGGGAATTCATCCCGGTGGACAAGGCCGGCCAATTCGTCTTCGACCGCGCTCGCGACCTGAAAAAACTGTTCCCGAAAAAACCGCTGCTGCTCTCCGAGGTCGGCTGGCCGAGCAACGGCCGCATGCGCGGTGGCGCCGATGCGTCGCCGGCAGATCAGGCGATCTACCTGCGTAACCTGGTCAACAAGCTCAACCGCCAGGGCTTCAACTACTTCGTGATCGAAGCGTTCGACCAGCCGTGGAAGGCCAGCGACGAAGGTTCGGTCGGCGCCTATTGGGGCGTGTTCAACGCTGCGCGGCAGCAGAAATTCAACTTCGAAGGCCCGGTGGTCGCGATCCCGCAATGGCGCGTGCTGGCGATCGGTTCGGTGGTGCTGGCGCTGTTGTCGCTGACCTTGCTGATGATCGACGGTTCGGCCCTGCGTCAGCGTGGGCGGATCTTCCTGACCTTTATCGCCTTCCTTTGCGGTTCGGTGCTGGTGTGGATCGGCTACGACTACAGCCTGCAATACAGCACGTGGTTCAGTTTGACCGTAGGGTTCCTGTTGGCGCTCGGTGCGCTCGGGGTGTTTATCGTGTTGCTGACCGAAGCGCATGAATTGGCCGAGGCGGTGTGGATTCACAAGCGTCGGCGTGAGTTCCTGCCGGTCGAGGGTGACTCTAGCTACCGCCCGAAAGTCTCGATCCACGTGCCGTGCTACAACGAGCCGCCGGAGATGGTCAAACAGACCCTCGACGCCCTCGCCGCCCTCGATTACCCGGACTACGAAGTCCTGATCATCGACAACAACACCAAGGACCCGGCGGTCTGGGAACCGGTGCGCGACTACTGTGAAACCCTCGGCCCGCGCTTCAAGTTCTTCCACGTCTCGCCCTTGGCCGGGTTCAAGGGTGGCGCGCTGAACTACCTGATTCCGCACACCGCCAAGGATGCCGAAGTGATCGCTGTGATCGACTCCGATTACTGCGTGCACCCGAACTGGCTCAAGCACATGGTGCCGCACTTCGCCGACCCGAAAATCGCCGTAGTGCAGTCGCCGCAGGATTACCGCGACCAGAACGAAAGCACCTTCAAGAAGCTCTGCTACGCCGAATACAAAGGCTTCTTCCACATCGGCATGGTCACCCGTAACGACCGTGACGCGATCATTCAGCACGGCACCATGACCATGACCCGTCGCTCGGTGCTGGAAGAGTTGGGCTGGGCTGACTGGTGCATCTGTGAAGACGCCGAACTCGGTCTGCGCGTGTTCGAAAAAGGCCTGTCGGCGGCGTATTACCACGACAGCTACGGCAAGGGTCTGATGCCGGATACGTTTATCGACTTCAAGAAGCAGCGTTTCCGTTGGGCATACGGCGCGATCCAGATCATCAAGCGCCACACCGGCAGCCTGTTGCGCGGCAAAGACACTGAGCTGACCCGTGGCCAGCGCTACCACTTCCTCGCGGGCTGGTTGCCGTGGGTCGCGGACGGCATGAACATCTTCTTCACCGTCGGCGCGCTGTTGTGGTCGGCGGCGATGATCATCGTGCCGCAACGGGTCGATCCGCCGCTGCTGATCTTCGCGATCCCGCCACTGGCGCTGTTCGTGTTCAAGGTCGGCAAGATCATCTTCCTCTACCGTCGCGCGGTCGGCGTGAACCTGAAAGATGCATTCTGCGCGGCGTTGGCCGGGCTGGCGTTGTCGCACACCATCGCCAAAGCGGTGCTGTACGGCTTCTTCACCAGCAGCATTCCGTTCTTTCGCACGCCGAAAAACGCTGACAACCATGGCTTCTGGGTGGCGATTTCCGAGGCACGGGAAGAGCTGTTCATCATGCTGCTGTTGTGGGGCGCGGCGCTGGGGATCTTCCTGGTCAACGGCATGCCGAGCAACGACATGCGTTTCTGGGTGGTGATGTTGCTGGTGCAGTCGCTGCCGTATCTGGCCGCGCTGATCATGGCGTTCCTGTCGTCGCTGCCCAAACCGGCGGCGGCGCCTGAGCCGGCAGCAGCATAATCGGTAACGGATAACGTCAAACGGCGGCCTTCGGGCCGCCGTTTTGCTTTAGAATGACCGCCTTTTTCAATGCCAACAAACTCGGTAGGAGCTGCCGAAGGCTGCGATCTTTTGATCTTGCTGTTGATTTTAAAAAACAAAATCAAAAGATCGCAGCCTGCGGCAGCTCCTACAGGTTTACCGTGCGCACCCGGAGTTATTACATGACGGCCCACGCCGACCTTTCGCCGACCCTCCAACTCGCCATCGACCTGATCCGCCGCCCGTCCGTGACGCCGGTCGACGCCGATTGCCAGAAGCAGATGATGCAGCGCCTGGGCGATGCCGGTTTCAGCCTCGAGCCGATGCGTATCGAAGATGTGGATAACTTCTGGGCGACCCACGGCACCAACGACGGCCCGGTGCTGTGCTTCGCCGGTCACACCGACGTGGTGCCAACCGGCCCGGTCACCGCATGGCAGATCGACCCGTTCAACGCGCTGATCGATGAACACGGCATGCTCTGCGGCCGTGGCGCGGCGGACATGAAAGGCAGCCTGGCGTCGATGACCGTCGCCGCCGAGCGCTTCGTCGCCGATTACCCGAACCACAAAGGCAAGGTCGCGTTCCTGATCACCAGTGACGAAGAAGGCCCGGCGCACCACGGCACCAAGGCTGTGGTCGAGCGTTTGGCGGCGCGTAACGAGCGTCTGGACTGGTGCATCGTCGGCGAACCATCGAGCACCACTTTGGTTGGCGACGTGGTGAAGAACGGCCGTCGCGGCTCGCTGGGCGCCAAGCTCACGGTCAAAGGTATTCAGGGTCACGTCGCTTACCCGCATCTGGCGAAGAACCCGATCCACCTCGCCGCTCCAGCGCTGGCCGAACTGGCCGCCGAGCATTGGGATCACGGCAACGATTTCTTCCCGCCGACCAGTTTCCAGATCTCCAACGTCAACTCCGGCACCGGCGCGACCAACGTGATCCCGGGCGATCTGGTGGCGGTGTTCAACTTCCGTTTCTCCACCGAATCGACCGTCGAAGGCCTGCAGAAGCGCGTCGCCGATATTCTCGACAAACACGATCTGGACTGGCACATCGACTGGGCGCTGTCCGGCCTGCCATTCCTTACCGAGCCGGGCGCGCTGCTCGACGCGGTGTCGGCAAGCATCAAGGCCATCACCGGTCGCGAGACCAAGGCGTCCACCAGCGGCGGGACCTCCGACGGCCGCTTCATCGCGACCATGGGCACGCAAGTGGTTGAACTGGGCCCGGTCAACGCGACCATCCACCAGGTCAACGAACGCGTACTGGCCGCCGATCTCGATGTGCTGACCGAGATCTACTACCAGACCCTGATCAAGTTGCTCGCCTGATGCTCGCTTGCCCCATCTGCAGTGAACCGCTGAATGCGGTCGACAACGGCGTGGTCTGCCCCGCCGGCCACCGCTTCGACCGTGCGCGGCAGGGTTACCTGAACCTGCTGCCGGTGCAGCACAAAAACAGCCGTGATCCTGGCGATAACCAAGCCATGGTCGAGGCGCGCCGCGACTTTTTGAACGCTGGCCATTACGCGCCGGTGGCCAAGCGTCTGGCCGAGCTGGCGGCGAGTTATGCGCCGGGCCGCTGGGTCGACATCGGTTGTGGCGAGGGTTATTACACCGCACAAATCGCCGAGGCCTTGCCGAACGCGGATGGCTACGCGCTGGACATCTCCCGCGAGGCGGTCAAACGCGCCTGCAAACGCAATCCGGCGATTAGCTGGTTGATCGCCAGCATGGCCCGCGTGCCGTTGGCGTCGGGCAGTTGCCAGTTTCTCGCCAGTGTTTTCAGCCCACTGGACTGGGAAGAAGCCAAGCGTCTGCTCAGTGTCGGCGGCGGTCTGATGAAAGTCGGCCCGACCAGCGGCCATCTGATGGAACTGCGCGAACGCCTGTACGACGAAGTGCGCGAATACACCGACGACAAGCACCTGGCCCTGGTGCCAGAAGGCATGGCGCTGGCGCACAGCGAAACCCTGGAATTCAAGCTGACGCTGGACAAGCCCGAGGATCGCGCCAACCTGTTGGCGATGACGCCCCACGGCTGGCGCGCCAGTGCCGAGCGTCGTGCGGCGGTGATCGAACAGGCCGAGCCGTTCGTGACCACCGTGTCGATGCGCTACGATTATTTCGTTCTTCAATAACTTTTGGTCTCGGGCAAACGCCCGGGGCCGGCTAAATCCGCGAATGGATTTTTCAGACCCGCAGTGAGGACATCCATGCGCCAACCGGATATCGAGATTTACCTGAAAGACGCCGACGTCGACCACAAGGCCATTTCCGCCTGGCTGGGCGCCGCGCTGGGCCCGTGCAGCGACTGGGTACAGAAAGGCCAGACCTACAAGTGCAAGGCCGGCAACGTGCCGGTGACCTGGCTGCCGAAAGCCGTGGGCAAGTGGAACAGCTTGTACCTGGAAAGCGATCAGACGCCATGGGACGACGACATCGCCTGCGCGCGTGCCGCGTTTGCCGCGCTGAACGTGGAAGTGCGTTGCGCGCCGGGCACCTGGGTCGAGGAAGAAGGTGAGGAGACGGCGGATCGCTGGATGCGCATCAGCGAAGACGGTGAAGAAGAGATCACCTGGAAAACCGCTTAAAAGCAAAAGATCGCAGCCTTCGGCAGCTCCTACAGGGTCATGTGTACACCTGTAGGAGCTGCCGAAGGCTGCGATCTTTTGATCTTCAAGGTTACAGGCCTACAACATCTTCCGCCTGCAAACCCTTCTCGCCGGTAATCACCGCGTACTCGACCTGCTGACCTTCAGCCAGCGACCGATGCCCTTCGCCGCGAATTGCACGGTAGTGCACGAACACGTCCACCCCGTCTTCGCGCTGGATAAAGCCGTAGCCCTTGGCGTCGTTGAACCACTTCACGTTGCCGGTTTCACGTGTTGCCATCTGTTCATACTCCTTTTTTATTATTGAACAGGCTTTTCGCAGGAAAGCCTTAGAGGAACATCAGCCTGCGCCCGACGTCCATAAAAGGGCCCCGGCGACAGACCGCCGAGTATATGACAGGCGCGATAACTCTCAACAGGAGATTACTTCGCCGCTTTTTTGCCGATTTTCGGTGAATACGGCACACTATCGCCCTCCCGAGCAGCCGCTCGGTTTATTCACTCACGCAGAAGCCGTATGACCCGTTCCCCGTTCCGCCGTCTTGTGTTTGGCACCTTGCGCCGACTGTTGTACCTCTGGGTTCGCTCGGAGACGATCAACCAGTCGTCGTTCACTCTCAACCTCGACCGCAGTCGTCCGGTGTTCTACGTCCTGCAAAACCCTTCACTGACCGATCTGGCCGTGCTCGACACCGAGTGCACCAAGGCCGGCCTGCCGCGTCCGGTGCTGCCGGTGTCGGTGGGTTCGCTGATCGAGCCGGCAGCGTTTTTCTACCTGACGCCGGATCCCGACTGGCTCGGGCGCCAAGACAAACGCGGTGCGCCGCCGACCCTGACCCGACTGGTCAGCGCCCTCACCCAGAACGCCGCCGAAGACGCGCAGATCATCCCGGTCAGCGTGTTCTGGGGCCAATCGCCGGACAGCGAAAACAGTCCGTGGAAGCTGTTGTTCGCCGACAGCTGGGCGGTCACCGGGCGTTTGCGTCGTCTGCTGAGCATCATCGTCCTCGGCCGCAAGACCCGCGTGCAGTTCTCCGCGCCGATTCATCTACGCGAACTGATCGAGCACAACAAGGGCCACGAACGCACCGTGCGCATGGCCCAGCGAATCCTGCGCGTGCACTTCCGCAATCTCAAAGCAGCGGTGATCGGCCCGGACATTTCCCACCGTCGAAATCTGGTCAAAGGCCTGCTCAATCAGCCGCTGGTCAAGCAAGCGATCCTCGACGAAGCCGAGCGCGAAAACATCTCCCCGGAGAAAGCCAAGGCCCAGGCCCTGCGCTACGGCAACGAGATCGCCTCGGACTACACCTACACCGCGATCCGTTTCCTTGAAGTGGTGTTGAGTTGGTTCTGGAACAAGATCTACGACGGCATCAAGGTCAACCACATCGAAGGCGTGCAGAAAGTCGCGCAGGGTCACGAAGTGATCTACGTGCCGTGCCACCGCAGCCACATCGACTACCTGTTGCTGTCGTATTTGCTGTTCCGCAACGGCCTGACCCCGCCGCACATCGCCGCAGGGATCAACCTGAACATGCCGGTGATCGGCAGCCTGCTGCGCCGTGGCGGTGCGTTTTTCATGCGCCGCACGTTCAAGGGCAATCCGCTGTACACCTCGGTGTTCAACGAATACCTGCATACCCTGTTCACCAAAGGCTTCCCGGTCGAGTACTTCGTCGAGGGCGGTCGCTCGCGTACCGGGCGCATGCTGCAACCGAAAACCGGGATGCTCGCGATCACCCTGCGCAGCTTCCTGCGTTCGTCGCGCATGCCGATCGTGTTTGTGCCGGTGTACATCGGTTATGAGCGTGTGCTGGAGGGTCGCACCTACCTCGGCGAACTGCGCGGCGCGAGCAAGAAGAAAGAATCGATCTTCGACATCTTCAAAGTCATCGGCGCGCTCAAGCAGCGCTTCGGTCAGGTCGCGGTGAACTTCGGCGAGCCGATCAAACTCGCAGAATTCCTCGACGCCGAGCAACCGGACTGGCGCCAGCAGGAACTCGGCCCGCAGTACAAGCCGGCATGGCTCAACGAAACCACTAACCGCCTCGGCGAGAAAGTCGCGCAGCATTTGAACGAAGCGGCGGCGATCAACCCGGTCAATCTGGTGGCGCTGGCGCTGCTGTCGACCACACGTCTGGCGCTGGACGATCGCGCCATGGCTCGCGTGCTGGATCTGTACCTGGCGCTGCTGCGCAAAGTCCCGTACTCGCCGCACACCACCTTGCCGGAAGGCGACGGCCGCGCGCTGATCGAGCATGTGAAAGACATGGATCTGCTCGCCGAGCAGAACGACGCGCTGGGCAAGATTCTTTATCTGGACGAGCAGAACGCCGTCCTGATGACCTACTACCGCAACAACGTGCTGCACATCTTCGCGTTGCCGGCGCTGCTGGCGAGCTTCTTCCAGAGCGCTTCGCGCATGAGCCGCGAACAGATCCTGCGCTACACCCGCGCGCTGTATCCGTACCTGCAATCGGAGCTGTTCATTCGCTGGACGCTGGACGAACTGGACGGTGTGGTCGATCAGTGGCTGGAAGCGTTCGTCGAGCAAGGTTTGCTGCGTTTCGAGAAGGATGTGTACCTGCGTCCGGCGCCAAGCTCGCGACATTTCGTCCTGCTGACGCTACTGTCGAAGAGCATCGCCCAGACCTTGCAGCGCTTTTACATGACCGTGTCCTTGCTGCTCAACAGCGGCCAGAACAGCATCAGCGCCGAAGAACTGGAAGACCTCTGCACGGTCATGGCTCAACGCCTGTCGATCCTCCACGGCCTCAACGCCCCGGAGTTCTTCGACAAGAGCCTGTTCCGCCACTTTATCCAGACCCTGCTCGACCTCGACGTGCTGCGTCGCGACGAGGCCGGCAAACTGAGTTATCACGAGCTGCTCGGCGAACTCGCCGAAGGTGCGGCCAAACGCGTGTTGCCGGCGGAGATTCGCTTGTCGATCCGTCAGGTCGCGCTGCATCGCAGTGAAGATGCTGCAGATCAGGTCGTCGCCCAACCCGAGACCTGATGCAAACCTGGTGGGAGTGAGCTTGCTCGCGAAGGTGGAGTGTCAGTCGACATCTCAGTGACTGAAGTACCGCTTTCGCGAGCAAGCTCGCTCCCACATTGAAAGGAGAACGTCCGATGAAAAAACTCACCCTGCTTGCCGCCGCCACACTGCTCAGCGCCTGCCAATTGACCACACCTGCCGGCAAGGTCGGCCTCGACGGTGAAGTGTTCTACCTGCAGCGCATCGCCCTGCCACCGAGCGCAACCCTCAGCGTCAGCTTGCAAGACGTCTCCCTGGCCGATGCACCAGCCGTCGTTCTGGACCAGCAGGAAGGCCCGGTCAAAGGCCAGGTGCCGCTGCCCTTCCACTTGAGCTACGATCCGGCGCAGGTCAAACCCGGCCACCGCTACTCGGTCAGCGCGCGCATTGAAGTCAACGGCGAACTGATGTTCATCACCACCGAAAACCATGCCGTGCAACTCGACGGTAACGACCCGCAGCCGCTGAAAATCCGCGTCGACGCCATTCGTTAATTCATTTCCGCAGCCCTTTTCCGCAACAAGGAAGCCGCCATGCTCCGCCCTACCCTTCGCTTCGCCGGTCTGTGTGCAGGCCTGATGATCTCCGCCAGCGCGCTGGCGCTGTCGCTCAGTGACCTGTCGCAAAAAGACGCCACCGGCGGCCTAAAGGATGCCCTGACCCAAGGCGCACAAATCGCCGTCAAACAACTCGGCACCCCCGGCGGTTTCAGCAACAACCCGGACGTGAAGATCGAGCTGCCGGGCAAACTCGGCAAAGCCGCGAGCAAAATGAAAGCCTTCGGCATGGGCGCTCAGGTTGAAGAACTGGAAACCGCGATGAACAAGGCTGCCGAATCCGCCGTGACCCAGGCCCAGCCAATCCTCGTCGACGCCGTGAAGAAAATGAGCGTGGCAGACGCCAAAGGCATCCTCAGCGGCGGCAATGACTCGGCCACGCAATACCTCGACAAATCCAGCCGCGAACAGATCCGCGCCAAGTTCCTGCCGATCGTCAAACAGGCGACCGACAAGGTTGGCGTGGCGCAGAAGTACAACTCGTTCGCTGGTCAGGCTGCTGCGTTTGGCGTGGTGGATGCGAAGAGCGCCAATGTCGAGAACTACGTCACCGAACAGGCGCTCAATGGCTTGTTCGAGATGATCGGCAAACAGGAAGAAACCATCCGCCAGAACCCGGCCGCTGCGGCGACCAGTCTGGCGAAGAAGGTGTTCGGCACGCTTTAAGCTGTCACAACAGGGGGGCGAAGGAATTCGCTCCCGTGCTTCCATGCACCGACAGGATTACGTAAAAAGAACACCCACTCCCGCCCCATCTTCCTTCGTTCAAAAACCCGCAACTCGTCTAATCCGTCTAGTGCCGACATCGCCTCGCTATACGAGCAAGCAAAATTCTCAGCCACATTGCTCGCTGTGAACTCCTTCGCCTCCCCGCTTTTTGCCGCCTGATACACCGCGCGCTGTTTTTCCGTCATCTGATCGAAGTAGCCAGAATTCGCCAGCCAGCGCTCGAACGCTTCGGTGTAGGCCACGCTCTTGCGGTAAACATCGGTAAAACCGAGCACCGCTCGCTGGATCACCGAACACTGGAACTCGATGAAATAAGTCAGATCCAGCTCATCCGCCTCGCTGTGCAGGTATGAGCGTCCATATTTCACCGGTGCATTACGCAGTAACAAACTGATCGCTATGTAGCGAAACGCGGCAAACTCGTTCTTGAACATGAACCAGTAAAACAACGCCCTGGCGACTCGCCCATTGCCGTCGCGAAAGGGATGTTCGTAGCCCAAGGCAAAATGCAGCGTGATCGCCTTGATCAGCGGATGCAGATAGCTCGTCTCTTGCGGTGAGCCGTCGGGCAAATTGATCCAGTGCGACAGTCGCTCCAGCCGCGACACCAATCCTGCTGCTGGTGGTGGCCGGTGCACGGTGTTGCCCGCCCCATCCTGAACGACCACTTCGTCATTGTTCCTGAACACTCCGGGGGAATACTGCCCGTCATCGATGCCCTCGACCCCCACCCGATGAATCGCTGCGATCAAATCCACGCTCACGGGTTCGTAACGTTTCTCCCAGGCAAAATTCATCATCCGGTAATTACCCATCACCATACGTTCATCAGGAGTACGAGGCTGGCGCTGGTGTTTGAGCATGTCCTTGGCCGCGCGCGTAGTCGTCGCAGCGCCTTCCAGTTGACTGCTGGCGATGGCTTCATCTTCGATCAAATCGTTAAGCAGATAACTGAAATGTGCCCGTTCGCCGATCTGGCTGGTCATGTACTCCAGTGCGGCCGTACTGGCCTGGCAATCGACAATGGAGAGGGTCTTCTGAGCCAACGGCGTCAACAGATACTTGCCCCACTGCACCGGATCGCCCAGCGGCAGAAGGTTGATGTGCTGGGCAGCCCGGGCCTTCTTGACCAAGGCCCAACAGAGTTTGGCATCCAGCCCTGGCGCCCAGCGATAACGCAACGCTTCAAATGGCAGATAACGACCTTGATCATCGAGCGGCTTAAGCAGCGCAAGATAATCCAACAGACGATGCTTGTGGGGCGGGCGCACCAACAAGTCGAACACCGGATCGGTTCTGCCTTTCAATGCTGGCGGCTTTTTCATCAAGACAAACTCAGGAAAGCTGGAAAGCTGGAAAGCTGAGGCTGGAGTACAGCATCCGAGACACCGAGGCTCAATATCGGAGGTTTCTGAAAAAGATGTAGGAAGTGGCGGAGGCAGAGCGGGTTATGGATAGTCAGCTAGAGACTGGTCGGCTCCCAGGCCGCCTTCGCGAGCAGGCTCGCTCCTACAATTGGATTGAGTGCATCAGACAGAAGATTGCTCGGCTGGCAGGCCGCCATCGCTGGCAAGCCAGACTCCCACAAAAAAACCAAAGCAAACCGCAAACACCTCCCCCCGCTTCGCTTCTCACCACTCAACAGGATGAGCGTTAGCTCGGCTGCGGCTTTTGATCTTGATCTGAAGGCCCGTCGGCAGGCTGAGTGGAGGGATTGATCCGGGGGTAGGCGCGCAGCGCCGTTCGACGAAGTCGAACACATCGAAAGGAGGTGCAGCGAAGCAAACCGGAAGCGATGCCCCCGGATCGATCCCGGAGCGAAGGAACCCCGAGCCCCAGCGAGCGGGCCGAACGTCAGGGCACAGACCTTTGGTTCCTTTGGGCTGGGCCGGCACTCCGGCGTTTGCCAAAGGGACTCGCTGTAAAAGCGAAACCGCCAGCGGCAGCGCCCGCAGAAACGGATATTCACCCAAACCCCAAGAACATGGTCGGCCCGAAGGCCGCCACGTCACAAAACAATCAAGCGTCCTTACGCACCCGGAACCAGGCCGCATACAACGCCGGCAAAAACAACAGCGTCAGCGCGGTAGCAACAATCAACCCCCCCATGATCGCCACCGCCATCGGCCCGAAAAACACACTCCGCGACAACGGAATCATCGCCAGCACCGCCGCCAACGCCGTCAACACAATCGGCCTGAAGCGTCGAACCGTAGCCTCGATAATCGCCTGCCAAGGCTTAAGCCCCGAAGCAATATCCTGCTCGATCTGATCCACCAGAATCACCGAATTACGCATGATCATCCCGGACAGCGCGATCGTCCCCAACATCGCCACAAACCCGAACGGCTGACGGAACACCATCAAAAACAACGTCACCCCGATCAAGCCCAACGGTGCCGTCAAAAACACCATCGCCGTGCGCGAAAAACTGCGCAACTGCACCATCAGCAGAGTCAGCACCACCACGATGAACATCGGCACCCCGGCATTCACCGACTTCTGCCCACGCTCGGAATCCTCCACCGTACCGCCGACATCCAACAGATAACCATCGGGCAACTCGGCGCGAATCGAATCCAGCGTCGGCATGATCTGCTTGACCAGCGTCGCCGGCTGCTCCTTGCCATAAATATCGGCACGCACGGTCACGTTCGGCAGGCGATTACGATGCCAGATAATCCCTTCCTCAAAGCCATATTCCAGCGTGGCAATCTGCGACAACGCCACACTGCGGCCGTTATCCGTCGGCACCGCCAGACTCGGCAACAACGACAACTCAGTGCGCTCATGCACCGTGCCGCGCAGCAGAATCTCGATCAATTCGTTGTCTTCGCGATACTGACTGACACTCGAGCCGGTCAACGAGCTCTGCAGGAATTTCGCTAGATTGGCCGTGCTCACACCCAACGCCCGGGCACGATCCTGATCGATGTTCAGGTAGACCACCTTGCTCGGCTCTTCCCAATCCAGATGTACATTGACCACGTGCGGATTCTCGCGAACCTTGGCCGCCACTTTACGCGCCAGCGCGCGAACTTCTTCGATGTGTTCACCGGTCACGCGGAACTGCACCGGATAACCAACCGGCGGACCGTTTTCCAGACGCGTAACCCGCGAACGCAGCGCCGGGAATTGCTCGTTAAGCGTTTCAATCAACCAGCTGCGCAGCGCCTCACGCTCCTCGATGTTCTTCGCCAACACCACAAACTGGGCGAAGCTGGCCGCCGGCAATTGCTGATCGAGCGGCAGATAGAAACGCGGCGATCCGGTGCCGACATAAGCGACGTAATTGTCGATGCCGGCATGCTCCTTGAGCATCGCTTCCAGTCGTTTGACCTCACCGGTGGTATTGGCCAGAGAAGCGCCTTCAGCCAGTTTCAGATCGACCATCAACTCAAGCCGATTAGAGGCCGGGAAAAACTGCTGCGGGACGAAACGGAACAACATCACCGAGGCGATAAACAGCCCCACCGTCAACACAATCACGGTCTTGCGGTGCGCCACGCACCACTCCACCAGCCGTCGCACCCGCTGATAGAACGGCGTGCCATACGGATCTGGCTGACCATCGCCAGTGCCATGTTTGGCCGCATGAATTTTCGCCAGATCCGGCAGGAGTTTTTCCCCCAGATACGGCACGAACATCACCGCCGCGACCCAGGATGCGAGCAACGCGATGGTCACCACCTGGAAGATCGAGCGGGTGTATTCGCCAGTCCCGGACTGCGCCGTGGCAATCGGCAGGAACCCGGCGGCGGTGATCAACGTACCGGTGAGCATCGGGAACGCGGTACTGGTCCAGGCGTAGCTCGCCGCGCGGATACGGTCGAAGCCCTGCTCCATTTTGATCGCCATCATTTCCACGGCGATGATCGCGTCGTCCACCAGCAAGCCCAGCGCCAACACCAACGCGCCAAGGGAGATCTTGTGCAGGCCGATGCCGAGGTAATACATGCAGGCGAAGGTCATCGCCAGCACCAGCGGAATGGTCAGCGCCACGACCATGCCGGTGCGCACGCCGAGGGAGAAGAAGCTCACCAGCAAGACAATCGCCAACGCTTCGACCAGCACCTGGACGAACTCGCCGACCCCGGTTTTCACCGCCGCCGGCTGATCGGAAACCTTGCGCAGTTGCATGCCGGCCGGAAGGTTTTTCTGGATGCGCGAGAACTCGCCTTCCAGCGCCTTACCCAGCACCAGAATGTCGCCGCCATCCTTCATTGCCACCGCCAGACCGATTGCGTCTTCGCCCATGAAGCGCATGCGCGGTGCCGGTGGATCGTTGAAACCGCGACGCACATCAGCGACATCGGAGATGCGGAACGTACGATCACCGACGCGGATCGGGAAGTTTTTTATCTCCTCGACCGTCTGAAAATTCCCCGAGACCCGTAGCTGCAAACGCTCGCTACCGGTTTCAAAGAACCCGGCGGTCGACACCGCGTTCTGCTCTTGCAGCGCTTGTTGCACCGCTGCCAGTGGCAAGCCGAGGGTCGCCAGTTTGACGTTGGACAACTCGACCCAGATCTTCTCGTCCTGCAAACCGAGCAGGTCGACCTTGCCGACATCCTTGACCCGTTGCAGCTGGATCTGGATGCGATCGGCGTAATCCTTGAGCACCGCGTAATCGAAACCGTCGCCGGTCAGCGCATAGATATTGCCGAACGTGGTGCCGAATTCATCGTTGAAAAACGGCCCCTGAATATCCGGCGGCAAGGTCTGGCGAATATCACTGACCTTCTTGCGCACCTGATACCAGAGGTCGGGAATCTCCTTGGAGTGCATCGAATCGCGGGCAATGAACGTGACCTGCGATTCGCCGGGGCGCGAGAACGACACGATGCGTTCGTACTCACCGGTTTCCATCAGTTTCTTTTCGATGCGTTCGGTGACCTGCCGCGAGACTTCCTGCGCGGTCGCCCCCGGCCAACGGGTTTGAATCACCATGGCCTTGAAGGTAAACGGCGGGTCTTCACTCTGGCCGAGTTTGGTGTAGGACAACGCACCGACGATGGCCAGCAAAAGCATCAGGAACAGTACGATCTGGCGATTACGCAGCGCCCATTCGGAAAGGTTGAAGCGCATCGGGGCTTACTCCTTGTCCGCCAGATTGACCACACGGTTGGAGCGATCCACCGGCCGCACCTGCTGCCCTTCGAGCAACACATGCACGCCGGCAGCCACCACCCAGTCGCTGGCGTTCAAGCCTTCGAGCACCGGCACGCTTTTCTCACCGAACGGGCCGACACGCACCGGGGTTTTCTTCAAGGTGTTGTTGCCGTTGACGACCCACACATAGGTCGCGCCGTTTTCGGCAGTGAGTGCCGAGAGCGGCACCGACAGCGAAACGCTATCGGCCGATTGCACAAACACCCGGGCGCTCTGGCCCAGTTCGGCCGGGACTTTGCCACCAGTGAAGGAAATACGTGCAGCGAAGGTGCGCGAGCGTGGATCGGCGGCGGGCGACAGTTCGCGGATCTGTCCGGCGAAGCGCTGATTCTGTTGCGTCCACAGTTCGACCGTCACTGGCTGACCGACCTTGAAGCGGCCGAAACTCTGCTCCGGCAAGCTGATCAGCACTTCGCGCTCGCCGTCGGTGGCGAGGGTAAACACCGTTTGCCCGGCGGCGACGACCTGCCCCACCTCGACCGAACGCTTGGCCACCACGCCATCCTGCGGCGCACGCAACACGGCGTAACTGGCCTGATTGGTCGAGACGTTGAATTCAGCTTTGATTTGTTTGAGGCGGGCTTCACCGGAACGGTAAAGGTTTTCGGCGTTGTCGTAAGCCGAGCGGCTGACCATCTGCCGGTCCATCAAGGTCTTGTAGCGATCACGCTCGGCGCGGACCAGATTGAGATTGGCTTCGGCGGCGGCAACCTGGGCGCGGGTGGCTTCCAGTTGCAGGCGCACATCCTGCGGATCGAGTTCGGCGAGCGGCTGATCGGCCTTCACTCGCTGACCTTCGTCGACCAGTCGTCGGCTGACTTTGCCGCCAATGCGGAACGCGAGATCGGGTTCGTAGCGGGCGCGCACCTCGCCCGGATAACTTTCCATCGCCTGTGCCGAAGGCTCTGGCTGCACCACCATGGCCGGGCGCACGGTGACTTGCGTCGCCTCTTCCTGACCGCATGCTGACAAAAGGAACGCCAGACTCACTGGCAACGCGAGGGACAACGCATGGCGGAACATGGTGACGGACCTTTCGCTAATGGTGCTTGGAATAATTATACTGGCGGGTATGTTATTAATAGCAAACTCACCAGTCCAGTATTAAAAGCGAAGAATGTCGAACAATCCTTCAGCTCCAAACGGCCCGGGCCGCCCCAAGGATCTGGCCAAGCGCCAGGCGATCCTCGACGCGGCGAAAATTCTGTTTCTGAGTCATGGCTACGCCAACACCAGCATGGACGCGGTCGCCAGCGAGGCTGGCGTGTCGAAGCTGACGGTCTACAGCCATTTCAACGACAAGGAAACGCTGTTCTCCTCCGCAGTGGTGGCCAAGTGCGAGGAGCAATTACCGCCGCTGTTCTTCGAATTGCCCGAAGGCATCGCCGTGGAAAATGTGTTGCTGAACATTGCCCGAGGCTTTCATCACCTGATCAACAGCGATGAATCGGTGAATCTGCACCGCTTGATCATGGCGCTGGGGGTGCAGGATCCGAAGCTGTCGCTGATCTTCTTCGAGGCGGGACCGCAGCGCATGGTGCAGGGCATGGAGCGACTGCTGACGCAAATCCATGACAGCGGCGCGCTGAGCATCGACCTGCCGCGCAATGCGGCCGAGCATTTCTTTTGCCTGATCAAAGGCGCGGGGAATTTTCGGTTGCTGTATGGCTGTGGGGAGCCGTTGAGCGAAGAGGCTGCGGAGAGCCATATTCAGGAAGTGGTGGGGCTGTTTATGCGGGCGTACAAGCCCTGATTTCTGCGGTGTTGGCGCTGACGCCATCGCTGGCAAGCCAGCTCCCACAAGGGTTTGGGTATGATCACAAATCGTGTGCACACCGCTGTACTCTGTTGGAGCTGGCTTGCCAGCTTCCACAAGGACTTGGATGTGATCACAAATCGTGTGCACACCGCTGAACCTTGTGGGAACTGCCTTGCCAGCGATGGGGGCGACTCGGTTTAAGGCTTGAGTGCTTTCTTCGGATAAATGTCATAGCGGCTGGATTTGCCATCCAGCGCATGACTCGGTTTCGGCCCTTCAATGCACGGAGCCTTGCGCGGCCGCTTGACCACCACCCGGTGCGTCGCCAGCGCCAACGCGGCTTCGAGCAACGCCGGCGCGTCCGGATCATCGCCCACCAACGGCCGGAACAGGCGCATTTCCTTCTTCACCAGCGCGGTCTTATCGCGATGTGGAAACATGGGGTCGAGGTAGATCACCTGCGGCGGCTCGCCTTCCCAGTTCTGCATGACCTCGATGGAATTGCCCTTGAGCAACGTCATCCGCGCCACAATCGGCGCCACATCGAAATCTTCCGCCGCCCGCGCCAGACCATCCTCCAGCAGCGCGCCAATCAACGGCTGACGCTCGATCAGGCTCATCTCGCAACCAAGACTGGCCAGCACAAACGCATCCTTGCCCAACCCCGCCGTCGCATCCAGCACGCGCGGACGCACGCCTTGGGCGACGCCGACAGCCTTGGCGATCATCTGCCCGCTGCCGCCTCCGTATAAACGACGATGCGCCGCGCCACCCTCAACAAAGTCGACCCGCACCGGCCCCGGTGCGTCCGGACCGAGCTGTTGCAGCTGCAAACCCTGCTCGCCGACCTGCAAGGCAAACTCGCCATCCGCCACTTCAAGCGGCAGGCCCAAGCGCTCGGCCCACTGCCCGGCTTGCGCTTCAAACGTAGGGCCGAGGGCCTGAACATGGATGCGGCAGGCCGCGGGTTGCTCAATCATGGAAAACACGCTCAAAAATTCAAGGAGCGGCAAAAACCGCCGATAACTCATTCAACGCGCATTTTGCCAGAGCTGAGCGTCAACCGAAAAAAATGTCAGGCATTCTTCCCACATCGATTGGCTACATCTCGCCCCATGGCGACTTTAGCCGTCACAACACTCAAGCACTGAGCGGCGTCAGTCACCTGTGGCAGGATTTCTTTGCCCAGGCGCTGGCCGAACAGACGAGTGAAGTGGTGCCTGCCTGCGGCACGTTTCCGCCGGTTGACCTGAGCAGCCCTGAAGAGCCCACCGTCGGCAGCGAGCTGCACGCACACATCGTCAGCCAGCGCGAATGTGATGTGGTCGAAACCGAAGTGCGTCCGCCGGAGCCGCTGTTCCTGCCGATCGCCGAATTCGAAATGGATCTGCTGGACAAGCCATTCCCCCCGTTCCCGCCTGAAGAACTCAAGGCTCAACAAGAGCAACAGGATTTCGACAGTAGCTGGGTGCGACCGGTCGTGATCAACAACGGCCAGCCAACACCAGAACCTGGCCCGGCACCGCAGAAGAAACCGCTGTACCTGCCGATTGCCGAATTCGATCTGGACCTGCTGCAAAAACCTTACCCGCCGTTCCCGCCGGAAGAAATCGTCGAGCAACAGAAGGCACTGGACTTCGATAACGGCTGGGCGCGCCCGATCGTGCTGCAGAACCTGCGCCTCGCCGCTTAAGCCTCAGCGACACACGCTCCAGCGCCCGACATCGACATGAAAGTGATTGCGATGGGCGGCGTTGTAATCCGGGCTCAACACCACACTGAACGCCTCACAGGCGCCGTCGCGCACCTGATGCAGAAATTGCGCGTCCTGATTCTGCCTTGACCAGTCCTTGAGCACGCTGATGCGGCGGCCGTCGGCGAGACGAAAACCGGCAATGTCCAATGCATCGGCACTGGCGTGGCGGCTGAGCGCGCCGCTTTCGCGATTGTAGATATTGCGACAGGCGAAGCTGCCGAGGTGATCAACCCGCGCGACCTTTTGCCCGTAAACGGATTGTGCGGCGGGTTGCAGGGTGTGGTGTTCAAACATCGCGTAGGCCACCGCCAGCGGACAACTGGCGAGGAAACTGCTGCTCAACGGCACCTCACCGCCCTGCACACGAAGGGCGCCGATCAGCGGGCACTTGGCGTCAGGACTGTCGGATTGACGTGTAACGCGCAGATCGGAGCTGCTCAATGCCTGGGCGCAGAGTTCAGGATCACTGCGCAAGCGCATCAGCTTGTAGCCGGTCAGCCAGTTGGGCGCGGCTTTCACGTCCAGTGGTGCCCAAGGATTCCATTGCGCCGGCACATCCAGCCAACCGCGCCAGACACTGATCAAGGCGCCGCCGGTGATCAGCAGCACAGTGAGTGCAATCCATCGCCCCATGCTCAGCCCTTGAAGAATTGATTAGCCTTGGCGTACGGCATCGACTGCGAGGTAAAGCCGAAGGTGCCCGATTGCTGGATCTCTTCTGCGGCGCGGAAGAACCCTCCAAATGCCGCCAACGCCAAGGCCGAACCGGTGCTGATCCGCCGCACACCCATGTCTTGCAGTTCCTGCACGGTCAGTTTCAAGCCGCCGGACATCAGCACATTGACCGGTTTCGGCGCCACGGCGCGCACCACCGCCAGCACTTCTTCGGCGTTGCGCAAACCTGGCGCGTACAACACGTCGGCCCCGGCCTCGGCGAAGGCCTGCAAGCGGCGAATGGTGTCGTTGATGTCGGGATTGCCGTGCAGATAGTTTTCCGCACGCGCGGTGAGGATGAAGGGAAATGGCAGCGTGCGCACCGCCGCGACGGCCGCTTCAATACGTGCCACGGCGTGTTCGAAGCAATAGATCGGTGCGTCTGGCCGGCCGGTGGCGTCTTCGATCGAGCCACCGACGGCGCCCGCCTCGGCTGCACGGATCAAACTTTTTGCAGATTCGGCCGGGTCATCGGCGAAACCGTTTTCCAGATCCACCGCCACCGGCAAATCTGTCGCGGCGACAATCGCGCGGACGTTGGCCAAGGTCTCGTCAAGACTCAACGCGCCATCAGCCTTGCCTTGGGAAAACGCATAACCGGCGCTGGTCGTTGCCAGAGCCTGATAGCCGAGGCTGGCGAGCATCTTCGCCGAACCTGCATCCCACGGATTGGGAATGACGAAAACTTGCGCACGTTCATGCAGCGCTTTGAAGGCGTGGGCTCTAACGGTTTGCGCGTCCATCGGCAGGCTCCGGGGCAGGAAAAAAAACCGCCTCAGAGCAGGCCAAGTTGCTCGGCGGCGGGTTCTCTGTATAGCTCAGGCAGGGACGGCAAGCCAGGCAAACGTTGCATCAGTTGTGCATGAAAACGTTGCGCCAGCTTCGCCGCCAGCAAGTTGTCGGCGGTGTGCAGGAAGATGTAAGGCGTACGGCCCTCTTCGATCCACTCGGCGATTTTCGCCACCCACGGCACCAGGAACGTATCGTTGGCTTCAAGCTCGGGATGGCCAATGAAGCGCACTTGCGGAAACTGGGTGAACGCCGCCGGACGCGTCGGCACTCGCGGCTTTTTCGATTGCGCGTGGATGACCGAAGACTCGGTCGACAGGCAACTGAACAACGCACGCGGATCGAGACAAATACGCTCAACGCCACGGTCCAGCAGCAGGCGATTGAGCAGACGTTCGCTTTCACCCTTGGCGAAGAACTGTTCATGGCGCACTTCCACTGCCAGCGGGCAATCCAGCGCATCAATGAACGCCGCCAGTTCCGGCAGCCGATGCGGCGTGAAGCTTTTCGACAGTTGCAGCCACAGCGGCGAAACACGCTGCCCGAGAGGCTTGAGTAATTGCAGGAAGGTTTCGGCGGCGGTCAGTTGCTCGCGCAGATCGCCGCTGTGGCTGATGTCGCCGGGGAATTTGGCGGTGAAGCGAAAGTGCTCGGGCATGACTTCGGCCCAACGCTGCACGGTGGCAGGCGACGGGCTGGCGTAAAAGGTCGTGTTGCCTTCAACGGCATTGAATACTTGGGAATAGAGACCGAGGAAATCAGAAGTTTTGGCGTCGACCGGATACAGATACTCGCGCCAGGCGTTTTCGCTCCAGGACGGGCAACCGAGGTAGTAAGGCAGATCCATCAGATGTACAGATCGAGGCCCAGCACGTCTGCATCCCAATCAACAAAACCGGCGGTGCTCAGGTAGCTGGCCAAAGCCATCGCTACGCTTTTTTTCATCGCACGGTGGTAGATCATGTCTTGTTGGCGGGCGGGCAGATTGCTCAGGCGTTGCGCGGCAGCTTTGGCGGCAGCACGGGCAGCCAGTTGCTCTTCAGTCGGGAATTCCAGCTCGCCGTCGATATCGTCGACGGATTCATCCAGCGCCACATTGCCTTTGCGAGGCTTGCGCTTGATGGGGTAGGACTGAGAGGAAAGGCCGTCTATACGCATAATTTCATGCTCGGTATCGATGATGGCAATTTAGCGGCACTTGACCGACTTAGCAAACCGCCGAGTGATAACTAGAACACATAAAGCGCAAAAGGTTTAAAGCGCGGGGTTAGAAACTGACGATTGGTGTTTTGAAAATCAAAAGATCGCAGCCTTCGGCAGCTCCTACGTTTGGAATGTGGTCCCTGTAGGAGCTGCCGCAGGCTGCGATCTTTTAAAGGCTCAGCGAACCTTGGGGGTGGCGACTTTATCGCGCAGGTAAACCGGTTGTGCGTCGTCCGCCGGGATCGACTCGCCGCGCTCCCAGGCGAAGCGCGCAAGGGTCAGCAGGTCTTCGGCGTGGGGCAGCATACCGGCGTCGGAACCGCTCAGATTGACGGCAATGCGCTCGGCATAACCCCAACCGGTGCCGGCACCGAACCAGTCGCCACTGGCATCGGCCGGCAACGCCGCGACTTCTGGTGGCAACACCGCTTCGGCACCCACAAGGCGCATCTCCCCCGCCGTCTCGCGATAGCAGCCCCAATACACTTCATCCATCCGCGCATCGATGGCCGCCGCGACCTGGCTCACGCCATGTTCGCGATAGGCACGCTGGGCCAGCACCGCGAGGTTGGACACTGGCAACACCGGACGATCCAGTGCGAACGCCAGACCCTGCACCACACCAATGGCGATCCGCACCCCGGTAAACGCACCCGGGCCGCGACCGAAGGCAATGGCATCGAGCGCTTGCAGCGTAGTGCCGGCGTCGGCCAGCAATTGCTGGATCATCGGCAGCAGCTTCTGCGCATGCAGGCGCGGGATCACCTCGTAATGGCTCGTGACCTTGCCGTCATGCAGCAAGGCAACGGAGCAAGCTTCAGTCGCGGTGTCCAGGGCCAGCAAGGTGCTCATCGATGTTTCCAAAACAGGGGTGGGAAAAAGTGCGTCAGTATAAACAACTACGGCCCGCAAGCGGGCCGTGGATGATGCTGCCGTTCAGACTTCTCAGCTCAGCGCTTCAAGCACCTTGGCGGTGATGGCTTCTACCGAGCCAACGCCAGGAATGTGGCTGTACTTCGGCTTGCCAGCGTTTTTCGCGGACAGGTTCTGATAGAACTCCACCAGCGGCTTGGTCTGCGAATGGTAGACCGACAGGCGATGACGCACGGTTTCTTCGGTGTCGTCCTTGCGCTGTACCAGTTCTTCGCCGGTGATGTCGTCTTTGCCAGCGATTTTCGGCGGGTTGTAGACGATGTGGTAAACGCGGCCGCTGGCTTCGTGAACACGACGACCGGCGATGCGTTGAACGATTTCTTCGTCTTCAACAGCGATTTCAACGACCGCATCCAGCTCAACGCCGGCAGTTACCAGAGCTTCAGCCTGCGGAATGGTGCGCGGGAAGCCGTCGAACAGGAAACCGTTGGCGCAGTCCGGCTGAGCGATACGGTCCTGAACCAGAGCGATGATCAGGTCATCCGACACCAGGCCGCCGGCATCCATGATGCTCTTGGCTTGCACGCCCAGCGGAGTACCGGCCTTGACCGCTGCACGCAGCATGTCGCCAGTGGAAATTTGTGGAATGCCGAATTTTTCGGTGATGAACTTAGCCTGAGTACCTTTACCGGCCCCGGGAGCTCCCAGCAGAATGACGCGCATTAGATGTGCTCCTCAATTTTTTTATAAAAAGCTTTTACAAAACAAAGGATTCGCCTCTTGGGACGAATCCTGAAAATACGGGTCGTGGCCGCACAAACGGCCAAAGGCTGATCAAGATACACAGCAGGCTGCGCCCACACAAGACGCCAAAAGTCGGAGAAACCGACGCCCCCCGCGACCTTGCGACGCGGTAACCCAAGTCGCAACCCCATCATTAACTGTCGCCTGGCGGCACTTCCCCTCGTCAGGCAAAGCGGCATCCGGCGTTTGTGTCCGGTGGCGCGCGCCACGAGAAAAACGTTAGCCGGTATTTCGCAAACCGGCGGCAATACCCGCCACAGACACCAGCAACGCCTGTTCCACCGGGCTGCCCTGCTCGACATCTTGCTGTCGCGAACGGGCCAGCAATTCGGCCTGCAATAGATGCAACGGATCGAGGTAGGTGTTGCGCAGACGGATGAATTCGAGGGTGTCAGGGCTATGTGCCAGCAGCTGCGACTGGCCAGTCAGGCCGAGCACCACCGCGCACGCCTGCGACAATAGGTCGCGTAACTGCGCGCCCAACGGCAGCAGATCCGGCTCGACCAGACGCTGATCGTAGGACAGTGCGATGTCCGCATCAGCCTTGGCCAGGACCATTTCCAGCATGTCGATGCGCGTACGGAAGAACGGCCATTGCTCGCGCATCTGCCCGAGCAATTCGCCTTCGCCGCGCTCCAGTGCTTTGCTCAGCGCCGACTCCCAGCCGAGCCACGCTGGCAGCATCAGCCGCGTTTGCGTCCAGCCAAAGATCCACGGGATCGCCCGCAGGCTTTCGATGCCGCCGGCGCGACGCTTGGCCGGACGACTGCCGAGCGGCAAACGGCCCAATTCCTGCTCCGGTGTGGACTGACGGAAATACTCGACGAACTGCGGATTTTCCCGCACCACCTGGCGGTAAGCGTTGACACCGTCGGCGGCCAATTCGTCCATCAGATGACGCCACTCAGGCGTCGGTGGCGGCGGCGGCAACAACGTCGCTTCCAGCACGGCGGCGAGATACAGATTGAGGTTTTGCTCGGCGATGTCCGGCAGGCCGAATTTGAAGCGAATCATTTCGCCCTGCTCGGTGGTACGGAAGCGCCCCGCCACCGATCCCGGTGGCTGCGACAGAATCGCCGCGTGGGCCGGGCCACCACCGCGGCCCACAGTGCCGCCGCGGCCATGGAACAACAGCAATTCAACTTGCTGCTCGCGGCAGATTTCCACCAAACGTTCCTGCGCCCGATATTGCGCCCAGGCCGCCGCCGTGGTGCCAGCGTCCTTGGCCGAGTCGGAATAACCGATCATCACTTCCTGCGGGCCTTGCAGCCGTGCGCGATAACCCGGCAGCAGCAACAGCCGCTCCATCACCGGCCCGGCGTTGTCGAGGTCGGCGAGGGTTTCGAACAGCGGCACCACGCGCATCGGCCGCAGCACGCCGGACTCTTTGAGCAGCAGTTGCACGGCGAGCACATCGGAAGCGGCGCCGGCCATGGAGATCACGTAAGAGCCGAGCGAAGCGCCCGGTGCGGCAGCGATTTCCTTGCAGGTGTTGAGCACTTCGGCGGTGTCGGCCGACGGTTTGAAATGTGCCGGCAGCAGTGGCCGGCGATTGCTCAGTTCGCGAGTGAGGAACGCGATGCGCTGTTCTTCGTCCCAATCTTCATAGCGACCGAGACCAAGGTAATCGGTGATTTCCGTCATCGCCGAGCTGTGTCGTGACGAATCCTGGCGCACATCGAGGCGCACGAGGAACAGGCCGAAGGTTACCGCCCTGCGCAAGCAATCGAGCAGCGGGCCGTCAGCGATCACGCCCATGCCGCACTCGTGCAGCGAGTTGAAACACAGCTCCAGCGGATCGAGCAGGTCGCGATTGTTGCTCAGCACATCAGCCGGCGCCGGGGTCGGTGCGGTCAGCGCGGCGTGTGCCCAGTTGCGCGTGGCACGCAAGCGTTCGCGCAGTTGTTTGAGCACCGCGCGATAGGGTTCGGCACTGTCGCCGGCCTTGGCTTTGAGGGCATCACTGGCCTGCTGCATCGACAGTTCGGCGGCGAGATGGTCGACGTCGCGCAGGTACAAATCGGCGGCCATCCAGCGCGCCAGCAGCAACACTTCGCGGGTTACTGCGGCGGTGACATTGGGGTTGCCGTCACGGTCGCCGCCCATCCACGAGGCGAAGCGAATCGGCGCGGCTTCCAATGGTAGACGCAGGCCGGTCGCTTCATGCAAAGCCTTGTCAGCCCTGCGCATATGGTTGGGGATCGCTTGCCACAGCGAATGCTCGATCACCGCGAAACCCCACTTGGCCTCATCAACCGGTGTCGGTCGTGTGCGGCGGATTTCTTCGGTGTGCCAGGCTTCGGCGATCAAGCGTTGCAGGGTGTTTTGAATCTGTTCGCGTTCGGCTGAAGTCAGGTCGCGATGGTCCTGCGCGGCGAGTTGCCCGGCGATCGCATCGTACTTCTGGATCAGCGTGCGTCGCGCGACTTCGGTCGGGTGTGCGGTCAGCACCAGTTCGATTTCCAGCCGCGCCAGTTGCCGGGCCAGCGATTCGGCGCTGTGGCCTTCGTTGCGCAAACGGGCCAGCAATTCCGGCAACACCCGGGATTCGAACGGTGCCGGCTGCGACTCTTCACGCCGGTGAATCAACTGATACTGCTCGGCGATGTTCGCCAGATTGAGAAACTGGTTGAACGCCCGCGCCACCGGGAGCAATTCGTCCTCGCTCAATTGATTGAGGCTGGCACTCAGTTCAGCGTCCATCGAGCCACGCCGGTCGGCCTTGGCGCCCTTGCGGATCTGCTCGATCTTGTCGAGAAATGCCTCGCCGTACTGGTCTCGAATGGTGTTGCCCAACAGCTCTCCGAGCAGGTGAACGTCTTCGCGCAAGCGTGCATCAATATCGGTCATCAGCAATTCCCCAGCAGTAATCCGGACGGCTTAGAAACGAGTGCATGACCTAGAGAGTGCCGCTCTACGCCGCTTCTTACAAGCAGCCGACGAAGGGACTTTAAACCTTGTGGGCGAAAGCTAGTCTCAACAGTAAGCCGTACAACGGCTTGCCGCCGGCGCTGCCGGACACTCACCCAGGCCTGCCATGAGCAGGCGCGAAATGAGGTCATCATGAAAATTCGTGAACTCGCCCAGCATTGGGAAGAAAACGCCAAGGGTCGCCTGACCGACACTGGCTACACGATTCATCTGGACGTTGAAGCCGCTGCGCGCTTGGCGGCGATCGCCGAGATGTACCCGAAACGACATGCCGAAGAACTGCTCGGCGAACTGATCGGCGCGGCCCTTGAAGAGTTCGAAGCGAGCCTGCCGTATGTGAAGGGCTCGACAGTGGTGGCGACGGATGAGGAAGGTGATCCGTTGTATGAGGATGTTGGGCCTACGCCGCGGTTTCTGGCGCTGTCGCGCCGGCATTTGCATGACCTCTCGGCCGTTGAAGGCAAGCAAAAACATTAACTTCTAACACCTCAAAACCTGTGGGAGCCGGCTTGCCAGCGATGGCGTCAGTTCAGTCACCGATGTGTTGAATCTGACGGCATCATCGCTGGCAAGCCAGCTCCCACAGGGACTGTATTTCCCTCAGGAACTACGTCCTTTTTCTCCCGCGCGTACCGTTTCACTCCCCCAAAGTTCCCGCTTTAGAGCCTTGTCCATTCGGTCAAAAATAATTTTGGCGATAGGCCATCTTTTCTGAACTTTTGAAAAATCACTCCGGTCGGAACTTGTAACCACGCCTGGAACGAGCGTTTCAAAAACGCGCTTTCACACGTCGCTTTCGGCTCCTCGCCCAGGATGGATTCAGATGTTTTCAGGAGATGCCTAATGGAGTTGAAGACCATGAAAAACCAAACCTCGTTTACCCACCTGCGCGGTCTGAAACTGGCTGCCCTGGCCATCGGCACCAGCTTCGTGCTGGCCGGTTGCGCCGGTAACCCACCGACCGAGCAATACGCCGTGACTCAATCTGCGGTGAACAGCGCGGTCAGCGCCGGCGGTACCGAGTTTGCTGCCGTTGAGATGAAGCAAGCGCAGGACAAACTGAAACAAGCCGAAATCGCCATGCACGACAAGAAGTATGACGAAGCACGCACCCTCTCCGAGCAAGCCGAGTGGGACGCTCGCGTCGCCGAACGCAAGGCTCAGGCCGCTAAAGCCGAACAGGCTGTGAAGGATTCCCAGAAAGGTGTTCAGGAACTGCGTCAGGAAAGTCAGCGCACCGTGCAGTAAGCGCGCATCCCGACCGCAACGCTGAAACTTTATCGATAGAAAGGACGAAAAATTATGCGTAAGCAACTGATGATCCCAGCTCTTCTGGCCGCAAGTGTCGCTCTGGCTGCCTGCTCGACCCCACCTAACCCGAACCTGGAAAACGCGCGCACCAACTACTCGGGTCTGCAAGCCAACCCGCAAGCGAGCAAAGTCGCGGCACTGGAAACCAAAGACGCCAGTGATTACCTGGACAAGGCCGACAAGGCTTACCTGGACAAGCAAGACGCGGCCAAGGTTGACCAGCTGGCCTACCTGACCAACCAGCGTGTGGAAGTGGCCAAGCAGACCATCGCCCTGCGCACCGCTGAAAACAACCTGAAGAACGCCGCTGCCCAACGTGCCCAGGCGCGTCTGGACGCGCGTGATCAGCAGATCAAACAGCTGCAGGACAGCCTGAACGCCAAGCAGACCGATCGCGGTACGCTGGTGACTTTCGGTGACGTGCTGTTCGCCACCGACCGTGCCGACCTGAAATCCAGCGGTCTGGTCAACATCAACAAACTGGCGCAATTCCTTCAGGAAAACCCGGATCGCAAAGTGATCGTCGAGGGTTACACCGACAGCACCGGTTCTGCCAGCCACAACCAGTCGCTGTCGGAGCGTCGCGCCAACTCCGTGCGCACCGCACTGGTGAAAATGGGCGTTGATCCAGCGCGCATCGTCACCCAAGGCTACGGCAAGGAATACCCGGTTGCCGAGAACGGCAGCGTGTCTGGCCGTGCGATGAACCGTCGTGTGGAAGTGACCATTTCCAACGACAACCAGCCGGTGATGCCACGTTCGGCGGTCAGCTCGAACTAAGCGCCCTGCTGTAACGCAAAAGCCCCGCCTGACTCAGTCCGGCGGGGCTTTTTTGTGGGAGCTGAAATCGCAGCCCCTCACCCCAGCCCTCTCCCGAGGGAGAGGGGGCCGATTTAGGGTGTTTTCCACATTTGCGTGCGACTCGGTGGGTCAGGTCGGCGTAACTCGAAAGACACCTCGGTCAGTCCCCTCTCCCTCTGGGAGAGGGTTAGGGTGAGGGCTGGTCCTGCAGAATCACTGTTCCAGCTTCTGCGGGGTCTCTTCACCCATGCAACGCACCGCTTTCTTCTGTGCGTTGATCAGCACACCGGTCAAGCCTTTCTGCTCGGTATCAAACAACACCAGCACACCATCGATGCACTGCGCCACCTGCGGCGCGGGGTCCAGCGAGACCTTGTAATCCTCACCCGGCACAGTCTTGAGCATGGTGAATTCGTTGAGCAGCAACGCATCCTCGGGTTTGGCGAAGTGCAGGTAGCCGTAGTACCACAGCGCCCCGACGGTGCCGAGGATGCTGCAGATACCGGTGATGATCAGCGGGATGGCGTTGCGTTCTTCAGTCATTGCGGACTCTCGTCTTCAGAATTCGGGGGTGTCGGGTAATTGGGGATTTCGCCGAGGCGGCGCAGGCCGTTGAAATGCGCGGGATCGTCGAGGTAGCGCAGCATCACTTGGCGCCATACCGGGTCGCCGAAGGTCTGCACATGACCGCCACGGGTCAGTTGCAGCACACGTGGTGGCGGCGCAGCTTGATACAGGCGGATGCCGTTGGAAAGCGGCACCAGCGGATCGTCGAGGCTGTGGAAGATCAGCTTCGGCACACCGTTGAGTTGCGGCATCGAGTTGATCGCGCTGTCGCCGTCCGGCACCAGCCACGACAGTGGCACTTGAAATGGCCAGGTCAGCCACGAAGTGCTGAGCGCGTATTGGCCGACGCTGCGGTAACTGGCGGGTACACCGTCGAGTACCAAAGCCTTGAGCTGCTTTTGTCTTTCAGGATGTTGTACCAGCCAATGCACCGCCATCGAGCCGCCGAGGCTTTGGCCGAGCAACACCAATGGCTTGCCTTTGACTTCCGGCGCCTTGTCGAGCCAGGCGAACGCGGCGTCGATGTCCTGATAGATCGCCGGCAAACTCGGCTCGCCCTCGGACAAGCCATAACCGCGATAGTCCACCAACAGCACCTGATAGCCGTTTTTTGGCAACCACCAACTGCCGCCGAGGTGCATCGGCAGATTGCCGCCGTTACCGTGCAGGTGCAGCACGGTGCCTTTGACCTCGACGCCGGGTTTGGCCGGCAGCCACCAGGCGTTGAGCTTAAAGCCATCGGCTGTCACCAGCGTGACGGTACGGTATTCGAGTTTGGCTTTTTCCGGTGTGAAGATCTGGCCCGGTTCGGGGTAGAACAACAGCGAACTGCAACCGCCGAGGGTCATGAGCAGGCAGAAGATGCCGAGGATTCTCATCCGGTGAAACCTCGCGAAGGAAATTGGCAAACAAACGATTCAGAGAAAAACAAATAACCCTGTGGGAGCTGGCTTGCCAGCGATGGCGGTGGGTCAGCCAACATCAATATTGACTGACAGAATGCAATCGCTGGCAAGCCAGCTCCCACAGGGGATTGTGGTTGGGTTAAAGAATGTTGGAATAGTCGGCTTCGATCCGGTCCAGGCTCAGGTGATTAAGGAAGTTGGAGAAACACATCCACGCCGACAACGCATTCAAATCGCGGAACTGATCCGGCAGATACTTCGGCGGCACCACCAGCCCTTCATCCACCAACTGGCGCAGGGTACGCATGTCTTCCAGGGTGGTCTTGCCGCAGAACAACAGCGGAATCTGCTCAAGCTTGCCTTTACGCACGGCCAACTGAATGTAGTTGTAAACCATGATAAAGCCCTTGAGGTAGGACAAGTCTTTGGTGAATGGCAGACCGGTCGGCGTCGAGCCACGAAAAACCCGACTGGCGTTGCCGTAACTTTCCGCCATTTCAAAACCCTGCTCGCGGAAGAACTCGAAGATCTGCAGGAAGTCGGCGCCCTCCTCGACCATGTGAATGGCGCGGGTGCGGTTGGTCAGTTTGCGCAGACGGCTCGGGTAGGAGGCGAAGGTGATGATTTCCATGAGGATCGCCAGGCCTTCCTGCGTCACCGTCGACGACGGCGGGCCTTTGGAGAGGAAGGTGCAGATCGGCTGGTTCAAACCGTTGAGCGTGGTGCCAACGTGGACCAGCCCCTCGTGAACTTCCAGCGCGCGCACGTCGCGATCGTTGAACATCGCGTCGGTGCGGATCTTGATGTAATCCGCACCGGCCGCCGCGTCGGCGACGATGCCGTCGGACTCGAACACGCGGATGGTTTCCTCGGCCTCGCCGAACACCTTGTTCAGGCGGGTTTGCAGCAGATGCACGGCGTCTTTGGCGGTGAGGATTTTCGGCTCGTCCTTCAGGTCGCCACGGCCGTCGATGTTGTTGAGGTAGTCGGACATCATCAGGCCGAGGTCGGCCAGCGTCGGGTCACCGGCGTGGAAGGCGTCGGACGCGGCGCCATACAGCTCCTGCGAGATCAGGCCGAAATCCTCGGTGCCGCGCGCTTCGAGCATGCGCACCACCATGCGATATTCCTTGCACATGCGCCGCATGATCTGCCCGACCGGGTTGAACTGGCCGAGCTGGCGGGTGATGTCGCGCTCGATGTTCTGGAATTCCAGTTTGACCTTGCTCGAATCGAAGCTCAGCGGCCGATTGAGGTAGTAGTCGCGATCCACCGCCGGCATTTCCTTGCCTTTGGCCTTGAGGAAACCCTTGCGGATGTTCTCGTCCCACTTGACCGCGTCGAGCACACGGATCGGCGTCTGCGCCAGCACAATGCGGTCGGACAACATGCGTATCGTCTGCTGGTAATCGTCCACCCGAAACTCCTGTAGAAAACCTGACGTGTTAATTATTGGACGCGGGCCTGACGCTGGTAGCGCACGGCTTCAACGAAGACATCGGAATTGGCCGGATCGTCGAGGTAAGCAAAGACCTTGTCGAGGCGGCTGTCGACCAACACGCCGTCGCCATCGTCGGTCGGGAAGGCCTGACCGTCGAGGGCTTTCTGTTTGATCGCTTGATTGATCTGCTCGAGATCGAGGTTGTAGACCACCAGTTCGTGTTTGTCGGTGAGCTCGAAACCGGCGATGGTGAAGTGGCCGCCGAAGCGCGCCGGGACTTTCGCCGACAGATACCAGCGGCTGCCGTGGCGCGAAACGGTGAACGGATAGGCTTCGCGCTCGTGGGGTTTGGCCTTGAAATACGTGACCGCCTGATAGCGATCGTTGCCCAGGCGCGTCAGCTCAAGGTTCATCGGTTCACCCCAGGCGTTGGTGCTCGACCATTTGCCGAGCAAGCCCTTGGGCGCAGGGTCACTGGCGGTCAGCGGCTCCTTGAAGGTCACCAGACAGCCACTGAGCAGCAGGAACGACAAGGCGATCAGCACGCCACGCCAGGCTTTCATTCAAAACTCCCTATGAATCTGAAACACCTTTCCCCTGTAGGAGCTGCCGAAGGCTGCGATCTTTTGATCTTGGTCTCTAAAAGCAAGATCAAAAGATCGCAGCCTTCGGCAGCTCCTACATTGGGATCGGCGTCAGGCGGCAACGATTGCGTTACACCGACGCGAGCACCAGGTGCATGTAGCGCGTCAGAATGCCGAGCATGTCCTCTTCGGCCAATGGCTCGGCGTCGTTGAGCAGGCCCTGATATTCCATCCGTCCGATAATCGCCGTCAACACCTTGGCATCCTGTTGCGGTTCGCGCGAGCCCAGCACCTGAAACAACTGGCAGGTGCCCTGCAACAGAATCTGCTGATGTGAACGCACCAGAATCGCCAGGCGCGGGTTAAGCAGCGCTTCCTGGCGGAACGCTTGCTCAGCCATCAAATGCTCACGCCGGTTAACCAATTGACGATGCACGTAGTCGGCCATCAACCGTGCAATGTCGTCAGCCAATTGCGAGCGCGACTCCGGACTGCCGTCGCCACTGACCACCATCTCACGCAACAAGCCTTCGTTGTTGACCCACAACTTGGCCATGTATTCCGCGCTGCGCTCTACGTATTGAGCGAAGGTATCGGTGAGCAGGTCATCAATGTCCTTGAAGTAATACGTGGTCGCCGACAGCGGCACACCGGCCTCGGCGGCGACTGCGCGGTGACGCACAGCGCGCACGCCATCACGTACGACAATACGCATCGCCGCGTCGAGAATGTCCTGTCGACGCTGCTCACTGCCCTGTCGGCTGGCCTTGCGGCCCTGGTACTGAACACTTTCAGCGACCGCAGTGGCGATACCCGCTGCACCTTCTTGAGCTATTGCACCCATCACGACAGAACTTCCTCTGCTATTGCGAAATTAACCAATTGATACATTTGTACCAGACAGGCAATAAAAAGCCGCCTGTTTTAGGCGGCTTTTTAACTGAAACGTTTACGCTTGCGGTCGCATGTGCGGGAACAGGATCACATCGCGAATCGACGGCGAGTTGGTCAGCAACATCACCAGTCGGTCGATGCCGATGCCTTCACCGGCCGTTGGCGGCATGCCGTACTCCAGCGCGCGAACGAAGTCGGCGTCGTAGTGCATGGCTTCGTCGTCGCCGGCGTCCTTGTCGGCCACCTGCGCCATGAAGCGCTCGGCCTGGTCTTCCGCGTCGTTCAACTCGGAGTAGGCGTTGGCGATTTCACGGCCACCGATGAACAGCTCGAAGCGGTCGGTGACGTTCGGGTTGTCGTCGTTGCGACGCGCCAGTGGCGACACTTCGAACGGGTACTGGGTGATGAAGTGCGGCTGTTCCAGCTTGTGCTCGACCAGCTCTTCGAAAATCATCACCTGCAGCTTGCCCAGACCTTCGAAGCCCAGCACCTTGGCGCCGGCCTTCTTGGCGATGGCGCGGGCCTTGTCGATGTCGTTCAGATCATCAGCGGTCAACTCAGGGTTGTACTTGAGGATCGAGTCGAACACCGACAGACGCACGAACGGCTCGCCGAAGTGGAACACCTTGTCGCCGTACGGCACGTCGGTGCTGCCCAGTACCAGCTGCGCCAGTTCGCGGAACAGTTCTTCGGTCAGGTCCATGTTGTCTTCGTAATCGGCGTACGCCTGATAGAACTCCAACATGGTGAATTCCGGGTTGTGACGAGTCGAAACGCCTTCGTTACGGAAGTTGCGGTTGATCTCGAAAACCTTTTCAAAGCCACCAACCACCAGACGCTTGAGGTACAGCTCTGGCGCGATACGCAGGAACATTTCCATGTCCAGCGCGTTGTGGTGGGTTTCGAACGGCTTGGCCGCAGCGCCGCCCGGAATGGTCTGCAGCATCGGCGTTTCGACTTCGAGGAAGTCGCGCTTCATCAGGAAGCTACGGATGTGCGCGATCACTTGCGAACGCACGCGGAAGGTCTGGCGCACTTCGTCGTTGACGATCAGGTCAACGTAGCGCTGACGGTAGCGCTGTTCAGTGTCGGTCAGGCCGTGGTGCTTGTCCGGCAGCGGACGCAGCGATTTGGTCAGCAGACGCACGTGGGTCATTTCAACGTACAGGTCGCCCTTGCCGGAACGCGCCAGGGTGCCTTCGGCAGCAATGATGTCGCCCATGTCCCAGGTTTTCACCGCGGCCAGGGTGTCTTCCGACAGGGTTTTACGGTTGACGTAGACCTGGATGCGACCGGTCATGTCCTGAATCACCATGAACGAGCCACGGTTGAGCATGATGCGACCGGCAACCTTGACCGGGATTGCAGCCTCTGCCAGCTCTTCCTTGGTCTTGTCCGCGTATTTCTTCTGCAGATCTTCGCAGTAGTTTTCGCGGCGGAAGTCGTTCGGGAAGGCGTTGCCCTTGGCGCGCTCGGCAGCCAGCTTTTCCTTGCGCAGGGCGATCAGGGAGTTTTCTTCCTGTTGCAGGGCTTGCGGGTCGAGTTGTTGGTCGCTCATGTCTTTAGATATTCCATCAGGTTCGTTGCCCCCGGGCCTTGCGGCCCGGAGATCGCCAGCTGGGCTGGCTCCTACAGGGATCGGCTTGAATCAGCCGATGCTGTATTGCGTCTTTTACAGGCCCGATTTCAGGCTGGCATACAGGTATTCGTCGATATCACCGTCGAGTACCTTGTCGCAGTCGCTGCGTTCGATGTTGGTGCGCAGATCCTTGATCCGCGACGCATCGAGCACGTACGAGCGAATCTGGTGACCCCAGCCGATGTCGGACTTGGTGTCTTCCAGCGCTTGCGACGCGGCGTTGCGTTTCTGCATTTCCTGCTCGTACAACTTGGCCCGCAACATTTTCATGGCGGTGTCCTTGTTGGCGTGCTGGGAACGTTCGTTCTGGCAGCTGACCACGGTGTTGGTCGGTACGTGAGTAATCCGTACGGCCGAGTCGGTGGTGTTTACGTGCTGACCACCGGCACCCGAGGAACGATAGGTGTCGATCCGCAAGTCTGCCGGGTTGATTTCGATTTCGACCTTGTCGTCGATCTCTGGCGAGACGAACACCGCGGAGAACGAGGTGTGGCGACGGTTGCCGGAGTCGAACGGGCTCTTGCGCACCAGACGGTGCACGCCGATCTCGGTGCGCAGCCAACCAAAGGCGTATTCGCCCTTGATGTGCACGGTCGCACCTTTGATACCAGCAACTTCACCGGCCGACAATTCCATGATGGTCGCGTCGAAACCGCGTTTGTCCGCCCAGCGCAGGTACATGCGCAGCAGGATGTTGGCCCAGTCCTGGGCTTCGGTGCCGCCGGAACCGGCCTGGATGTCCAGGTAGGCGTTGTTCGGGTCCATTTCATGGCTGAACATGCGGCGGAATTCCAGCTTGGCCAGATTTTCCTCGAGACGGGCCAGCTCGGCGACGACATCGCCCACTGCGCCTTCGTCGTTTTCTTCGACGGCCATGTCCAGCAGATCGCGGCAATCGGCCAGGCCGGCGTTCAATTCGTCGAGGGTATCGACGATCTGCGCCAGCGCCGAACGCTCACGGCCCAGCTCCTGGGCGTATTCAGGTTTGTTCCAGACACTCGGATCTTCAAGCTCGCGATTGACTTCAGTCAGACGCTCATGCTTTTGATCGTAGTCAAAGATACCCCCGAATAGTTTCGGAGCGCTCGGACAGGTCCTTGATGGTGTTCAGGATCGGATTGATTTCCATGACGGGCAGCACTCGTTGGCGAACTTTTGAAAGCCGGCGAGTATAACGTAATCAGGCTGGGACGGCAGCCCGTCTGGCGGGTGTGGGGATCATTAAAGCCTTTGCCCTCACCCTAACCCTCTCCCAGAGGTAGAGGGGACTGATTGGGGGATGTTCGGGAGATACGCCGACGTGGAAGGGCTTTGCCGAATCCATAATCGCCAAGGCTTTCAGGCGGAAATTGGCGTATGGGCCAGCCCTCACCCTAGCCCTCTCCCGGAGGGAGAGGGGACCGATTGGGGGATATTCGGGAGGTACGCCGACGTGAAAGGGCTTTGCTGAATCCGGAAGTGCCAAGCTTACAGATCCATAATCGCCGAGGTCTTTCAGGTCGATGTAGGACCAAAGACACCTCGGTCGGCCCCCTCTCCCTCCGGGAGAGGGCTGGGCGGGCGGCGTTCCGATGAGGGGAAAGCCGTTACTCGATCCCGACCTGATTACGCCCATTGTTCTTGGCCAGATACAACCCACGATCTGCCGCCGAGATCAGCAGGCGGCAATCGCTGCCCGACTGCGGCACCATGGTTGCCAGGCCGATGCTGATGGTCAGGCTCGCGCCGTCCGCCGGGGTGTTATGCGGAATTTTCAGCGACGCCACGGTCTGGCGCAGTTTCTCCGCGACCAGCCGCGCGCCGCCCGGCGAGGTGTTCGGCAATACCAACGCAAACTCTTCACCGCCATAACGGGCCGGCAAGTCCGAAGGTCGTGCGCTGGCGTCGCGGATCGCCGTGGCGACCTTGCGCAGTGCCTCGTCGCCTTCAACGTGGCCAAAACTGTCGTTGTAGGACTTGAAGTAATCGACATCAATCATCAGCAACGACAACTGGCTCTGATCGCGCAACGAGCGGCGCCATTCCAGTTCCAGGTATTCGTCGAAGTGCCGGCGATTGGACAGCCCCGTCAGGCCATCGGAGTTCATCAGGCGTTGCAGCACCAGGTTGGTGTCGAGCAATTGCTGTTGGCTGACCCGCAACGCGCGATACGCGGCATCACGTTGCAACAGGGTCATGTACGAGCGCGAGTGATAGCGGATGCGCGCGACCAGTTCGATGGTGTCCGGCAGTTTCACCAGATAATCGTTGGCCCCAGCGGAGAAAGCTGCGCTCTTGATCAGCGGGTCTTCCTTGGTGGACAAAACGATGATCGGAATGTCCTTGGTCGCCGGGTGATTGCGGTATTCGCGCACCAGGCTGAGGCCATCGAGACCGGGCATCACCAGATCCTGCAGAATCACCGTCGGCTTGATCCGCACCGCTTGCGCAATGGCCTGATGCGGATCGGAGCAGAAGTGGAAGTCGATGTTCTCTTCGTTCGACAGCCCACGGCGCACGGCTTCGCCGATCATCGCCTGATCGTCCACCAACAACACCATGGCGGCGTTTTCGTCGGTTTTAATGTCGTCGATCTGTAAGTCATTCATGGGCGGTCACCTGAGTACTGCGGGGGCCAGGATTGCGGATTGACCTGCTCATTTGGGGAAAATCTCCTGCAATCGTGGCGCTATTCTTTCCAGTGGACGGATTTCTACGGCAGCGTCAATGGCCGCAGCGGCCTTGGGCATGCCATACACCGCACTGCTTTGCTGATCCTGCGCGATGGTCAGATAACCCTGTTGGCGCATGAGCTTAAGCCCTTGCGCCCCATCGCGTCCCATCCCGGTCAATAAAACCCCGACGGCGTCGCCATTCCAATAGCTGGCGACACTTTCAAAAAACACGTCGATCGAGGGACGGTAAATCTCGTTGACCGGCTCGGCGGTGTAAGCCAGCGTGCCGTTTTTCAACAAGCGAATATGGTGGTTGGTGCCGGCCAGCAGCACCGCGCCGGCCTGCGGCGGCTCGCCTTCACGGGCCAGACGCACATCCAGACCGCTGGCGCTGGCCAGCCATTCGGCCATGCCGGCAGCAAACACCTGATCGACATGCTGCACCAGCACGATCGCCGCCGAAAAATCCTTCGGCAAACCCTTGAGCAGCACTTCCAGCGCCGCCGGCCCACCAGCGGATGAGCCGATCGCGACCAGCCGCTGACATGAAGCGGAGCTGCGTTGAGCCGTCGGCGCCGGGCGCGAGCGTTGCGGCTTATCGCCGATCAGCCAGCCAATATTGAGGATCTTGCGCAGCAACGGCGCGGCGGCTTCACGAGCGTCGCCAGCGCCGAGGGCCGGGGTGTCTACTACGTCCAGCGCGCCGTGGCCCATGGCTTCAAAGACCCGATGCACGTTTTGCTGACGATCGACGGTGACGATGACGATCGCGCACGGGGTTTCGGCCATGATCCGCCGGGTGGCTTCGACGCCATCCATCACCGGCATGATCAGATCCATCAGGATCAGGTCCGGCGTGTTTTCGGCGCACAGTTGCACCGCCTCGGCGCCGTTGCGGGCGACCCAGACCACCTGATGCGCCGGCTCGAAGGCGAGCGCACGGCGCAGCGCCTCCACCGCCATGGGCATGTCGTTGACGATTGCGATCTTCATGCCCGCGCTCCTCCGATGAGCTCGACCACTGCGTCGAGCAGGGCGTCGTCATGAAAACTGGCTTTGGCTAAATAATAGTCCGCCCCGGCATCCAGTCCACGGCGGCGATCCTCTTCCCGATCCTTGTACGACACCACCATCACCGGCAGCGATTGCAGACGGTTGTCGCGGCGCAATAGCGTGACCAGTTCGATGCCGTCCATGCGCGGCATGTCGATGTCGGTGATCAGCAAATCGAAGTCCTCCGAACGCAGCGCATTCCAACCGTCCATGCCGTCCACCGCCACTGCGACATCGTAGCCGCGATTGAGCAGCAGTTTGCGTTGCAGCTCGCGCACGGTCAGCGAGTCGTCGACCACCAGCACCCGCTTGCGCGCCGCCTCGGCGGCCTGATTGCCATGACGGGCGATACGCTCAAGGCGTCCGGTATTGAGCAGTTTGTCCACCGAACGCAGCATGTCTTCAACGTCGACGATCAACACCACCGAACCGTCGTCAAGCAAGGCGCCGGCAGAGATGTCCTGCACTTTGCCCAGACGCTCGTCCAGTGGCAACACCACCAGCGTACGCTCGCCAATGAAACGCTCCACGGCAACACCATAAACTGCGTCGCGCTCGCGGATCACCACGACTTTAAGGGTTTCGCCACTGTTCTGACTGGCCGGGCGGTTAAGCAACTGGCTGGCCGCGACCAATCCGACGTGCTGGCCTTCGTGCCAGAAATGCTGACGGCCCTCGACCTGCACGATGTCTTCCGGTGCCAGATCGCACATGCGCTCGATGTGCGCCAGCGGGAAGGCGTACGCCTCTTCACCGACCTCTACCACCAGACTGCGCACCACCGACAAGGTCAACGGCACTTCCAGATGAAAACGACTGCCCTCGCCCGCCGTCTGCTCCAGCACCACCGCACCGCGCAACTGGCGAACCATGTGCTGAACAGCATCGAGACCAACGCCCCGCCCGGACACTTCGGTGACGGTATCGCGCAGGCTGAAACCGGGCAGAAAGAGGAAGGTCAGCAGTTCTTCTTCGCTCAGCTGCGCAGCGGTTTCGGCTGGGGATAACTGCCGCTCGACGATGCTGCGCCGGACCTTCTCCAGGTCAACGCCATTGCCGTCATCGCTTAATTCCAGCACCAGCAGACCGGCCTGATGCGAGGCGCGCAGGCGGATCAAGCCTTCTTCCGGTTTACCCTTGAGCAGTCGTTGTTCCGGGGTTTCGATGCCGTGATCGACGGCGTTGCGCAGCAAATGCGTCAGCGGCGCTTCGAGTTTCTCCAGCACGTCACGGTCGACCTGGGTTTTCTCGCCTTCGATTTCCAGGCGTACCTGCTTGCCGAGGCTGCGGCCCAGATCACGGACCATGCGCACCTGACCAGTCAACACATCGGCAAAGGGCCGCATGCGGCAGGCCAGCGCGGTATCGTAGAGCACTTGCGCGCGCTGGCTGGCCTGCCAGGCGAACTCGTCGAGTTCGGCGTTTTTCTCGCTCAGCAGTTGTTGGGATTCGGCGAGCAGACGCCGCGCATCCTCCAAGGCCTCCAGCGCCTCCAGACTCAGCGCGTGTTCCTTGAGGTGGACGTTGAGATTTTCCAGCGCACGCAGGCCGTTGTTCTGCATGCGCTTGAGGCGCTGCATCGTCGCCAGATGCGGTTTCAGGCGTTGGGTTTCCACCAGCGACTTGCTCGACAGATCGAGCAGGCTGTTCAGGCGCTCGGCGGTAACGCGCAAGACGCGTTCGCCACCTTCGGTGGTGCGTTTGTTTTTGCGCGGTGCCGGTTCTGGTGGCTCACTGGCAACGTCGATGATGGGCGCTGGCGGAGTCGGCTCAGCGCGCGGAGCCTCCAGTTGCAATTCGGCCATGACTGGCGCGGCGACGGCAGGCGCGGATGATGGATCGAGCAACTGCGCCATCAACGTCACATACGCGTCGATGTCAGTGGGTTGCGGAGCATTCGCCGGCGTCGCAATGCGCATCAGCAAATCGGTGCCCTGTAACAGCGCATCAATGTGCTCGGGACGCAGCAGCAAGCGCCTTTCCTGAGCGCTGACCAGGCAATCCTCCATGACATGCGCAACGCTGACGCCGCTGTCGATGCCGACAATCCGCGCCGCACCTTTAAGCGAGTGCGCCGCGCGCATGCACGATTCCAGTTGATCGGCCTGGGTCGGATTGCGCTCCAGCGCCAGCAGCCCGGCGCTGAGCACCTGGGTCTGGGCTTCGGCTTCGAGGCTGAACAGCTCAAGTAGCGAAGCGTCGCGCATTTGCTCAGGGGTCATGTGAGGCTCCGGGTCACGGCGGACAACAGCTGTTCTTCATCCAGCCAACGCAGGCTGCGACCGCGATATTGCAGAACGCCACGGGTGTATTTGGCACTGGCTTGCGCGCCGGACTGCGATGCGGCATCGAGAATGCGCTCATCGATGGCGTGAATGCCGTCGACCTCATCCACCGGCACCACCACCGGCCCGCCGTGCGCAGCGATGATCAGCATGCGCGGCATGATTCGCGCGCCAGTAACGGGCGCAGCGCTGCCATCCAGATCGAGTAATTCGACCAGCGACAGGCACGCCACCAGTGCACCGCGCACATTCGCCACGCCGAGCAAGGCCCGCGAGCGCTGGTGCGGCAATGAGTGAATCGCCTGCATGGGGGCGACTTCAACCAGGCTCCGTGTCGCCAACCCCAGCCATTCTTCGCCGAGACGGAACATCAGCAACGAACGGGTTTTGACATCTGTTTCAACAGTGGTAGCCACCGGGCTGCGCTCATCCTGCTGCAGCGCATAACGATCAAGCAAACGGGTAGCGGCGGCGGAATACACCGAGCAATTGCGGCAATGAATATGGTCTTCCAGCAGCGGGCAGGACTTGTCGCCATGAATGCCGATTCGGTTCCAGCAATCGTCGATGGCCCGGGCGTCTTCGTGGGTGACGTTCAAGGTGTCGGACGGGATCATCGTTTACGCTCACTGTCGGCGGTGCGGCCGCTGCGGGCGGCGCGCTCCTGCAATCGTCTGGCACCCGCCGTATCGCCCTGGGCCTGCAACAACGCGGCCAGGTGCATCAACGCTTCGGGGTGTTGCGGTTCGAGGTACAACGCCTTGCGGTAGAAGCCCTGAGCTTCGAGGGTCAGGCCGGCGACGTCGCTGAGCAGGCCGAGCCAGTAAAACACCTGAGCCACCGGCTCATGGCTGCGCAAATACTGTTCGCAGGCGGCGCGGGCCTCGGCACTTTTGCCTTCGTTGGCCAGTGCAGCGATGTTGGCCAGCAGGGTCGCCGCGTCCGGGTTGGCGCTTTTGCTGGAGCTTGGTAGCGGTGTCACGGCGGCAAACGGTCGATTGCGCACCGGCGCTGGCGGCGTACTGCGTGGCGGTTGGCTGACCGGCACCACGATCGGTTTGGGTGTCGGCAGCGGTTCGGGATGCGGATCACTGTGGCGGCTGAATGCAAAGGATTGCGGGATACCGATCGAACGCATGCCCAAACGCCCGAGCAAACTGCCTTCTGCCGGGCCGATAAACAGCACGCCATCAAAATGGGTCAGGCGCTTGAGCACCTCGAACACCTGCTTCTGCGTCGGCTGATCGAAATAGATCAACAGATTGCGGCAGAACACGAAATCGAACGCCGGCTCGCTGGCCAGCAATGCTGGATCAAGCACATTGCCGACCTGCAAACGCACTTGTTCACAGACATTCTCATTGACCCGATGACCGTCCTGCTCAGGCATGAAGTGCCGATCGCGATAGTCCAGATCCTGGCCGCGAAACGAATTCTTGCCGTACAACGCACGCCGCGCCTTCTCCACCGAGAGCGGGCTGACGTCCATGCCGTCGACCTTGAATTGATGGGGCTTGAGGCCTGCATCAAGCAAGGCCATGGCAATCGAATAGGGTTCTTCGCCGGTGGAACACGGCAGGCTGAGAATGCGCAGCGCACGCATGTTGTTCAGCTCGGCGAGGCGATTGCGCGCCAGTTTACCCAGCGTGGCGAAGGATTCCGGGTAACGGAAAAACCACGTTTCCGGGACGATCACCGCTTCGATCAGCGCTTGTTGTTCGTCGCGCGAGCCTTGCAGCAATTGCCAATACTCATCGGCATGCGCCGCTTGCGAGAGCGTGGTGCGCTGACGCACCGCGCGCTCAATGATCGCCGGCCCCACCGACGTCACATCGAGGCCGATGCGTTCCTTGAGGAAGTCGAAAAAGCGCTGATCGCTGCTCATGCCTGCGCCTCAAGCTGCGCCGGATTCATCGGCGGATCGGGGAACAGCACGGTGCGCACCGCTTCATCGAGCAAATCATTGACCCTTACCCATTGCACCAAGCCCTGAGCATCTTCGCGTACCGGACCAAGGTAAGGCGCCTCGCGGTTATCGAGGCCATACGGCTGAAATTCCTGTGGATGGCAGCGCAGCGTGTCGGTGGCCTGTTCCAGAATCAGCCCAAGCCATTGCGCCGGTTGCGACTCATCAGGCTGATAGTTGACGAGGACAAGACGCGTACTGGTGCGCGCCTCAGCGGGATGGCCGAAGGTCAGCGCACTCAGGTCGATCACCGGCACCACCGCGCCGCGATAGGCGAATACACCCGCCACCCACTGCGGTGCGCGGGCGATCGGCTTCAACGGCAGGCGCGGCAACACTTCCGCGACTTCGGTGGCGCGCAAGGCGTAACGCTCGCTGCCGATGCGAAACAGCAGGAACAACGCCGGCTTCGCCACCTGCGCGGCGCTGCGTTTGGCGAGGATTTCGCTCATCAGACTTTAAATCGCGAAACGCCGCTGCGCAGCCCGACGGCCACCTGGCTCAGTTCGTCGATGGCGAAACTGGCCTGACGCAACGATTCGACGGTCTGGCTGCTGGCGTCGCCCAACTGCACCAGCGCATGGTTGATCTGCTCGGCACCGGTGGCCTGAGCCTGCATGCCTTCGTTGACCATCAACACCCGCGGCGCCAGCGCCTGCACTTGATGGATGATCTGCGACAGCTGCTCACCGACCTGCTGCACTTCGGACATGCCACGGCGCACTTCTTCAGAGAACTTGTCCATGCCCATCACCCCGGCTGACACCGCCGACTGGATCTCGCGGACCATTTGCTCGATGTCGTAAGTGGCGACCGCGGTCTGATCTGCCAAGCGCCGCACTTCGGTGGCGACGACGGCGAAACCGCGACCGTACTCACCGGCCTTCTCGGCTTCGATCGCCGCGTTGAGCGACAGCAGATTGGTCTGGTCGGCAACCTTGACGATGGTCACCACCACTTGGTTGATGTTGCCGGCCTTCTCATTGAGGATCGCCAGTTTGGCGTTGACCAGATCGGCCGCACCCATCACCGAGTGCATGGTGTCTTCCATGCGCGCCAGACCTTGCTGTCCGGAGCCAGCGAGCACCGAGGCCTGATCGGCCGCGGTGGACACTTCAGTCATGGTGCGCACCAGATCGCGCGAGGTGGCGGCGATCTCTCGGGACGTTGCGCCGATTTCGGTGGTGGTCGCGGCGGTTTCGGTGGCGGTGGCTTGTTGTTGCTTGGAAGTGGCGGCGATCTCGGTCACCGAAGTCGTCACCTGCACCGAGGAGCGCTGAGCTTGCGACACCAGCGCGGTCAACTCGGTCATCATGTCATTGAAGCCGGTTTCCACCGCGCCGAACTCGTCTTTGCGGTCGAGGTTCAGACGCGAACTGAGGTCACCGGTGCGCATGGTTTCGAGAATCTGCACAATGCGGTTCATCGGCGCCATGATCGCGCGCATCAACAACAAGCCACACAGGCCAGCGGCCAGGACGGCGACCAACAGGGAAATGAACATGCTGACTTTGGCGGCGGCCACGGCATCGTCGATATTGTTCATGGCCTGATCGGCGACTTTCTTGTTCTCGCCGATGATGTCGTTGAGCTTCATGCGCCCGGAATACCAGGCCGGCGTGAGCTTGTCGTGGAACATCTTCACCGCATCCGCTTCCAGATTGCGTTTGTGCAGGTCCAGCACGGCATCCTGAATCTGGATGTAGGCGTCGTGGTATTTCTCGAACGCGGCGAACTCGAGACGATCCTCGTCAGTCGCCATGGTCTTGCGATAGTTCTCCATCTGCTCCTGCAAACGCGCCTCGAACGCCTTGTAATCTGCCGCGTCCTCGCTGGAAATCCCCTGGCCTTCCTTGAGCCCGAGCAGTTCCTGAGTCTGCAGATAGCTGTCGACCCACGCGCCGCGAATCATCGAGCTGTAATAGACGCCGGGAATCGCGTCATCGCGCACGCTGTTTTCACTGGCTTCGATCTTCAACAGCCGTGAATACGAAACGACGACCATCAGCAACATGATGGCGATAATCACCGCAAAGCTCGCCAAAATGCGTTGGCGCAACGTCCAGTTCTTCACAGTGATTCCTCGTGCCTAGTCGAAATGCGGGGAGTATAGCCGAGGGCCGTGTTTCATTTATAAGACGCTTTTTAACCCTCGGGCCTGTCCGTCGGGTTGGCGGCAAGGCTCTGGGGTGGGACTGTCCGATAATTTGGGGTGGGCGTACCAGTGGAATAATGGCAAAAAGGGGCGGTGGATCGGTCATTGCTTTCGCTGTGCGGTGGAAAACGCCTTCGCGAGCAAGCTCGCTCCCACATTGGAACGCAATACTGTGTGGGAGCGAGCTTGCTCGCGAAGGGGCCAGCCGGGTTTACGCCGATGCGATGCGCACCTGCTTCTCCAGCTCCACCTTCAACCCCGGCTCCAGCTTCAACTGCCGCGCCAGTTCATCGAGATAGCTCTTCTCCATAAAGCTCTCCTCATCCACCAACATCACACTGGCGATGTACATTTCTGCCGCCATCTCCGGCGTGCTCGCAGCGCGGGCGACGTCGGTCGGGTCGAGGGGTTTGTTGAGTTCGGCGTGCAGCCAGTGTTGCAGCTCCTGATCGTTATCGAGTTTGGTGAATTCACCTTCGATCAGTTCGCGTTCGCGGTCATCGATGTGGCCATCGGCCTTCGCGGCAGCGACCAGCGCCTTGAGAATGGCCTGGCTGTGTTGTTCGGCCTGCGCCGGTGGCAGACGATCAAGGGTCTGCGGTTCACTTTGTGGGGCGGTGCCTTTCTGCGCGTTGTAGTTGCCATAAGCCTTGTAAGCCAGCACACCCAGCGCCGCGAGGCCGCCGTAGATCGCGACTTTGCCGCCAACCTTGCGCACTTTCTTGTTGCCCAGCAGCAAGCCCATCGCGCCAGCCGCCAGCGCTCCGCCGCCCGCGCCTGACAGCAAACTGCCTAGACCGCCGGAGCCAGAAGCGCCACCGAGCAAACCGCCCAAGCCACCGCCAGCCGGTTTGTTCTGCGCTCCGCCAGCCTTGTTCTGCAACAGATCCTGGCCAGATTTAAGCAGTTGATCGAGCAATCCACGGGTGTTCATGTTCCGCCTCCAAAACAGGGGTTATCCGGATCTATAAGGCCTTCAGCCTAGTTCGAAAGTGCCCCTGCCCTGCTTGCGAGTGTGCTTCCAGATGTTGCTCAGTACGCCCCAGCCGTTCGCGAAAATAGATATACACTCAGGCCAATCTATAAAAACCGCCCACTGGGTAGCCCTTCTCATGATGACCCTGCGTCAGATCCGTCATTTCATCGCTGTGGCCGAAACCGGTTCGATCTCCGCCGCCGCGCAAACCGCATTCATATCCCAATCGACCCTGACCCTGGCGATCCAGCAACTGGAGGAGGAAATCGGTGTCAGCCTGTTCAGCCGCCACGCCAAGGGCATGACGCTGACACACCAAGGTCATCAATTCCTACGCCAGGCGCACCTGATTCTGGCGACCGTGGATAACGCCAAGCGCAGCCTGCAACAGAGCACCGATCAGGTCGCCGGGCAGTTGATCGTCGGTGTGACCAGTCTGGTTGCCGGTTACTACCTGGCGGATCTGCTCACGCGTTTTCAACGTGCCTACCCTAATGTCGAAATCCGCGTGATGGAGGACGAGCGCCCCTACATCGAGCATTTGCTGGTCAGCGGCGAGATCGATGTCGGCGTGCTGATCCTCTCCAACCTCGAAGACCGCCACGCCTTGCAGACCGAGGTGCTAACCCATTCGCCGCACCGTTTATGGCTGCCAGCGCAGCACCCATTGCTGGAACACGACAGCATCAACCTCGCCGATGTCGCCCGCGAGCCGTTGATTCAACTCAACGTCGATGAAATGGATCGCAACGCCCAGCGTTTCTGGCGCGGTTCCGGGCTGCAACCGAAAATCACTCTGAGAACCGCGTCCACCGAGGCCGTGCGAAGCCTTGTCGCCGCCGGATTGGGCGTGTCGATTCAGCCGGACATGACTTATCGCCCGTGGTCACTGGAGGGCGACATCATCGAAGCGCGGCCGATCGCCGACCTCAACCAGACCCTCGACGTCGGTCTGGCCTGGCGCCGAGGCACCGCGCGTCCGGCGCTGGTCGATCCATTTCTCACCGTCGCCCGCGAGCAACCCCACGGCGGACGCAAGCCATCTATTTAATCGAACGCTGCCTTCAGTATTTAGAATTTGTCGACCTCGGAGCCGCGCACTAGTCTTGCTGCATCTATAAGACGGTCGGCTCCCGGTTTCAGGGAGCAACAATGGCCACACAAGAAAAGAGATTGCGGAAAATGGCTGGCGCGCAAACCCCGATGTGTACCGCGTTGTTGATCGATGGCGAATTGGTCGCCGGGGAAGGTTTCGTCGAGCCGATTCTCAACCCCGCCACCGGTGAAATCCTCACGCACATCGCCGAGGCCAGCACCGAGCAAGTCGAAGCCGCCATCCTCGCCGCCCACCGCGCCTTCGCCGAATGGTCGCGCACCACGCCGCAGCAACGCTCGAACCTGCTGCTCGACATCGCCAATGCCGTAGAAAAACACGCCGATCACCTCGCCCGTCTCGAATCGCTGAACTGCGGCAAGCCGTTGCACCTGGCGCGTCAGGACGATTTGACGGCGACCGTCGATGTATTCCGTTTCTTCGCCGGCGCGGTGCGTTGCCAGACTGGTCAGTTGAGCGGCGAATACCTGCCGGGCTACACCAGCATGGTGCGCCGCGATCCGATTGGCGTGGTCGCCTCGATTGCGCCGTGGAATTACCCGATCATGATGGCCGCGTGGAAAATCGCCCCGGCCCTCGCCGCCGGCAACACGCTGGTGTTCAAACCGTCCGAACACACACCGCTGTCGATCCTCGCTCTGGCGCCAGCGCTGGCTGAAATCCTTCCACGCGGGGTGATCAATATCATCTGCGGTGGCGGCGAAGGCGTCGGCAGCCATTTGGTCGGTCACGCCAAAGTGCGCATGGTCTCGCTGACCGGCGATATCGTCACCGGACAGAAAATCCTCCAGGCCGCCGCGAAAACTCTGAAACGCACGCACCTCGAACTCGGCGGCAAAGCCCCGGTGATCGTCTGCAACGACGCCGACATTCAGGCCGTAGTCGACGGCGTGCGCACTTACGGTTACTACAACGCTGGTCAGGACTGCACCGCCGCGTGCCGGATTTACGCGCAGGCCGGGATTCACGACAAATTGGTTGCCGAACTCGGCGCCGCCGTCAGCAGCCTGCGCTTCGCCGGCAAACGTGACGCTGACAACGAGATTGGCCCGCTGATCAGCACCCGCCAACGCGATCGAGTGGCCAGCTTCGTCGAGCGCGCCCTCGGTCAGCCGCACATCGAACGCGTGACCGGTGCGGCGGTGCATTCCGGCGCCGGTTTCTACTACCAACCGACGCTGCTCGCCGGTTGCAAACAGAGCGACGAAATCGTCCAGCGCGAAGTGTTCGGCCCGGTGGTCACCGTGACCCGTTTCGACGAACTCGCGCAAGCCGTCGACTGGGCCAATGACTCCGAATACGGTCTCGCCTCGTCGGTCTGGACACAGAACCTGGACAAGGCGATGCAAGTCGCCGCGCGCCTGCAGTACGGCTGCACGTGGATCAACAGCCATTTCATGCTGGTCAGCGAAATGCCCCACGGCGGGCTGAAACGCTCCGGTTACGGCAAAGACTTATCCAGCGATTCGCTGCAGGACTACAGCGTGGTGCGGCACATCATGGCCCGCCACGGCCAGCATCTCTGACTACGCTAATAACAAGCCGCCAACGGCATGCTTCACCGCGTTCACAACTGCCCCGACCATAATTTAAAGAAGAGGGTTCAACCATGTTCGTGCACAAGACCGCACTGCTCAGTGCAATCACCACGGCCCTGCTGGCCAGCGCCAGCCTGCAAGCGGCCGAGCCGTTGAAGGCTGTCGGTGCTGGCGAAGGTCAGCTGGATATCGTTGCGTGGCCGGGTTACATCGAACGTGGCGAGAGCGATAAAGCCTATGACTGGGTGACCGGTTTCGAGCAGGAAACCGGCTGCAAGGTCAACGTGAAAACAGCGGCCACCTCTGACGAAATGGTCAGCCTGATGGCCAAGGGCGGTTACGACCTGGTCACCGCGTCGGGCGATGCCTCGCTGCGGCTGATCGTCGGCAAGCGGGTGCAACCGATCAACACCGCGTTGATCCCGAACTGGAACACCCTCGACCCGCGCCTCAAAGATGCGCCGTGGTACGTGGTCAACAACCAGACTTACGGCACCCCGTACCAGTGGGGCCCGAACGTGTTGATGTACAACACCAACGTGTTCAAAACCGCGCCGACCAGTTGGAACGTGGTGTTCGCCGCGCAGGATCTGCCCGATGGCAAACCGAACAAAGGCCGAGTGCAGGCCTATGACGGCCCGATCTATATCGCCGATGCGGCGCTGTATTTGAAGTCGACCAAGCCAGAACTGGGCATCAAGGATCCGTACCAACTCACTGAAGATCAGTACAAAGCCGTGCTCGATCTGTTGCGCGCGCAGCAGCCGTTGATCCACCGCTACTGGCACGACACCACGGTGCAGATGAGCGACTTCAAAAACGAAGGCGTGGTGGCGTCGAGCGCCTGGCCGTATCAGGTCAACGGTTTGATGAACGAGAAGCAGCCGATCGCTTCGACCATTCCGAAAGAAGGCGCTACTGGCTGGGCTGATACCACCATGTTGCACGCCGAGGCCAAGCACCCGAACTGCGCGTACAAGTGGATGGACTGGTCGCTGAAACCGAAAGTCCAGGGTGATGTGGCGGCGTGGTTTGGCTCGTTGCCGGCGGTGCCGGCGGCGTGCAAGGAGAGCGAATTGCTTGGCGCGGAAGGCTGCAAAACCAACGGTTTCGACCAGTTCGACAAGATCGCCTTCTGGAAAACCCCGCAGGCTGAAGGTGGCAAGTTCGTGCCGTATAGCCGCTGGACCCAGGACTACATTGCGATCATGGGCGGCCGTTAAGCCAGGGAACAACTCGGTCGAGCTCCCTTTCCCCCTCGCCCCCCTGGGGGAGAGGGCTGGGGTGAGGGGGTAGCTTTTGACCTTGCTCTTGATTTCAGAGCAAAGGCCGAAACCGCTGCCCTCACCCCCCGCCCTCTCCCGGAGGGAGAGGGAGCTAAAAGCAATTCCAGCGCCCTGCACACCTACTGTAGGAGCTGCCGCAGGCTGCGATCTTTTCGACGCACACACGACTTTTTTGAAAGCCCGCTTTACCGGAGCACCGCACCATGACGCTTGCAGTCCAGTTCACCAACGTTTCCCGGCAGTTCGGCGAAGTGAAGGCCGTCGACCGGGTTTCCATCGATATAGAGGACGGCGAGTTCTTTTCCATGCTCGGCCCATCCGGTTCGGGCAAAACCACCTGCCTGCGTCTGATCGCCGGGTTCGAGCAACCGAGCGCTGGCTCGATCCGAATTCACGGTGCTGAAGCAGCCGGGTTGCCGCCGTATCAACGCGACGTCAACACGGTGTTTCAGGATTACGCGCTGTTCCCGCACATGAACGTCCTCGACAACGTCGCCTACGGTTTGAAGGTCAAAGGCGTCGGCAAAACCGAACGTCACAATCGTGCCGAAGAAGCCTTGGACATGGTCGCCCTCGGCGGTTACGGCGCGCGCAAACCGGTGCAGCTATCCGGCGGTCAGCGCCAGCGTGTCGCCCTCGCCCGCGCCTTGGTCAATCGTCCGCGCGTGCTGTTGCTCGATGAGCCTTTGGGCGCACTCGATCTGAAACTGCGCGAGCAAATGCAAAGCGAACTGAAGAAGCTGCAACGCCAGCTCGGCATCACTTTCATCTTCGTCACCCACGATCAAACCGAAGCGCTGTCGATGTCCGACCGTGTCGCCGTGTTCAACAAGGGCCGCATCGAACAGGTCGACACGCCACGCAATTTGTACATGAAACCGACCACTACATTCGTGGCTGAATTCGTCGGTACCTCGAACGTGATTCGCGGCGATCTGGCCCAGGAAATCAGCGGTCATCCGCAGCCGTTTTCGATTCGCCCGGAACACGTGCGGTTTGCCGAAGGCCCACTCGCCAGCCACGAAATCGAAGTCAGCGGATTGCTCCACGACATTCAATATCAGGGCAGCGCCACGCGCTATGAATTGAAACTGGAAAACGGCCAGACCCTGAGCATCAGTCACGCCAACAATCAGTGGATCGACAGCAGCGCGCAGCATCAGACCGGTCAGCGCCTGAGCGCGCGTTGGGCGCGGGAAGCGATGATCCCATTACACGATACCGTGGCGAGCGGGGTGTGACATGAGCACGCTCGCGATGACAACATCGCCGCCGTTGCGCAGGTTTTCCAACCTGCTCTACCGCAAGCCGAACCTGTATTTGTCGATGCTGCTGGTGCCGCCGCTGCTGTGGTTTGGCGCGATTTATCTTGGCTCGCTGCTGGTGCTGTTGTGGCAAGGGTTCTATACCTTCGACGACTTCACCATGGCGGTCACCCCTGACCTGACCCTGGCCAATTTCGCTGCGTTGTTTCAGCCGTCGAACTTCGACATCATCCTGCGCACGCTGAGCATGGCCGTCGTCGTGTCGATCGCCAGCGCCATCGTCGCGTTCCCGATCGCCTACTACATGGCGCGCTACACCACGGGCAAAACCAAGGCGTTTTTCTACATCGCGGTGATGATGCCGATGTGGGCCAGTTACATCGTCAAGGCGTATGCATGGACATTGCTGTTGGCCAAGGGCGGCGTGGCGCAGTGGTTTGTGCAACACCTTGGATTGGAGCCGGTGTTGCAGTTCATTCTGGGGATTCCCGGCGTCGGCGGCAGCACCTTGTCGACCTCGCATCTCGGGCGGTTCATGGTGTTTGTCTACATCTGGCTGCCGTTCATGATTCTGCCGATTCAGGCGTCGCTGGAACGTCTGCCGCCGTCGCTGTTGCAGGCCTCCGCTGACCTCGGCGCCAAGCCGCGTCAGACCTTTATGCAGGTGATTTTGCCGCTGTCGATTCCGGGCATCGCTGCGGGTTCGATCTTCACGTTTTCGCTGACCCTGGGCGACTTCATCGTGCCGCAACTGGTCGGGCCGCCGGGCTACTTTGTCGGCAGCATGGTGTACGCGCAGCAAGGTGCGATCGGCAACATGCCGATGGCGGCGGCGTTCACGCTGGTGCCGATTGTGTTGATCGCGGTTTACCTGTCCATCGTCAAACGACTGGGGGCCTTCGATGCACTCTGAGAAAGCATCATTAGGCTTAAAGATCACAGCCTGGGGCGGATTAGTGTTTCTGCACTTTCCGATCCTGATCATCTTCCTGTACGCCTTCAACACCGAGGAAGCCGCGTTCAGTTTCCCTCCGAAGGGCTTCACGCTGCACTGGTTCAGCGTGGCGTTTTCGCGACCGGATGTTCTGGAGTCGATCAAGCTTTCATTACAGATCGCAGCCATCGCCACGTTGATTGCGATGGTGCTCGGCACCTTGGCTTCGGCAGCACTGTATCGCCGCGACTTCTTCGGCAAACAGGGCATTTCGCTGATGTTGATCTTGCCGATTGCGTTGCCGGGGATCATCACCGGGATCGCGCTGCTGGCGACGTTCAAGACGCTGGGGATCGAGCCGGGGATGTTCACCATCATCGTCGGCCACGCGACCTTCTGCGTGGTGATCGTCTACAACAATGTTATCGCCCGCTTGCGCCGTACTTCGCACAGTTTGATCGAGGCCTCGATGGACCTCGGCGCCGATGGCTGGCAGACCTTTCGCTACATCATCCTGCCGAACCTCGGCTCGGCCTTACTGGCGGGCGGCATGTTGGCGTTTGCGCTGTCGTTCGACGAAATCATCGTCACCACGTTTACCGCCGGGCATGAACGCACGTTGCCATTGTGGCTGCTCAATCAACTGAGCCGACCACGGGATGTGCCGGTGACCAACGTCGTCGCGATGCTGGTGATGATGGTGACCATGTTGCCGATTCTCGGTGCGTATTACCTGACGCGTGGTGGCGAGAGCGTCGCCGGCAGTGGTGGCAAATGAACTCATAACAGACACCCCCCCCCCTGTGGGAGCGAGCCTGCTCGCGAAGAGGCCGTCACATCCAACATCGATGTCGACTGATACACCGCTTTCGCGAGCAGGCTCGCTCCCACAGTTTCAATCCGGTTTCGGCAGAAAAATAATAGATTCAAAGAGGACAAAAGCATGCAAACCAAACTCTTGATCAACGGCCAACTGGTCAATGGCGAAGGCCCGGCGCAACCGGTGCTCAATCCTTCGCTTGGCGAAGTCCTGGTAGAGATCAACGAAGCCACTGAAGCCCAGGTCGATGCCGCCGTACGCGCCGCCGATAACGCCTTCGCCGAGTGGTCGCAAACCGCGCCGAAAGACCGCTCGCTGCTGCTGCTCAAACTCGCCGATGCCATCGAAGCCCACGGCGAAGAACTGGCCAAACTCGAATCTGACAACTGCGGCAAACCCTACAGCGCCGCGCTCAACGACGAAATTCCGGCGATTGCCGACGTGTTCCGTTTCTTCGCCGGCGCCAGCCGTTGCATGAGCGGTTCGGCCGGTGGCGAATACCTGCCCGGCCACACCTCGATGATCCGTCGCGACCCGGTCGGCGTGATCGCCTCCATCGCGCCGTGGAACTACCCGCTGATGATGGTCGCCTGGAAAATCGCGCCGGCGCTGGCGGCCGGTAATACCGTGGTGCTCAAGCCGTCGGAACAAACCCCGCTGACCGCGTTGCGTCTCGCCGAACTGGCGTCGGAAATCTTCCCGGCGGGTGTACTCAATCTGGTATTTGGTCGCGGTCCTACCGTCGGCAGCCCGTTGGTCACGCACCCGAAAGTGCGCATGGTTTCGCTGACCGGCTCCATCGCCACGGGCGCCAACATCATTTCCAACACTGCCGACAGCGTCAAACGCATGCATATGGAACTGGGCGGCAAGGCGCCAGTGATCATCTTCGACGACGCCGATATCGATGCGGCGGTGGAAGGTATTCGCACCTTTGGTTTCTACAACGCTGGGCAGGATTGCACCGCCGCGTGCCGGATTTATACGCAGCAAGGTATCTACGACAAATTTGTCGAGAAGCTCGGCACGGCGGTCAGCAGCATCAAGTACGGCTTGCAGGATGATCCATCGACTGAACTGGGGCCGCTGATCACAGCGCAACATCGCGACCGTGTAGCCGGGTTTGTTGAGCGTGCTGTGGCGCAGCCGCATATTCGTTTGATTACTGGTGGCAAGGCTGTTGAAGGCAATGGTTTCTTCTTCGAACCGACGGTGCTGGCCGATGCGCAGCAGGACGATGAAATCGTTCGCCGCGAAGTGTTTGGGCCGGTGGTTTCGGTGACCAAATTCACCGATGAAGCGCAGGCGCTGGAGTGGGCCAACGATTCGGACTACGGCCTCGCGTCCTCTGTTTGGACGGCGGATGTAGGACGCGCGCATCGCATGTCGGCGCGCTTGCAGTACGGCTGCACGTGGGTGAACACGCACTTCATGCTCGTCAGCGAAATGCCCCATGGCGGTCAGAAATTGTCCGGTTACGGGAAGGATATGTCCATGTATGGGCTGGAGGACTACACCACGGTTCGGCATGTGATGTTCAAGCATTAATAGCGAAAAGATCGCAGCCTGCGGCAGCTCCTACAAGATGGACGCCGCTCTTCTGTAGGAGCTGCCGCAGGCTGCGATCTTTTCCGCGACACACGGACGATGTCGGCGATTCACCACCAGGCTTCACCGAAACCAAAACAACAACTACCGAACCGGGCGGCGCCCAAAAAGCCCCGCCACGGCCTCGGCCATCCGAAATCTGCCGATTTCACGGAGCAAAACACACATGAGTTCCTCACCCGATCTCGCCGCAGCCGTTGCCGACAGCGATGCCGAACAACTGCGCAAACTGGGCTACACCTCGAACTTCAACCGCAGCATGAGCCTGTGGGAAAACTTCGCGTTGGGCTTCACTTATCTGTCACCGGTCGTAGGCGTTTATACCCTCTTCGGTCTGTGCCTCGCCGCCGGCGGCCCACCGATGTTCTGGGCCTACTTGCTGGTGGGTTGCGGCCAGTTGCTGGTGTGCCTGATCTTCGGCGAAGTGGTTTCGCAGTTCCCGATTTCCGGCGGCGTCTACCCCTGGGCACGCCGCTTGGTCGGTAAAAAATGGGCGTGGATGGTCGGCTGGATCTACTCCATCGCCCTCTGCGTTACCATCGCAGCCGTTGCGGTCGGCGCTGGCCCGTACCTGGCCGCCATGCTCGGTTTTGAGCCGAGCAACAACACCAACATCGTCATCGCGCTGGTGCTGACCCTGTTCGCCACACTGGTCAACCTCAGCGGCACCAAAGTGCTGGCGCGCATCGCCATGTTCGGCTTTCTCTGCGAACTGGTCGGCGCGGTGATCGTCGGTGTTTACTTGTTGGTGTTCGAACGTCACCAACCGCTGAGCGTGCTGTTCAACACCTTCGACATCAGCGTCGACGGCTCGTACCTGCCGGCGTTTCTCACTGCCTCGCTGGCGGGGATGTTCCTTTACTACGGCTTCGAGGCCTGTGGCGACGTCGCCGAAGAAACCCCGAACCCCAGCGCAAAAATCCCGGTGGCGATGCGCATGACCATCTACATCGGCGGCATCGCGGCGATGTTCGCCTGCCTCGCGCTGATCCTCGCCGTACCGGACATGCAAGCGGTGATCAACGGCACCGACAAGGACCCGGTCACCACCATCCTCAACAACGCCTTCGGCCCGGTCGGTTCGAAAGTGGTGATGGGCGTGGTAATGATTTCCTTCATCTCCTGCGTCATCAGCCTACAAGCAGCGGCAAGCCGTCTGCTGTACTCCTACGCTCGGGACGAAATGGTCATCGGCAGCCGACTGCTGAAAAAGATTTCTCCTACCACCCAAGTACCGGTTGCCGCACTGTTCGTGTCCGGCATCCTGCCGGCCCTGATCATCGCCCTCGGCTTCTTCCTGCAAGATGCCGTAGCCACCATCGTCAGCTTCGCCGCCATCGGCATCTACCTCGCATTCCAGATGATCGTCCTGGCCGCGCTGTACGCCCGCAGCAAAGGCTGGAAACCGAGCGGCAAATTCACCCTCGGCGCATGGGGCTGGCCGGTGAACATTGGCGCGCTGGTGTACGGCGTTGGCGCAATCATCAACATGGCTTGGCCACGTACGCCGGATGCAGCGTGGTATGTGAACTATGCGATGGTGTTGAGCACCGCGATCGTGATTGGTTTGGGGCTGGTTTATATGTGGATTGGCAAGCCGTATGACCATGGCAAGGCGCCGGCTGGGGATGCTTGGAAGGTGAGTCGCTAAAGCAGAATCGCCCCGGTAGGTTCATTCTTACCGGGGCGATTTGCGAGACCGCTCGTCGTGTAGCAATCCATAAACTCAGGACGGCGTTACCAATTCGACTGAAGGGAAATAATTGCGGTAACGCTTGGAGTCTCTCGTCAACAAGGGTAATTTTTTTACGGCCGCATGTGCTCCGATGAAAAAATCCGCCAGAACATTATGCTTTCCACCGCCAACCTTCCGATACTTCACGAAGGCCTTACCAGCTAAAAACAGTGCGGGTCTAGGAATCTCCTGCATGACCAATCCCAGTTGACTCACTACTCCGTCCAATGCCTCAAACGTCGAAAATGTCTGTGATAGCTCTGCATAAACTATCGGGTTGATGGCTAACTCATGGATCAGTGATTGAGCACGAAGTTGCTGAATCGACCAATCGGCCCAGACCGGATCGTCTTCGAGCACATCAATCAACACATTCGTATCGACCAGCACCATCAATCATCCCCTCGGAGCAAGGCCATTAAATCATCGGTTCGCCATTTGATATCGGCTTTGCCCCTTACGGCATCAAATCGATCAGGAGCTCGCGCTTTTCCCGATTCGCGCTTAGCACTATGCAGAACCACTTCGCCATGATCGTTGACGCTGAACTCAATGGCCGAGCCCGGCGTAAGATGCAAAGCATCACGAATTGGCTTGGGGATTGTGACTTGCCCCTTGCTGGTCATGGTCGTCGACATGTCATACCCCTAAAGTATTACTCAATGGAACAACGTATTACTTGATCGAGATATCTGCAACCGCCGCTTATCGCAGGATTATTTTTACCGGATTGCAGGCCTCGACCTCTTAGCCCTGATGGCACTCATGCAGTTCATTCCGTGGATCCGAATAGATAAAGGAAAAACTACGGCTTGGGCGGTCGGTTGCTGCTGACACTGCAAAATCAGCCATTTCCTACAGATTCTGCCTTCAGAGATAAGCACGTTTTCCTACAGAAGGTATCGATAGAGCCGACTTGGCGTAGTAGGTGGCTAGCCGATAGGCTTTCCCTCGGCGGCGAAATCAGCGGCCCGGTGTCGGAGCCGGAATAAATATCAACACGGCGTGACCGCACTCACTTGAGTGGCGGCTCTATTCTCAATATTGGAGTCGAAAAATGCCTAACCACGTACAAATTCCTTCTGAAACCTCTGCTTTCTTCACCCCCACCATCTTCACCCGCCACAACCGTTTCCTCCACGCCTTCATGCAAGACCACGAAGCCTGGTTCTGCGTGCAAGATCTCGGTCGCTTGATGGGCTATCCGCTAAACGAACGTCTCACCCTGAAACTCGATCCCGATCAGCGTCGCCATGTCCTTCTGCGTCGGGACGGCGAAATCATCGATTGCGCGATGGTCAGCGAATCCGGCCTGTTCGCCCTGCTCGTCCATCACTTCGTCCCGGAAAACCGACACCTGCGCCAATGGCTGAGCCATGAAGTCATCCCGATGCTGCGCGAAACCCATTCAAGCTCTGTGAAAAACCACCCCAGCGTGAGTTCGATGCATTGGGCAGGCGTCACCGTGCCGTTGCTGCACTGGCAACAGCAGGCGTGGGTCAAATGGCGGGATGTGCCGGAGTTGATGCAAGGCCAGCGGCCTTATCCGGTTCTGGGTACTTGCAGCTAAGGCTCATAAACAAAAAACTGTGGCGAGGAAGCTAGCTCCCTCGCCACAGGTTAAGCGTGTCCCCTCTAGCGAGTTGAATTCAGATGAGTAGAACTGTTCTCAAATGTCCTCAGATTGAGGAAGTCATTCCCTGTGATGAAAGCTTTGCGATCTCTTACCTGAAACTAAACGACAGTGCCGAGCTTCAGAAGGCCATTGCCGTCGGCATCGACGATGCCGACGCAGGCAATTTGATTGACCTGGCCAGCGTAAAAGCCAAATGGCTTTCACGGTGCCCACCCCAGCGTTAAAACCGCGAAACACTCCGCATCGCATCCACCAGATACCGCATCGCAATCCGGTCATTCTCCGAAAGCTCCCGATAACGCTCCACCAGTTTCACTTCGTCAGAGCTGAGCCGACGCCTTTTGCGGCCGCTGCCGAGGCAGGGAAAGATGCCCAGCATGTCGGTGATACCTTGTATTTTTGCCATGGACGATGTCCTTCAATACTTCAAAGAATTGCTAAACCACCACATCGCCCTGCCCCTTACAGCAGCGCCGTGTGCCCTACCGGTCCGCACCGGTCATGCCCATAGAATAGAAATTAAATCGGCGCTGAAAAGCGGTTTTTAGAGTAATTAGTCGAAAAAAGCAGATATGCCGTGTAAATCAGAAAGCCCCGTAAGATTTTTAACCGACATGTCTTGTTTCATTGACACACTGGCGCGGTGAATCAACGAATTTTGCATTGCGAGCGAACCGTTTAAGCTAGCGGGCATCTGTTAATAGTCCGTTGCGTTTGGCCGAAGGCTTGTCCGAACCGTTATTTCTGATCCAGCACGTGCCAGGAACGGCGCGGGATTGCTCACGACAGGTTGTAATTTATGCACCGCAGGAATTTGCTCAAAGCGTCCATGGCCATTGCGGCTTACACCGGTCTTTCGGCCACCGGCCTGCTGGCCACCCGTGCGTGGGCGGCCAATGGCGGCGCCGCCGATGGCGAGGCGCAGGCCTTCGACTTCGAAGCGCTGAAGCGCCAGGCCAAGCAACTGGCTGCCAGCGCCTATCAGGACACCAAACAGGTGCTGCCGCCAACCCTGGCGACCATGACCCCGCAGAACTTCAACGCGATCCGCTACGACGGCGAGCATTCGCTGTGGAAGGAGAACAAGGGCCAACTGGACGTGCAGTTCTTCCACGTCGGCATGGGGTTCCGTCAGCCGGTGCGCATGTACAGCGTCGACGCCAAGACGCGCACTGCCCGCGAAGTGCATTTCCGCCCCGCACTGTTCAACTATGAAAACACTTCTGTCGACACCCAGCAGCTCAAGGGTGACCTCGGTTTTGCCGGCTTCAAGCTGTTCAAAGCACCGGAGCTGGATCGTCACGATGTGTTGTCGTTCCTCGGCGCCAGCTATTTCCGTGCGGTAGACGCCACTGGCCAATATGGCCTCTCGGCGCGCGGCCTGGCGATCGACACGTACGCGAAAAAACGCGAAGAATTCCCTGACTTCACCAAGTTCTGGTTCGAGACACCGGACAAGAACGCCACCCGATTTGTGGTGTATGCCCTGCTCGACTCGCCGAGTGCCACTGGCGCTTACCGTTTCGACATCGACTGCCAGGCCGAGCGCGTGGTGATGGAAGTCGATGCGCACATCAATGCGCGCACGGCGATCGAGCAATTGGGCATCTCGCCGATGACCAGTATGTTCAGTTGCGGCACCCACGAGCGCCGCATGTGCGACACCATCCACCCGCAGATCCACGACTCGGATCGTCTGGCGATGTGGCGCGGCAACGGCGAGTGGATCTGCCGTCCGCTGAACAACCCGGCGACCCTGCAGTTCAATGCGTTTGCCGACACCGATCCGAAAGGATTCGGTCTGGTGCAGACCGACCATGAATTCGCCAACTATCAGGACACCGTCGACTGGTACAGCAAGCGCCCGAGCCTGTGGGTAGAACCGACCACCGCGTGGGGCGAAGGCTCTATCGATCTGCTGGAAATTCCTACGACCGGCGAGACCCTCGATAACATCGTCGCGTTCTGGACACCGAAAAAACCGGTGGCTGCCGGCGATTCGCTGAACTATGGCTACAAGCTTTACTGGAGCGCTCTGCCGCCGGTGGGCACGCCGTTGGCCCGCGTACACGCGACCCGTTCCGGCATGGGCGGTTTTGTTGAGGGATGGGCACCGGGCGAGCATTACCCGCCGGTGTGGGCGCGTCGCTTTGCCGTGGACTTCACCGGTGGGGGTCTGGACCGCCTGCCGCAGGGCACCGGGATTGAGCCGGTGGTGACGTGCTCGAACGGCAAGGTGCAGGACTTCAGCGTGCTGGTGCTGGATGACATCAAGGGGTACCGGATTCTGTTTGACTGGTACCCGACCAGTGACAGCGTGGAGCCGGTGGAGCTGCGGCTGTTTATTCGCACCAATGACCGCACGTTGAGCGAGACCTGGTTGTACCAGTATTTCCCGCCTGCGCCGGACAAGCGTAAATACCCTTGATGATTTGAGGCGCCTGCACAGGCCTCATCGCTGGCAAGCCAGCTCCCACAGTGAATGGTGTCAAGCACAAACTTTGCGTACGCCACCAAACCTGTGGGAGCTGCTTGCCAGCGATGGCGCCAGCATGGCAACAAAGAACAACCAGACGAAAAAAAGCCCCGGCTATCACTGACCGGGGCTTTTTGCTTTATCTCGACTGACTTAATCGCGCAAATCAGACTCATGAATCGGCTGATCCCGATGAGTCGCGCGCTGATACTGCGCCGGCCACACCGCTTTGCGCCCACCCAGATCATCGTCCGCGTGCAGCGGCCAATACGGATCACGCAACAGTTCGCGGGCAAGGAAGATGATGTCGGCCTGACAGGTGCGCAGAATATGCTCGGCCTGCGCCGGCTCGGTAATCATTCCCACAGTGCCGGTGGCGATGCCTGACTCTTTGCGCACACGTTCGGCGAAGCGCGTCTGATAACCCGGCCCGACCGGGATTTCCGCGTTGGCCGCCGTCCCCCCCGATGACACGTCGATCAGATCCACACCAAGGGTGTGCAGGCGTCGCGCCAGCTCCACGGTTTCATCCGGGTTCCAGCCGTCCTCCACCCAGTCAGTGGCCGACACGCGGACAAACACCGGCAATTCCTCAGGCCAGACCGCTCTCACCGCTTCAGTGACTTGCAGCACCAGACGAATACGATTTTCAAAAGAACCACCGTACTGATCCCGCCGTTGATTGCTCAGCGGCGAAAGAAACTGATGCAGCAGATAACCATGCGCCGCGTGTACCTCGACCACGCTGAAACCCGCTTTCAAGGCACGTTTCGCGGCGTCGACAAACGCCTGAATGACGTCGGCAATCTGCCCCTCATCAAGCTGTTTCGGTTGCGTATGTTGCGGATCGAAAGCAATCGGCGACGGCCCGACCGGTGCCCAGCCGCCATCTTCCGGTTTGACGCTGCCATGTTTGCCGATCCACGGCCGATGGGTGCTGGCCTTGCGCCCGGCGTGAGCCAATTGAATGCCGGCGACTGCGCCTTGCGACGTGATGAATCGGGTAATGCGTTGCAGCGGTGCGATCTGCTCGTCGTTCCACAAGCCAAGGTCTTCGGCGGTGATCCGCCCGTCGGCCGTGACGGCTGTGGCTTCGGTAAATACCAGACCGGCACCGCCCACGGCGCGGCTGCCGAGGTGTACCAAGTGCCAGTCGTTGGCCAGGCCGTCTACGCTGGAGTATTGGCACATCGGTGAGACGGCAATGCGGTTGGGCAAGGTCAGTTGGCGGAGGGTGAAGGGTTCAAGCAGCAGACTCATGGGGCACCTCTCAAATCAGTGGGCAGGCTCCAGGGTTCTGTTTGAATAGTCGACGAGTGACAGGAAAAGGTGCAGCACCCGCCCCCGCGGGCAAAAAATTCGACAAGACGTCACAAGGCCAATCAAGCAGTGCTTAGAGCCTAGTCGACAACCGGGGATGAGGGAGGGTTCAGAGTGATTCAGTGTGTTAACGGACGCTTTCGCGAGCAAGTCGAATCGTCGCACCGTCGCTCCCACAGGGGAATGCATTCCAAAATGTGGGAGCGAGCCTGCTCGTGAATGGCGTCAACGCGGTTCGATGTGGGCAATCATCAACTGAACGGTCTCGTTACCCCGAAACTCGTTAACGTCGAGCTTATAAGCCAGTTCAACCCACTGAATCGTCGGGTTCGGCCAGATATCGCGATCAATGCCAAAGGCAATGCCATCCAGCTTCACCGAGCCACACTCGCTTTTCAGCACCACTTTCAGGTGACGCTCGCCAACCACCCGCTGCTCAACCAACTGGAACACACCGTGAAACAGCGGCTCCGGAAAGTGCTGTCCCCAAGGCCCGGCGTGGCGCAGCGCGCGGGCCAGTTCGAGGTGGAACTCTTCGACCGCCAGCGTGCCGTCCGACAGCATGCGCCCGGTCAGGTCTTCCTCGCGAAGTTGCCTACGCACTTCAGCGTCGAATGCCTCGGCGAAAAGCGCAAAGTTCTCCTGTGGCAAGGTCAGACCGGCGGCCATCGCGTGACCACCGTACTTGGCGATCAGGTTCGGATGCTGCGCCGCGACCACACTCAGGGCATCACGGATATGGAAGCCCTGAACAGAGCGCCCCGACCCTTTTAGCAAACCATCACCAGCATCGGCAAAGGCAATGGTCGGGCGGAAATAACGCTCTTTCATACGTGAGGCGAGGATGCCGATCACACCTTGGTGCCACTCCGGATCGAACAGGCACAAGCCAAACGGCATTGACTCCACCGGCAAATCCTTGAGCTGCGCCAGCGCTTCCCGCTGCATGCCCTGCTCGATGGATTTGCGGTCCTGGTTCATGCCGTCCAGTTGCGCAGCCATTTCCCGGGCCAGGTTGGCGTCGGCGGTGAGCAGGCATTCGATGCCCAGGCTCATGTCATCCAGACGCCCAGCGGCATTCAGGCGGGGGCCGACGATGAAACCGAGATCCGTGGAGGTGATGCGGGTGGCGTCACGCTTGGCCACTTCAAGAATCGCTTTGATCCCCGGCCGTGCGCGACCGGCGCGAATCCGTTCGAGCCCCTGATGCACCAGAATCCGGTTGTTGGCGTCCAGCGGCACCACGTCGGCAACGCTGCCCAGCGCTACCAGATCAAGCAGTTCACCGATGTTCGGTTGCGGCTTGCTCTCGTACCAGCCGAGGCTACGCAAACGCGCGCGCAACGCCATCAACACGTAGAAAATCACCCCGACGCCGGCCAGCGCCTTGCTTGGGAATTCGCAACCGGGCTGGTTCGGGTTGACCAGCGCATCGGCCTGGGGCAGTTCATCGCCGGGCAAGTGGTGGTCGGTGATCAAGACCTTCAGGCCTGCGCGCTTGGCCGCTGCCACGCCCTCGACGCTGGAAATGCCGTTGTCGACGGTGACCAGCAAATGCGGCTCGCGGGTCAAAGCGACTTCGACGATTTCCGGGGTCAGACCGTAGCCATATTCAAAGCGGTTCGGCACCAGATAATCAACATGCGCTGCACCGAGCAAACGCAAGCCGAGCATGCCAACGGTGCTGGCCGTCGCTCCGTCCGCATCGAAGTCCCCGACGATGAGAATGCGCTGGCGTTGCTCCAGCGCCGTCACCAGCAGGTCCACCGCTGCATCGATGCCTTTGAGTTGCTGGAACGGGATCAACCGCGCCAGGCTCTTGTCCAGTTCTGCCTCGGACTGCACACCCCGCGCCGCGTACAGGCGAGTCAGCAGCGGCGGAATATCACCCAGAAAGGGCAGAGTGGCAGGCAGTTGACGAGGTTCGATGCGCATGGGGTGACGGAGACTTCTCTTTATTACGTGGGATTATTCAGTTGAAGGCGCGGGATCAGCCGCGCTCACCTTGCAGCCACTGCAACTGGACTTCGTGCTGACCACGGTCGTCGGTGACGAAGATCGTGCCTTCGCTGATCATCACGTCCCACTTGATAACACGGGGCATGTCCTTGGCCAGGGTTTCCAGCACTTCTTGCGGAACCGCAGCGATGTTGACGTTTTTCAGATTCTTGATCGCCGGGATCACTTTGGTCTCCCAAACGCGCAGGCTGCCGTAGGCGAGCAGGCTGGTGCGTTCGGTACGACGCGAGCACCAGGTCAGACGGTCGGCGTCTGGCTGGCCGACTTCGATCCAGTGCAGAACACGATCATCCAGGCTCTTTTCCCACAGCGCAGGTTCGTCCACGTCTGACAGACCACGGCCAAACGACAACTGCTCGTTGTACCAGAGCGCGTAGGCCAGCAGTCGCACGGTCATGCGCTCTTCGGTTTCCGAAGGGTGACGGGCGATGGTCTGCTTGACGCTCTCGTAGACACTGCGGTCGAGGTCGGTGAGGTTCAGTTCAAACTTGTAGGTAGTGGACGGCTGGGCCATGAACGGGCTTCTTGATACGAGGAAAGTCGGCAAGTCTAACCGATGCGGTAGGCAATCATCGAATTGATGGCGATCAACCTGCGGCGTCTGACAGCCGGCTATGTTAAAACGCTGTATCCGTTCAGCCTTGTCCTACAGGATTTCGCATGCCGTTCACCAGCAAACCGCTCTCGGGTCTGAAAGTCATTGAATTGGGTACATTGATTGCCGGGCCGTTTGCCTCGCGCATTTGCGGCGAGTTCGGTGCCGAAGTGATCAAGATCGAGTCACCGGACGGCGGTGATCCGCTGCGTAAATGGCGCAAGCTGTATGAAGGCACCTCGTTGTGGTGGTTCGTTCAGGCGCGCAACAAGAAGTCACTGACGCTGAACCTCAAACACCCCGAAGGGTTGGCGATCCTCAAACAACTGCTCAGCGAAGCCGACATCCTCATTGAAAACTTCCGCCCCGGCGTCCTGGAAAAACTCGGCCTGAGCTGGGAAACCTTGCACGCGCTGAATCCGAAACTGGTGATGGTGCGCCTGTCCGGTTTCGGCCAGACCGGGCCGATGAAGGATCAGCCGGGCTTTGGTGCGGTCGGCGAATCCATGGGCGGTCTGCGTTACATCACCGGTTTCGAGGATCGGCCACCGGTGCGCACCGGGATTTCCATCGGCGATTCGATTGCCGCGCTGTGGGGCGTGATCGGCGCGCTGATGGCGCTGCGGCATCGTGAGGTCAACGGTGGCCTCGGCCAGGTCGTCGATGTGGCGTTGTACGAAGCCATTTTCGCGATGATGGAAAGCATGGTGCCCGAGTTCGATGTGTTCGGTTTTATCCGCGAGCGCACCGGCAACATCATGCCCGGCATCACGCCCTCTTCGATTCACACCAGCGCCGACGGCAAACACGTGCAGATCGGCGCCAATGGCGATGCAATCTTCAAACGCTTCATGCTGATTATCGGTCGCGAAGATCTGGCCAACGATCCGAGATTGGCCAGCAATGACGGGCGCGACGGTCGCCGCGACGAGTTGTACGGGGTGATTGATCGCTGGGTCAATTCGCTGCCATTGCAAACCGTGCTCGACCTGCTCAATCAAGCCGAGGTGCCGGCCAGCCGGATCTTCAGTGCCGAGGACATGTTCAACGATCCACAGTACCTGGCCCGAGAGATGTTCCTGCACGCCAAGTTGCCTGATGGCAAAGACTTCAAGATGCCGGGCATTGTGCCGAAACTCTCTGATACACCGGGCAGTTCAGAATGGGTCGGACCGCAACTGGGTGAACACAATGCGCAGGTACTTCACGACCTTGGCTACGACGAGAGACAGATCGCCAAGCTGCGCGAAGACGGAGCCATTTAAGCTGAAACGCCGGCAGACATCGCACACCAACCGCGCTCACCACTGGTGGACGTGGCGGCTGTTCGGCCTGTTGTTTTTGCTCGCGCTGTCGACGGGAGCGCAGGCGAAGCCGACGCTGATCTGGTTACTGCGTGACCTGCCGCCACTGACCATTTTCGAAGGCCCGAAAAAGGGCCAGGGCGTGATTGACCAACTGATGCCGTTGCTGATCGCTGGCATGCCGCAGTACGAGCACACGCTAATGCGGGTCAATCGCGCCCGCGGTCTGCAGATGCTCCATGAAAACCCGTTTGCCTGTGACCCCGCGCTGCTGTGGAACAAGGAGCGCGCGCAGTGGGTCTCGTATTCGATCCCGGCGATTCGCGCCGTGAGCAATGGCCTGGTGGTTCGCCAGCGAGATCGCTCGGTACTCGAGCCGTATCTGGTCGACGGTGAAGTCGATCTGTCGGCGCTGCTGGCCGCTACGGAGCGCAAAGTCGGTGTGGTAGCGGAACGCAGCTATGGCGAGTTCATCGACACCCTTTTGCATCAAGCGCCCAACGGTGCCCTGACTGCGCATTACGGCAACGATGCGCTGACCAATCTGCTTTCAATGCAGCGCCTCGGTCGGTTGCAGGTGGTGTTGGGCTACTGGCCGGAGATTCGCTATCAGGCGAAGCAGGCGCAGATCAATGAAGATGAGCTGGAGTTCTATCCGATTCAGGGCAACGGGAAATATCTGTCTGGCTATGTGGCATGTTCCGACACCACGCAGGGACGTCAGGCGATCACCGAGATCAACCATCTGCTGCGCACCCTGCCCCATGAACACCTGAATCAGCTCTACGCTGCATGGCTGGACCCTGACCGGCGTGCGGATTATCTCGAAGAGGCCCGCACGTTTTTCGAACATCAGGCAGCGCAATGAGCAAACGCCGGACAAAAGAAACCCCGAGAAGTGGGGAGACGACTCGGGGTTAAACGTGGCCTACATAAAGACCCGTAGCAGCAAGCGACAAGCACCGGAGCACAATGCTTGATCCTGCTGTTATGGGGTCTGACTGACAGGGATGCAGGAAGGTTCCCACAAAAAATATTTCATCTTTACAGCGCCGCACGTTTGTCCAGCGCAGCGTTGCGCAATGCCGCGATCACACAGGGTTCCAGCCGTCCTTCAGCTATCAGAACGTCGCGGTGCAAGCCGTCAACGACATCGGTCAGTTGGCGCTTGTCGCTCAGCTGTGCCTGATTGAATTCGCGTTCCACCACAATGGCGCCGCTGCTGTTCTTCAAGGTCACCAGGCATTCGCCATGGGAACCGCTTGGAGACAACGAAACCTGATACGGGCTCAGAGCCTCACCGAGCAATAGACTGATACTTTCCATCTCGATCTCCACTCAATAGTCCGAAAACTGTGTGCCTGGGGCGTGTTCACAATAAATGACCACCGGCCCGAGAAGAAAGTTCTGCAAACCGACTGCCCCGTTCCTGGAGTGTCACCGGTCTGTCAGAGCATGCACGGCGAAGATGACAGAAAAATAACCGCCCCCGTCAACCCCGTACGGGTGACGAAGCGGCGATCAGGTAACTGTCGAGCAAACCGCGCATCAATACCGCCGACACGGGCGTTTGCAGGCGCCCCAACAGCCGCAGGTGGTGTTCGCACAGCAAGGGTTCGAGATCGTTCAGCAGGCTCGGTGCGACCACACCCAGCAGGATCAGCGCACGCGCCTCATGCTGAATCGCCAGATGATGAATCAGCGCCAGGCCATCACCACCCTTGAGTTGTGGATCGCAGATGGCGATGTCGACCGCGCCGCGATGGCGCAATGACGACAAGGCAGATGCCAGCGACGGTGCCGTCAGTACGTCATAGATACCAATGGCATTGAGCATTTGATGCAATGCCATCAGCTGGAACGGGTTGGGTTCAAGTATCAGGACTTTAAGCGAGCGCATAAGCGACCTCTGAAGCGACAATCGCGGATTCTCACCGCAGTTGTTGTCACTCTAGGGCAGCCATCCTAAGCCTCCCATCGGAAAAGTAGCCGCGTCTTATAGGACATTTCCCATCTTCATTGCAGACATCGACACCCGCTCTCTGTACGACGCTGGGTGATGTCTGTCCAACCGCCCAAAAGCCCCCGCAATTTGCCGTCGGCGCTGTAAAACGGCACCGTCCACTGATAGACCTCACGGGTGCCGCTCTTGAACTGCAATCGCCGTTTGCTGAAACGCGACTTGCGCGTGCGCAACTGCACCAGGAATTCATCGTGCAGCATCAGCGCTGTAGCCTGCGGCAGCGCGTCAACCTCGATCAGCAACTTCCCGAGCACCTGGTCCAGTCGAATCGACAAGGCCTCCTCATAGCTGCGATTGCACATGATCAGCCGCGCTTGCAGATCACGAACGAACACAGGATCCGGCATGGAGTCGATCAATGCATGCTGAAATGCCAGTTGATCGCCCAGATCCTTTTCCGCCGCGCGCCGCAGTTTGATCACGGCGGTCAGACGCCGATTCCATATCAGTGACAGCAGGCCGAACACGCCAAGCCCGCACATGCCCCAGCAACCCCATTCAAGCATCTGCTGCCAGACTGACGGCACGGGCGCCGGTGCAATACCTTCCAGCCATTTCAGGCGGATCGCCCGCAATTCGGCTGCGGGAAACGCCTCAAGGGCCTTGTTGAGAATACTCAGGAGCACCGGCATGCCTTTGCGCACAGCCAGGTTATCGGCTTCCCATTTGCCCTCGACCACACCGCCTACCTTGAGCATGCCCAAGGGATAAAGTTGCGCGCCGATTTCGTTTTCGATGGTGGCGTAGGCCTCACCGCTCTCGACCAGCGCCCGTGCCTCGGCGTAGGTCTTGACCGAGCGAATCTCGATCGAGGGAAAGTCCCGCCTGATCATGTCCTCCAGCGCATGCCGGGCCGGCAGCACCAGCACCCGTTTACTCAACTGCTCGAAAGCATCCAGCCGAGGTGCGTCAGCGCGGCCGACAAACACCCAGCCCGCGCCACCGAACGCGTGGCTGTAATCCAGGAATGCCTTGCGCTCCTCGCTCATGGCCAAGGTTGTACTGATATCGGCCGCTCCGCTCTCCAGGCGCTCGAGCATGTGATCCGTCGAGAACGACTCCTGATGCACAAACTGCAGCCCGGTCATCGCCGTCACGCGCTTGAGCACGTCGTTGTTCAAGCCGCTCCACTGCCCGTGCTCATCCTGAAACAGATACAACGGATACTGCACCGACGTCACCGTCACCTTGGGGTTGTCGCGAATCCATTGACGCTCGTGTGCAGCCAGTTCGATGGGCTGGACTCTGGACGTCACGGCATCAGCGTGCAGCGCCAATTGCGCCGCCATGCTGCAGCGCATCAACGCCAATAATCCGAACAAAAACAACACACCCAGTGCCGGTTTCAAACCTCTATAAAACAGCATTGCCACTTCCTTCGTGATCGACTCACCCGTCCTTCATGGGTGAAAACCCGAGCAGTGTGGCAGCAGAAACAAAAAAGCCCGTCAGGAGACGGGCTTCAAAATGTGACAGCTTTTAATGGCTCAAAGCGGCTTGCCGCGGTTGCCATGCTGGCTGACAAAGGCTTGCACGGCTTTCAGCTCGTTTGGCAAAACGGTGCAGCGCTCGTTTCGCTCAAACAAATCAGAAAGATGTGCAGGTAGCTCGAGCGCTTTTCCTACACCGGCTTTCTCTACGGCCTCAGGGAATTTCACCGGGTGAGCGGTGCCCAGAATGACCATAGGGATGTCCAGACTGCGACGGCATTCGCGCGCAGCCTTGACGCCAATGGCGGTGTGCGGATCCAGCACTTCGCCCGTCTGCTCGTAGACTTCGGCGATGGTTTCGCAAGTCTGCGCATCGTCTACGGCCAGCGAGTCGAACAGTTTGCGCGCTTCAGTCCAGCGCTCTTGCTCGACGCTGAAACCGCCGCCCTGTTTGAACGAATCCATCAGACCAGCAATCGCTGCGCCGTTGCGACCGTGCAGGTCGAACAGCAGGCGTTCGAAGTTCGACGAGACCATGATGTCCATCGACGGCGACAGCGTGGCGTGCAGGGTTTCCTTGACGTACTGATTGCCGCTCATGAAGCGGTGCAGGATGTCGTTGCGATTGGTGGCGACGATCAACTGGTTGATCGGCAGGCCCATGTTGCGTGCCAGGTAGCCGGCGAAGATGTCGCCGAAGTTGCCGGTCGGCACCGAGAACGACACCGAACGCGCCGGGCCGCCCAACTGCAGGGCTGCGTGGAAGTAGTAGACGATCTGGGCCATGATCCGCGCCCAGTTGATCGAGTTCACCGCCACCAGACGCGTGCCCTTGAGGAAGCTCTGGTCGGCGAAGCTCGCCTTGACCATTTCCTGGCAGTCATCGAAGTTGCCTTCGATGGCGATGTTGTGGATGTTCTCGCCGAAAATCGTGGTCATCTGGCGACGCTGCACTTCCGACACACGGTTGTGCGGATGCAGGATGAAGATGTCTACGTTTTCGCAGTGCTTGCAGCCTTCGATCGCGGCCGAACCGGTATCACCGGAGGTGGCACCGACGATCACCACGCGCTCACCGCGTTTTTCCAGCACGTAATCGAGCAAGCGACCGAGCAATTGCAGGGCGAAGTCCTTGAACGCCAGGGTCGGGCCGTGGAACAGCTCCAGCACCCATTCGTTGCCGTTCAGTTGACGCAGCGGCGCCACGGCGCTGTGGGCGAACACGCCGTAGGTTTCTTCAAGAATCTTTTTGAAATCGGCGTCCGGAATGCTGCCGGTGACGAACGGGCGCATCACGCGGAAGGCCAGTTCGTGATACGGCAGGCCGGCCCAGGAAGCGATTTCTTCCTGAGTGAAACGTGGCAGGTTTTCCGGAACGTACAGACCGCCGTCGGTGGCGAGACCGGCCAGCAGGACGTCTTCGAAATTCAGGGCCGGTGCCTGGCCGCGGGTACTGATATAACGCATAAGGGCAAACCTTCGGTTTGAGCTACAAGCTGTGAGCTGCAAGCTACAAGTGAAAAGCGGCTCTGCTTTTACTTGCAGCTTGAAGCTGAAAACTTGCCGCTGCTGTTAATTCAAGTGTTCGACGCGGATCCGGACCACCGGACCATTCACGCCGGCCAGCGCTTCGAGGGCGGCGATGGCATCGTTGATGCGCTGCTCGACCACTCGGTGGGTCAGCAGGATCATCGGCACCAGACCGTCGTGTTCCTCGACTTCCTTCTGCATGATCGACTCGATGTTGATACCGCGCTCCGACAGGATGCTTGCCACCTGAGCAAGTACGCCCGGATGGTCCTTGGCCTGAATGCGCAGGTAATAAGCGCTTTCGCAGGCTTCGATCGGCAGGATCGGATGGGCCGACAGCGAGTCCGGCTGGAAAGCCAGGTGCGGTACACGGTTTTCCGGGTCGGACGTCATGGCGCGAACCACGTCGACCAGGTCGGCGATCACCGACGAAGCGGTCGGTTCCATGCCAGCGCCGGCGCCGTAGAACAGCGTCGAACCGGCGGCGTCACCGTTGACCATCACCGCGTTCATCACGCCGTTGACGTTGGCGATCAGGCGATCGGCCGGGATCAGCGTCGGGTGCACGCGCAACTCGATGCCGGCGTCTGTGCTGCGCGCCACACCGAGGTGCTTGATGCGATAGCCCAGCGCTTCGGCATAATTCACGTCAGCGGTGGTCAGCTTGGTGATGCCTTCGGTGTAAGCCTTGTCGAATTGCAGCGGAATGCCGAACGCGATGGAGGCCAGAATCGTCAGCTTGTGCGCGGCGTCGATGCCTTCAACGTCGAAAGTCGGATCGGCTTCGGCGTAGCCCAGCGCCTGAGCTTCGGCCAGCACGTCTTCGAAGGTACGGCCCTTCTCGCGCATTTCGGTGAGGATGAAGTTGCCGGTGCCGTTGATGATCCCGGCGACCCAGTTGATGCGGTTGGCGGACAGGCCTTCACGGATCGCCTTGATCACCGGAATGCCACCGGCCACGGCCGCTTCGAATGCGACGATCACGCCTTTCTCGCGTGCCTTGGC
>NZ_JBITSX010000021.1:0-90725 GCF_044541255.1 Pseudomonas sp. NPDC085632 | reverse complement strand
TTCGCAACGAGCGCCGGGCGATTACCAAGACCAACCTGATGGTGTTCTTGCGTCCGTACATCATCCGCGACAGCGAAGCGGGGCGCAGCATCACCGGCACGGTGACGTAAGCCTTGACCTGCCACTCGCCGAGCCCTATCGCCAGCCCGGCTTCGCGCTGGCCTTTCGGAATACTCAGCAAACCGCCACGGAACACTTCGGTCAGGTACGCCCCGGCATACAACGAGAGCGTGATGATGAACGAAGGAATCTTGTCCAGACGAATACCCAGGCTCGGCAAGGCAAAGTAGATCAACAGAATCAACACCAGAATCGGCGTGTTACGCACCACCGTGACGTACACCGAGGCCAGCACCCGCAAGGCGCGATGCTTGGAGAGCAAGGCAAACGCCATCAGCAGGCCGATCACGCAGCCGATGGCGATCGACACCAAGGCCAGTTCAAGACCCAGACCGAGCCCCGCCAGCAAGGTGTCGAAATCGCGCCACACGGCAGCAAAGTTCAACTGATAGTTCATGGTCAGCAGTACCTTGAGCGGGGCGAAGTAAATCGCCCCACTCTCACGGGATCATTTGAATTCGACTGGGAAACCAATGGCTGGCGAAGGCAGATCTACACCGAACCATTGCTTGAACGACGCCGCGTAAGTCGGGAATTCAACGCCGGTCATCGCTTCATGCAGTGCGGTGTTGACGAAGTTCAGCCAGTCCTGATCGCCGCGTTTCACCGCACATGCGTAGGTTTGCGGGCTCCACGCATAGCTTGGGCTGCGGTAGCGGCCAGGGTTCTGCACCATCAGGTACTTGACCGAAGACTGGTCAGTGGCGGCGGCGTCGGCGCGGCCGGAGTTCACCGCCTGATACATCAGGTCGACGCTGTCGTACTGATCGACCTTGGCTTTCGGCAGGGCCTGATGCACCAGTTCTTCCGCGTAGACGTTCTGCAGCACGGCCACGGTGACGCTGTCGCCGGCGGCTTGCAGATCTTCGATTTCCTTGTACTTGCTGTTGTTCGGCAACAGCAGGCCGACGCCTTCGCGGTAATACGGCAGCGTGAACGCCACCTGCTGCGCACGGCTGGCGGTAACGGTGATGAACTGGCAGCTCATGTCGACCTTGTCGGTGAGCAGATTGGGGATCCGCGCATCAGACGACTGCACGACGAACTCGACCTTGCTCGGGTCGTTGAACAGACCTTTGGCGACGATCCGCGCGATGTCGATATCGAAGCCCTGCAACTTGCCGTCCGCGCCCTGAAAGTGCCACGGCGCATTGGTGCTGCCAGTACCGACAATCAATTTGCCACGGGCCAGAACACTGTCGAGCTTGCTGTCGGCCGCCTGGGCCATACCCATGACAGCGGACGAAGCCGCAAGAATGAAAACACACGCTTTGAACAACGAAGGACGGCGATGCATGGCAAGCACTCCAGAATGGTGTTTATTCCGCTATACCGGAACACGGTTTGTTACTACGGAATAGACAGCAGAAAGTGTGCCATAGCTTTGGCAATAAAACCCAGGTCTTCGGAAACATTAATCGGTTCAACAAGTTAGCCCGCGGATCTGCGCGCGACTATTGCCAGTAGAGGTTTGACCATCGCTACTGAGGGCAACCAATTGGGAAGTAACGTCACATTCAAGGGCATGTGCGCGACCAATTGATGCACACATACAGCAATGAATCGGACTTGAAAAATGGACTGAGCACAGATAACCGTTCATCGGATTTGCGGCTCGACCTGTCAGAGTTGACAGTTGTTGACCGGTGAATTGATAGGCCTACTGGTTTGGACCGAACGGGTCAGGAATCGAACTCAAAATCTCAATAAGGACTTTTGAAATGGCTAATCTGATTGAAAATGGTGATTTTGCGAGTCAAGGCGATCACTGGACAGCAACAACCCCGAATAACGTCAGTTACGTAAATGGTCACTGCATAATCGCGCCTCCTGACTCCATCAGTCAGGACGTTCTCCTGGGCAGCGAGGGCGGCGGGAAATTCATGATCTCGGCAAGAATGAAAACACTGCCCGGCTATGCTGGCCGCGTCACTGTGCAACCACATCCGACAGGCAACCCGGTTGAACTTGACGTCTCAGGAGGTCAGAACTGGACGATCAAGTTCAAAGAGTTCGAAGCACCTCTTGCGACACTCAAATTCACAGTGAAGGTAGAGTCCAATGACGGTACGTTTGATGAACTTGGCTCTTATTTCAGCGATTTAACGCTATCCAAGCTGCTCTGAGCCAGTACTCTTGAAAGCGAGCGTTCATCTCGTGACGGCTCGCTTTTTCCGTGAACCACCGCATTCCGAAAAGGGAGTTTCCAATGGACTCGACAACCCCTTTCGCAGCCTTGCCGGCCACCTATCGAAAAACGCTGAAAACCTGGCGCCCGGTGATTCTGTATTTCGCCAACGAACACTGCCCCGCCTGCGAATGGGCCGGGCCGATCTTTCGCCAGACGGCCGAGCCATACCGGCATCGCGCCAATATCTACATGCTCATTACCAGCGAGTCCCCGCGCCACCCGCTGGTCACCGGCACGCCCACCGTGCTGTTTTACAAGAACGGCAGACTGGTGAAAAAACTCAAAGGCATCGGCACCGAAGAAACCCTCGCACGGGATTTCGCCGAGCACATCGGCAAGACCAAAGCGCCCGTTGCGCCTCGCAAACAGCTGCATGACCTGCCTTGGCTGCGTCAGACACTTCGTACTTTGCGCACCGTTGCACGTGCTCGCCTGCGGAAATTCTTCGACCGGTGACCACCAGTATCGGTGAGACCCGGGTCGAGGATTGCGATTCGCTGAATCAGGCGCTGCTCAAGGCGTAAGAGGCGTTGTTTGCGTCAAAGCATATGGGAAGGATCGCTACACTTTTCATCAGTGAATACTGCGGTGCCTGAACCCAAGCATTCGCGAGCAGGCTCGCTACCACATTTGAAACGCGTTCCAAGGTGGGAGCGAGCCTGCTCGCGAAGAGGCCAGTACAGTCGCCAGAGAAATCAAGTATTACGCGGCAGCACGCACCAACAACACCCGCGTCACCCGCCGCTCTTCCACCGCTTTGACCGTCATCTGCCAGCCTTCAAGTTCCAGACGATCACCGATGACCGGCAATCGATCCAGCAGGCTCATCACCAACCCGGCCATGGTCTGATAGTCCTCGGTCGGCTGCGCACCAAACCCGGTGCGCTGACGCACACGCGCAAGGTTCAACGCGCCGCTGACCATAAACCCGCCCTGCTCCTCGACCACGTCGGGGCCTTCGATTTCGCTGGCGTCCGGCAACTCGCCGGCAATCGACTCGAGGATGTCGGTCATGGTCAACACGCCGACAAAATCACCGAATTCATTGACCACGAAGGCAATGTGCGTCGAGGCCGCGCGCATCTGCTCCAGCGCATTGAGGATCGAATAACTGTCGAGCAGGTTGACGGTCTTGCGCGCCAGATGTTCCAGATTCGGCTCGTTACCGGCCAGGTACTCGTTGAGCAGTTCCTTCTTGTGCACGAAGCCCAAGGGTTCATCCACCGCACCGTTGCGAATCAACGGCAGACGCGAGTAGGACGAGTGCATCAACCGGGTACGAATCGCCTCGCGATCATCGGCCAGATCGATGCTGTCAACATCGGCGCGCACGGTCATCAGCCCGCGAATCGGGCGTTCGGCCAGTTGCAGTACGCCGCTGATCATCACCCGTTCGCGACGATCGAACAGCTCGGCATTTGGCGCGTCACCGTCGTCGAGCAGATCGGAGATTTCCTCGCCGACCTCTTCCACCGCCAGTTTGCGCCCGCCCAGCAAGCGCATGACCGCATGAGCCGTGCGCTCGCGTATCGGCCGTAAACCCTGCATCGAGCGCTTGCGGCGAGCCCGGGCGATCTGGTTGAACACCTCGATCAGAATCGAGAAACCAATGGCGGCATACAGATAGCCTTTCGGAATGTGGAAGCCCAGACCTTCAGCGGTCAGGGCAAAACCGATCATCATCAGGAAGCCCAGACACAGCATGATCACCGTCGGGTGTGCGTTGACGAAGCGCGTCAGCGGTTTGCTGGCGACAATCATCAAGCCAATCGAGATGATCACCGCGATCATCATCACCGCCAGTTCATCGACCATGCCCACGGCGGTGATCACCGCATCGAGCGAGAACACCGCGTCGAGCACCACGATCTGCGCGACGATCGGCCAGAACATGGCATAGGCGGCGTTGGTCGTGCGTTCACCGACGTGGCCTTCAAGGCGTTCGTGCAATTCCATGGTGGCCTTGAACAACAGGAACACACCACCGAACAGCATGATCAGGTCACGGCCGGAGAAGCTCTTGTCGAACACCTCGAACAACGGCTGCGTGAGGGTGACCAGCCAGGAAATACTCGCCAACAGACCAAGGCGCATGATCAGCGCCAGCGACAGGCCGATAATCCGCGCACGGTCACGTTGATGCGGCGGCAGTTTGTCCGCGAGGATTGCGATGAACACCAGGTTGTCGATACCCAGCACCAGTTCCAGCACGATCAATGTCAACAAGCCCAACCAGGCTGTGGGATCCGCTAACCATTCCATAAAACGTCTCTATCTCTCTCGGTTGATTCAGGCTGCCGGACACGGCAAAGCGCAACGCAAAGGCTCTGGGGCCGCGTTATCTACGATAGTCGGGTGTCGGAAAACTGGATGCTGCGAGTGCGTCAAGACCGCGCCGTGGCGCGAAGGGAAGCTGAAACTGGGAGGCTCCGCGAGGGTGTTCATGTAGATCCTGAATGAAAAATGGCCTTGGAGCGTACAGGCTTTGGGAACATTTCCTACAGCGGCAAATCATTTCAAAATCTGTAATCAGCACCGAATACCTCTGTAGGAGCTGCCGCAGGCTGCGATCTTTTGATCGTCGGGTCGCTTTAAAAAAGATCAAAAGATCGCAGCCTGCGGCAGCTCCTACAGTACGGTGTCAGCGGCCGGCAAAACGCAAACGAGACAACTGGCGCAAATCCCCTTCAACGTAGTAATCATTGGTCCAACTGTCGTCCGCCGCCAACGGATTGACCTGCTTCAACGCCAGTTTCTTCGCAAAATAGCGAAAGCGGTAATGCTCGTAAAATCGCAACAGCTCCAGCCCGTAACGATCCGCCAGATCGGTGTCGCCACGAAGGATCAGGTAGTTTTCATCATTGCCATTGCTGGCCGAGACGCTGAGGTTATGGCTGCCGCTGATGATGGTCGGCGTATCGGTGGTGAAGTCAGTGACGACCGCTTTGGTGTGCACCAGCAGATTGCCCTTCTGACCTTTCATGTTCTCGCGCAACCAGCCTTCCAGCCCGGTATTGAGCAGTGCGGTGGCGGCGAACTCGGCGCTGCGGTCGGCGTGAAACCCGGTGATGCGGCTGGCGGTATTTTGCAGGCCATAACGCAAAATGTCGTCGTGGGGCTGGCCAAGTAACGCATTGAGAATCGCGTCCGGCAGCGAAAACGCCGTGACGAACAGCACGTCTTTTTTTGCCGCGCTGATGATGTTCTCGAACGCCTGCAGGTCAGCCCCGCCCGTACGCGGTGAAAACCCGACGAACAGCGGCTGCTGTGGGTTCATCGGGTTGTGCCCGGTGAGCCAGTCACGGGTGGCGCCGACATCATTCGGCTGCGCCCAGATATGCTCGAACGTTTGCAGATAACTGGCAGCAACCGATTCGTCGTCCAGCACATGCACCACGTTGGCCTGACGATAAACCCCGTTGGCGGTGAAGTTGGTGCTGCCACACAGAACGGCTTCAGGCTGATGCTCACCGCTGGCAGCGATGCGGCTCAGGACGATGAACTTGTCGTGAAAGATGTTATGGGTCACTCGCCCGCGCTTGCTCGCGGAAGGCAGCGCCGCCAGGCTCGCTTCGTTGGAGGTGGTGTCTTCGTCATCCGGCCGGGCGTGATACAGCACCCGCACGTTCACGCCCCGTGTGAACGCGGCGTTCACCGCATCGATGATCGCTTGTAACTGGTATTCGTAGATGGCAATGTCCAGCGCCCATTGGCCATCGACGGCGCGCTCGATAAAACCCAGCAAGCGCCCGAGCAAGCCGTTTTCCAGCCATTGCCGGGCCGCATCGGGCCAGGCTTCGATGGGCATGTTTTTGTTGGCACTGATCTGTGCGTCGAGGTCGGGAAACTTGCGCTGGAATGCCTGACTGGCAGCAACGGCTCGATTGAAATTCACGCTCTGGTTGCTCGGGTGACCGTCATCGGAGGTGATCGTCAGCTCGAGTGCTTCGCCTAACTGCACGGCATCGGCAGTACCGTAGGCCAGGTGCACGCGATAGTGGAGAGTCGTGCCCGGATTGACCGCGTAATCCGCCCAGCGAAACTTCTGCAGCGGCGCGGTATCGCTCGGTGTGGCGTGGAACTGGGGGAACGTGTGCGCCTTGCCAGGGAACGTCAGGCTGTTGAACAGGAACAACCAGGGTTTGGCGCCCTGCTGCTTTTCGATGGCGAAACCCAACAGGCCTTTGCGCCGGGATTCGGCCAGGTCCATGGCCAGCAGCACGCCGTTGGTGCCGGCGTAGGCTTTGACGCGGAAATCGTCTGCGGGATTGTTGACCAGTACGCGCATCGCTCACTCCTTGTGATTGGGCTGGGTGCAGCATAGAGCAGGGATGCAGGTGTTGGTGTTCCTGATCGGGTACCGAGTCGATGCCTGCTCGCGAAGACGGTCGAACAATCGCCGAAAAGCTCAGAGAGAAGTCAGCTCATCGATATGTCGATAGTCTGACCCCAACGCTGAAGCCAGATCCCGCGCCCGCCCCAACCGAATCGGCCCACGCTCGATATCGATCAACAAGCCCGGGCACGCCAGTGCCGGCAATCCTGACCACTGCTTCAAACGCCCATCCGTGACCACCAGCAATCGCTGCTGCTCGGCGGGAAAGCGCTTGCGCCGCAGCGCCAGCCAATGCTCGGCCTGCACCAGCGCCGCCAGCAACGGCGTGCCACCGCCCGCGCCCAACGCCTCCAGCCAGGTACGCAAACCGCTGGACGCCTTCAATCCTTGCACCTGCCATTTTGGCGCCGCGCCACTGGCCGTCAACAAAGCCAGGCGCGCACGCTGGCGGTAAGCGTCATCGAACAGTTGCGCGAGCAGGCCTTTGGCATCGCTCAAAGCGTGATGACGCCGCGTCGAGGCCGAGGCATCGACGATCACCAGCCACAGCTCATACGGCGAGCGTGTGCGCAGTTGAAACAACAGGTTTTCACGAATCCGAGGACGTCCGTTGAGCAACGTGCCCGGCCAATTCACTGTACCGCTGCGGGCCGTATGGCGCTTGCCCTGACGTCCGTTGGCCAGCCGTCCGGCGCGGGGCCTGGCATTCGCCCCCACCTCGGATCGGGGGCGAATGCCTAAGGCTTTTTTGGCCAGCTCGGCACTTCGCGGCGCGCGCCCGTGGCGAGCGCCGGCGCCGGCAGGTCGCCCCACTGGCCCTGCCCTTCACTTGGCGTGGCCTGCGACTCGACCGGCGACTGCGACGGTGGCTGCGGACTCGATGCCGGTTGCTCGCGACGCCGATGGCGCAGGGCAAACTCGGCCACGGCGTCGATGTCTTCTTCGCCAATCACCGCAGCCCCACGCCATGCCGCGTGAGCACGAGCGGCGCGTAACCAGACCAGATCGGCACGCAGGCCATCGACCCCGGCAGCAAAACAACGCTCGGTGATCTGCGCGAGTGCGGCATCGTCCAGTGCAATATTGGCCAAGGCAGCGCGAGCTTTTTCGCAGCGAGTACGTAGAGCGTGTTGCTCGGCTTCCCACTGTGCACAGAAGGCTTGCGGATCGCTGTCGAAATCCAGTCGCCGACGAATGATCTGTCCGCGTTCGGTCGGTGCCGTATGGCCGCTGAGGGCAACGTTCAAGCCGAAGCGGTCAAGCAACTGCGGGCGCAACTCGCCTTCTTCCGGGTTCATGGTGCCGATCAGCACGAACTTCGCCGAATGCCGATGGGAGATACCGTCACGCTCGATCAGGTTGGTGCCGCTGGCGGCAACGTCAAGCAGCAGATCCACCAGGTGATCCGGCAGCAGATTGACTTCATCGACGTAAAGCACGCCGCCGTCCGCCTTCGCCAGCACACCCGGCGAGAACTGCGCGCGCCCCTCGCTGAGGGCGGCGTCGAGGTCGAGGGTGCCAACCAGGCGTTCTTCAGTCGCCCCGAGCGGCAAGGTGACGAATTGACCGCTGGCGAGCAGGTCGGCCAAGCCACGGGCCAGGGTGGACTTGGCCATGCCTCGCGGGCCTTCGATCAGCACACCGCCGATTTTCGGGTCGATGGCGGTGAGGCACAGGGCGAGTTTCAAATCATCGGCGCCGACCACGGCGGAGAGCGGGAAATGCGGGGTGTCGGTCATTTGGGATTTCTCTGTCGTGGTCTTTGGTGTGCTTGATTGTTGTGGGGGGTCAGTAGGGGTGGCCCTCACCCTAGCCCTCTATCGGAGGGAGAGGGAACTGACCGAGTTGTTCTGGCGAGTTACGCCGACTTGATATATCGAGCCGAGCTCAAGTTTTGACAGCAACATAGATCGGCTCCCTCTCCCTCCGGGAGAGGGCTGGGGTGAGGGTAGCTTTTAACCGGCTACACATCTTCTTCTATGTCCAACAACAGATTCTCCAACGCCTCTTTATATGCCCCCGGCTCCTGCCACATCCCCCGCTGCTGTGCCTCGAGCATGCGCTCGGTCATATCCCGCAGCGCATGCGGATTATGCTCGCGGACAAACTCCCGAGTCGCCGGATCCAGCAGATAAGCATCGGTGAGCAACGCGTATTGATGATCATCGATCAACTGCGTCGTGGCATCAAACGCGAACAGATTATCAACCGTCGCCGCCAGTTCAAACGCGCCTTTATAGCCGTGACGTTTGACCCCGTCGATCCATTTCGGATTGGCCGCCCGTGAGCGAATCACCCGGTTGAGCTCTTCCTTTAACGTGCGAATCTTCGGCAGATCCGGCTGACTGTGATCGCCGTGATAACTGGCCGCCGCCTCGCCACGCAGGGTTTCCACGGCAGCAAGCATGCCGCCCTGGAACTGGTAATAGTCGTTGGAATCAAGCAAGTCGTGCTCGCGGTTATCCTGATTCTGCAGCACCGCTTGCACCTGGCTCAGGCGCTGCACGAACTGCTCACGCGCAGCAGTGCCCTCATCGGATCCGCCATAGGCGTAGGCGCCCCAGTTCAGATAGACCTCGGCAAGGTCGTCGCGGCTTTGCCACAAACGGCCATCGATCGCGCCCTGCACGCCTGCGCCATAGGCACCGGGTTTGGCGCCGAAGATCCGCCAACCGGCCTGACGCCGTGCGGTGTCCTCATCGACGCCCGACTGCAACAGTGCCTCGCGCTCGGCACGCACTTTGGCGGCCAACGGATTGAGATCGTCCGGTTCGTCCAGCGCTGCCACTGCCTGCACTGCCGCATCGAACAGGCGAATCAGATTGGCGAACGCATCGCGGAAAAATCCGGAAACCCGCAACGTGACATCGACGCGCGGGCGGTCGAGCAGGCTCAGCGGCAGAATCTCGAAATCGTCGACACGCTGACTGCCAGTGGCCCATACCGGGCGGACGCCCATCAGCGCCATGGCCTGAGCGATGTCGTCGCCGCCGGTGCGCATGGTCGCGGTGCCCCACACGGACAATCCGAGCTGGCGCAAGTGATCGCCGTGATCTTGCAGGTGACGCTCCAGAATCAATGTCGCTGACTGGAAACCAATGCGCCACGCGGTGGTGGTCGGCAAGTTGCGCACGTCGACCGAGTAGAAATTGCGGCCGGTGGGCAGGACGTCGAGGCGACCACGGCTCGGCGCTCCGCTCGGGCCGGCAGGGACGAAACGGCCGCTGAGGGCGTCGAGCAGGCCACGCATTTCGGCGGGGCCGCAGGCGTCCAGGCGTGGCGCGACGACGTCGCGCAGGGACTGGATGATCGCATTCACATCAGACCACCCCGATCCCTGTGGGAGCGAGCTTGCTCGCGAAAGCTGTGTGTCAGTGAATGAAGTGTTGGCTGATACGACGCCTTCGCGAGCAAGCTCGCTCCCACAGGGATCGTGCAGGGCTTGGGAAATCAGCTGTGTGGCGAACAGTTCGAGGCGTTCGCGGGTGTCGCCAGCAGTGCGCCAGACCTCGTCACTTTGCGATTGCAGTTCTGCGGGACGCGGGCCAGTCCATGGATCGGCCAACGCGCAATCGAGTGGATCGAACCCCAGCTCGAACCCTTTGGCCAGCGCGCGCAGCAGGCTCGATTGCGCGCCCTTCCCGTCTCCGCGTGGAATGCGCAGTAGCGCCAGCAACGTATCAATGCGCAAACGCCCGGTCGGTGACTCGCCAAAAATATGCAAGCCATCGCGAATCTGCGATTCCTTCAAATCACACAAATACGTATCGAGGCGCGGCAGCCAGATCGCCGCATCAGCGTCGCTGTCCATCCCTGCATCGAGTTGCAGTTCCCGGTCGATCTGCGTCTCACGCACCAGTTGCAGAATGTCACGCTGCAACTCGCGGGCGCGGCGTGGGTCGAGCAATTGCGCTTCGTAATACTCGTCGGCCAGCAGCTCCAGATTGCGCAGCGGGCCGTAGGTTTCGGCGCGGGTCAGCGGTGGCATCAGGTGGTCGATGATGACCGCTTGCGTGCGTCGTTTCGCTTGGGCGCCCTCGCCCGGATCGTTGACGATAAACGGGTAAATGTTCGGCAGCGGCCCGAGCAATGCGTCCGGCCAGCAATTCTCCGAAAGCCCGACGCCTTTGCCCGGCAGCCACTCAAGGTTGCCGTGCTTGCCGACGTGAATCACGCCGTGGGCGCCGTAGGTGTTACGCAGCCAGAAATAGAACGCCAGATACGCGTGGGGCGGCACCAGATCCGGGTCGTGATAGACCGCACTCGGGTCAACCTGATAACCGCGTGCCGGCTGGATGCCGACGAAGGTCAGACCGAAGCGAATGCCGGCAATCATCATGCGACCGTCGCGGCACATCGGATCGTTTTCTGGCGTTCCCCAACGCGCAATCACGGCGGTGCGATTGGCCTCGGGCAGCGCATTGAACATCGTCAGGTAAGCGTCCATCGCCAGGCTTTGCTGGCAGGGGCGCTGATCAATCGTGTCGAGGTCATTGCTGACGCCACCGAGCAATTGCTGGATCAACTCGGTGCCGCTATTGGGCAGCTCTGCCGTGACCGGATAACCCTCTGCCTGCAACGCGCGAAGAATATTCAACGCCGCTGCCGGCGTATCGAGACCGACGCCGTTGCCGATGCGTCCGTCGCGGGTCGGATAATTGGCGAGAACCAGCGCGATGCGTTTTTCGCCATTCGGCACCCGCGCCAGATCGATCCAGCGCCGCGCCAGTTCGGCGACAAAATCCATGCGTTCAGGCTGCGCGCGATAGCAGACCACATCGGACTGGCTGCGCTCACTGCGCCAGGCCAGATCCTTGAAGCTGATCGGCCGGCTGATGATGCGCCCGTCGAGTTCCGGCAAAGCAATGTGCATGGCCAGATCCCGCGGCCCCAGACCTTGCTCGCTGGCGCGCCAGCCGGGCTCGTTGTCCTGCGCGCAAATTGCCTGAATCACCGGAATATTGCGGCGAAACGGCCGCAGATGCGGCGCTTCGGGGCTGGACTGAGCGAATCCGGTGGTGTTGAGAATCACCCCCGCCTCGACTTCATCCAGCCAATCCTCGACCACCGTCAGGCAGCCGGGTTCTTTCAGACTGGCCACCGCGATCGGCAACGGATTAAGCCCAGCCTCCTGCAGGCGCTGGCAGAAAACATCAATAAAAGCTGTGTTCGCCGCCTGCAGATGCGAACGATAAAACAGCACCGCCGCGACCGGGTTTTCCGGCAGCCATTCGGCTTGCCAGTCACTCAGTGCGGCGGCGGTTTTATTGGCGTGGTAAATCGCCGTGCGCGGCAGGGACTGCGGCTCTTCCCAAGGGTAATCGCGGCCGAGCCAACGGCTGGCCAGACAGCGGAAGAAATCCAGCGCATTGCCCAAACCGCCCTGACGCAAAAACTGCCAGAGCCGGTCGCGCTCCTCGGCGCTGACGGTGCTCAAGTCGCTGAGCTCCGGGTCGGGCCGATCATCGCCCGGCACCAGAATCAACTGCACGCCACGCTCGGACAACTCGACCAGACGCTCAACGCCATAGCGCCAATAGGCAATGCCACCGTGCAACGAAATCAGAATCACTTTGGCGTGACGCAGCACTTCGTCGACGTACAAATCGACCGAGGCGTGATTCTGCACCTGCATCGGATTAGCCAGACGCAGGCTCGGGTAATCCTCGGGCAACTGCTGCGCGGCCTCGGCGAGCAGCGCCAGGCTGGAGTCGCCGCTGCACAGGATCACCAGCTCGGCGGGGGTTTGGCCAAGGTCGGCAATGTTGTCATCCGAGACGAAACCGCCGGGCTGGGTCCTGAGCAGGTGCATGGTTTAAACGCTGAGCGCAGCGCGCAGTTGCGCTTCGAGTTGCGCGGCGTCGAGTTCCTGACCGATCAACACCAGACGCGTGACGCGCGCGTCATCGGCGCCCCACTGACGGTCGAAATGCTTGTCGAAACGCGTGCCCACGCCTTGGATCAGCAAGCGCATTGGCTTGTTCGGGATCGCCGCGAAACCTTTGACACGGAGGATGCCATGCTTGACCACCAGTTGCGTCAGGGCGTCGAGCAGCAGGCTTTCGTCGGCTTGCGGCAGTTCGATGGAGATCGAATCGAAGGCGTCGTGATCGTGGTCGTCATCGCCTTCACCATGGTGGTGATCGTGATGGCTGTGGCGGCTGTCGATGTGTTCTTCGGAACCGGCGCCGAGGCCGATCAGCACGTCCAGCGGCAGACGACCATTGCTGGCTTCGATGATTTTCACCGCGGGTGGCAGCTCTTCGGCGACTTCAGCGCGCACGCGAGCCAGATCTTCCGGGCTGGTCTGGTCGGCCTTGTTGAGGATGACGAGGTCGGCGCTGGCCAGTTGGTCGGCGAACAGTTCGTGCAGCGGCGACTCGTGGTCGAGGTTCGGATCAAGTTTGCGCTGGGCATCAACCTGATCCGGGAACGCGGCGAAGGTGCCAGCGGCCACGGCTGGGCTGTCGACCACGGTAATTACCGCGTCAACGGTGCAGGCGCTACGGATTTCCGGCCACTGGAAGGCTTGCACCAGCGGTTTTGGCAGGGCCAGGCCCGAGGTTTCGATGAGGATGTGGTCGAGATCGCCGCGACGGGCGACCAGTTCGCGCATCACCGGGAAGAATTCTTCCTGAACGGTGCAGCACAGGCAGCCGTTGGCCAGCTCGTAAACCCGGCCGGTGGCTTCTTCTTCGGTGCAACCGATGGTGCATTGCTTGAGGATTTCACCGTCAATGCCCAGCTCGCCGAACTCGTTGACGATCACCGCGATGCGGCGGCCCTGAGCGTTGTCGAGCATGTGCCGCAGCAGCGTGGTTTTGCCCGAACCGAGGAAGCCGGTGACGATGGTGACGGGAAGTTTGGCCAGTGTTTTCATCGGTATGCCCTTTGGCAAGCGGCGGGCATACGGGACGAGAACCGGCAACGCGCGTGCGTGCCCGGAGAGTTCGCCACCGGATCACCCCGCCCGGTTGAATTGAGAATCTGTGACGAGGCAGGTCTCCTGGCTGACGGCGTTCAGGCGCGGGGCCTGGCGTTTGCTGCGCCTTCCCGCGGGCTCATCGATTGAGCTGGCAGTGGCGTGGCAGCGAACATCACCGTTCACAGTTGCGGGGGCAGCCGCGGCATTGACCGCGTTCCCTTCTTAGCTTCGGCAACGGCCGAAGAACCTCGAAGGCGCAAGGCTACGCATCGTCTAAGGGTGGGTCAATGGGCGTTGAGTTTTGGTTTTGGGGGCATATCCGTTGCTGCGGGTGCTGCCACTGGCGGTTTCGCTCTTACAGCGACTCACTTTTCCAAACGCCGAAAAGTAAGCAAAAGGCTTTGCCCCGGCGTACGGCACTTCGCTGAGGCTCAGTGTTCCCTCGCTACGGTGTCCATCCGGGGGCATCGCCTACGGTTTGCTTCGCTGCACCTCCTCTCGATGTGTTCGACTTCGTCGAACGGCGCTGCGCGCCTAACCCCCGGATGAACACCTTCACTCGGCCTGCCGAAGGGGCAAAAAAGCCAGATCAAAAGCCAGATCAAAAGCCCCTCACCCTAGCCCTCTCCCGGGGGGAGAGGGGACTGATCGCGGTGTTTGGGGGAGGTACGCCGACGTGCGATACCGCGTTGAACTCAGATTTTGAAAGGCCCAGAAATCGGCTCCCTCTCCCTCGGGAGAGGGCTGGGGTGAGGGGCGAATCCAACACAAAAATAACGCCGTACACCCGCTCCTCACCACTCAATAGGCCGAGTGTCAGCTCGCCTGCTTTTGATCTTGGAGCCCGTCGGCAGGCTGAGTGGAGGGATTGATCCGGGGGTGGGAGCGCAGCGACCGTTTGGCGAAGCCAAACACAGCGAGAGGAGGTGCAGCGAAGCAAACCGTAGGCGCTGCCCCCCGGATCGATCCCGGAGCGAAGGAACCCCGAGCCCCAGCGAGCGGGCCGAACGTCAGGGCACAGACCTTTTGGTTACTTTTGGGGCGTTTGCCAAAAGTGACCCGCCGTAAGGGCGGAACCATAACCAGCCACACCCGCAGCAACGGATCCACCCCAAAAAATTGACTAAAAACCCAACCCCATGCTCTCCTACACAACTTGTTACGGGTGCCCTTCACAGGGTGAAACGGGAAACCGGTGAATCATGTGCTTTACTCAAGCCCATGTCAGTCCGGTGCTGCCCCCGCAACGGTAAGCGAGCGAAGCGTCAAAACCACTGTGCCCGTGCGGCATGGGAAGGTGACGCTTGCAGGTCGGCCTGACGCCAACCCCTCGTGAGCCCGGAGACCGGCCCGCAACACACAGCCCGCATTTGTGCGCAGCTGAACATAACAAACCCGCGGTGGGCGGGCGCTGTTCGAACCTCTGCGAGCCTGACCCGCAGGGGTTTTCATGCGCTCTATTCACCCGCTGACACTCCAGAGGGAAGCGCCATGTCGATCATCAGCAGCACCGGCAGCAACACGGACAAAATCGCCAGCACCACCACCCTGAGCCAACGCCTCACCGCCGCGATCTTCGCGTCGATCCTCGGCGCCAGCCTGGTCTACTTCGCCGGCTTCTCGCATATCGAAGCGGTGCACAACGCCGCCCACGATACTCGCCACAGCGCCGCGTTCCCGTGCCACTGAGACCTGCCGACATGATCAAGCGTATTGCGCAAACCGCAGGTTTCACCGGCCTGCTGGCCGCCCTGCTCCTCACCCTGCTGCAAAGCTTTTGGGTTTCGCCGCTGATTCTGCAGGCGGAAACCTTTGAGAAGTCCGAGCCGGTGGCGGTTCACGAACACGCCGCTGGCGTAGCTGCGCACACCCACGATGCCGAAGCCTGGGAGCCGGAAGACGGCTGGCAGCGCGTGGTTTCGACCACAGGCGGCAATCTGGTGGTTGCGGTGGGTTTCGCCCTGATGCTCGCGGGCCTCTACACCCTGCGCGCGCCGACCAAAACCTCGCAAGGCCTGCTCTGGGGTCTGGCCGGTTATGCCACCTTCGTCCTCGCGCCAACCCTGGGCCTGCCGCCTGAGTTGCCGGGCACCGCTGCGGCAGATCTGGCCTCGCGCCAGATGTGGTGGATCGGCACCGCCGCTTCGACCGCTGTCGGCCTGTCGCTGATCGTGTTCAGCCGCCACTGGCTGATGAAAATCCTCGGTGTGGCCATCCTTGCCGTGCCGCACGTGATCGGCGCGCCGCAGCCGGAAGTGCATTCGATGCTCGCGCCGGAAGCATTGGAAGCGCAGTTCAAAATCGCTTCGCAGCTGACCAACGTCGCGTTCTGGCTGGCCCTCGGCCTGATCAGCGCCTGGTTGTTCCGCCGCAAAAGCGATGGTCAATACCACGCATGACCGATGACAGCGCAGCGCCGACCTTCGTCGTCGGCCTGGGCTGCCAGCGCGGCTGCCCGGCCAGCACGCTGCGCGCATTGCTTGACCAAGCCTTGCAGGCACACCGTATCGAGCTACAAGCGGTCAAGGCGTTAGCCAGCATCGACTTGAAACGCGACGAGCCAGGCCTGCAAGAACTTGCCGCACAACTGGCCCTGCCCTTGCTGTATTTCAGCAGTGAAGAACTGGCCAATTACCAACAGCGACTCAGTCACCATTCGCAAATCGCCTACGAACGCACCGGTTGCTACGGCGTGGCAGAAAGCGCGGCGTTGGCGCTCGCCGAACAGCTGATCCAGGCACCGGCGAAACTGCTGATTTCCCGGCAAAAATACGCTCAGGCCACGTTGGCATTGGCCGGCGCGGCGTAGAATCCCGATAATCCCCGCCATTGATCATGAGCAATCTTCATCTGAAGCGTTGTTGCGCCTCTTTTCCAAGGATTTAACGATGACCGTCTACTTCATCGGCGCCGGCCCCGGCGACCCGGAATTGATCACCGTCAAAGGCCAGCGGCTGATCCGCAGTTGCCCGGTGATTATCTATGCAGGTTCATTGGTGCCGGCGGCGGTGCTCGACGGCCATCAAGCCGAAACGGTGGTCAACAGTGCTGAACTGCACCTTGAACAGATCATCGACCTGATCAAAACCGCGCATGCCAAAGGCCAGGATGTGGCGCGGGTGCATTCCGGCGATCCAGGCCTGTACGGCGCGATCGGCGAGCAGATCCGTTATCTGCGCGAGCTGAATATTCCCTTCGAGATCATCCCCGGCGTAACGGCCACCGCAGCCTGTGCGGCGTTACTCGGTGCGGAACTGACCCTGCCGGACGTGTCGCAAAGCGTGATTCTGACCCGTTACGCCGATAAAACCGCCATGCCGGCCGGTGAGGAATTGGGCAGCCTGGCGCAGCACGGCGCAACCATGGCGATTCATCTGGGCGTCAACCATCTGGAGAAGATTCTGGCGGAGCTGTTGCCGCATTACGGCGCGGACTGCCCGATTGCGGTGATTCACCGTGCGACGTGGCCAGATCAGGATTGGGTGGTGGGGACGCTGGCGGATATCGCTGGAAAGGTTGAGGCCAAAGGGTTTCGGCGCACGGCGTTGATTCTGGTGGGCCGAGTGCTGGGCAGCGAGGTGTTTAGCGAGTCATCGCTGTATCGCGCCGGGCATGCTCACCTCTACAGACCATAAATTGGAACGCGGAGCGTCCCGGGCTGCATTCCCACGCAGAGCGTGGGAACGATCAAAGGCCCTTTCGCGAGCAGGCTCGCTCCCACATTTGACCGCATTTCAAATGTGGGAGCGAGCTTGCTCGCGAAGGCTTTCTTGAATTTCAGGCATAAAAAAACGGCGCTCACGGGGCGCCGTTTTTCTTGTTCGCAGCGAACACCTTAGTAGTAGGCGTTTTCTTTCTGCGTGTGGTCGGTCACGTCGCGAACGCCCTTCAGCTCCGGGATGCGCTCGAGCAAGGTGCGCTCGATGCCTTCCTTCAACGTGACGTCCGCCTGGCCGCAGCCCTGGCAACCGCCACCGAACTGCAGAACGGCGATGCCGTCTTCAACCACATCGATCAGGCTGACCTGACCGCCGTGGCTGGCCAGCCCCGGGTTGATTTCGGTTTGCAGGTAGTAATTGATGCGCTCGTTGACCGGGCTGTCGGCGTTGACCATCGGCACTTTGGCGTTTGGTGCCTTGATGGTCAACTGACCGCCCATACGGTCGGTGGCGTAGTCGACAACGGCGTCATCGAGAAACGCTTCGCTGAAGTGATCGATATACGCGGTGAAGCTTTTCAGCCCCAGCGCGGTGTCTTCCGGTTTTTCTTCGCCCGGCTTGCAGTAGGCAATGCAGGTTTCGGCGTACTGGGTGCCAGGCTGGGTGATGAAGACGCGGATGCCGATGCCCGGGGTGTTCTGCTTGGAGAGCAGATCAGCCAGGTAATCGTGGGCGGCGTCGGTAATGGTAATAGCGGTCATGGAAACTCCTCGCAGGCTTGGGCGCAGTTTACGCCAATCGTTGCGCCGGACAAAGTCCTAGTATTTTTGTCGGGAAAGATTCTCGTCGGGCGTCTCGTCGACCTGCGCCTTGAGCCAATGGTAACTGCGCTTTTCCACCCATTCGTAGCTCAACCACGAGCCGACGCCAATCGCCAACGCACACACGGCAAACACCAGATACGGGTTGATCCCGTAGCGCTGCGCGACAGATCCCCCCGCCGAAAGCACCAAAACGTGCATCAGGTACACCGAATACGAGCAATCACCGAGCAGTTTGAGCACCCGACTGCGCTCGACATAACGCTCAAGCGAGATGCACGCCATCACCAGCACCGCGCTCGGCAAACCCCAGTTGAGCAGCCTCGGCGCCGGTGCCAAATGATAAATCGCCAGCAATGCCGCGACGATGGCTGCCAGCGGCAGCCACAGTCCCGCACCGATCCAGCCCCGGCGATAAAACATGCCGATGCCGATCCCCAGCAAAAACTCGTAGACAATGTCCGAACGGTAAAACTCGCTGATCCAGCCAAACCCGGTCCAGGTCTGACACACGGCAAACAACAGCGCCGCGACCACCAGCAAACGCACCTGCAAGCGAAACAACAGCGCCCAGGCAAACAGCAGATAAAAGAGCATTTCGTAATTGAGCGTCCAGCCGACATTCAGCGTCGGATAGATACCGTAACCGCCGGGGTTCTCAGACGGAATGAACAACAGTGACAGCAGCAGATGCGGCCAATCCACCGTTTGATCCGGCAGCAACGGCTGGGCAAATACCACCAGCAGTGCCATCAGCAGCGTGTATAACCAATACGCCGGGACGATGCGAAACAGCCGATAAAGCAGAAACCGCGCGGGTGGCAGCGGTTTGCTCTCGGTAGACAGGAAGATCACCAACCCGCTGATGACAAAGAAGATATCGACGCCCACTGCGCCTTTGTCGATGAAAAACTGGCCGACCGCCCCCCGTGCCTTGAAGTCGAAGAAAATCTGCATGAAGTGGTGGCAGACCACCGTCCACGCAGCCAGCGCACGCAGGGCTTGCACTGAAATCAACATTGGCCGCTCCCGTCCACACCCTCAAATTCACCTCAATCCCTGTAGGAGCTGCGGCACGCTGCGATCTTTTGATCTTGATTCTGAAAGATCAAAAGATCGCAGCCTCGTTTCACTCGACAGCTCCTACAGGGGATTGCGATGTTGCTAATGGTTGGGACCGCAGCCTCGCCTCAAATGATCAAAGATTCTCGTAGCGGTTCATGTCCAGTACGCCCTCTTCCACCGGATCGGTTTCGTGGATGTACTGACTCAAATCGTGGAAATAGAACCAGAATTGCGGATGACTGCGACGGATCCCCCAACGTTCGACGATTTTCTCGAAGCGGTTGGCGTCCTTGGCGTTTTCCATCGCATCGACAAACACCGGCACCTGATCGGCCGGGACATTGAAGATGAAGTTCGGATAACTGCTAAGCACGCCCGGATAAATCGTGATTGTGTCCAGCCCAGGCTGATAGCGCAGCGATTCACCGAGCAGAAACGCCACGTTGCTGTGCGCACGGTTGCGCAGCAGGCTGTACACCTCACGTTTGCCGTTGGCAGTTTCGATACGCAGCATCGTCGCTTCCGGCAACTGATCGATGACCTTCAAACCGGCCGCCGGACGCGAAGTCAGGCGGCTCAATGCCTGTTCGGCATTTTGCAGCGCCGGGTCAATATTCGGACGCGAGCAGTAAGCGCCATCGCAGCGATTGATCGGATCGGGCCGCGCATTGAGATCGCCGTAACGTGCCAGCAATTGCACGGCGAAGTCGTGTTTCGGGTCTTTCTCGTCCAGCTTCAACGCAGTCGGTTTGTCGTCGTCAATCGCCTCGTAATCGAGCCACATTTTGAACTGACCGCTGCTCTGATACCAATCGTCGAGGTAATCCTCGCGGGAGTCGGCGGGCATCAGGCGCAGGAAGTTCTGCTCGGCGCCATTACGGATCAGGTCGAAATACAGGCGGGTTTGCGCCTGATGGGAGACGTTGCCGAACACATCGAAGTTGACTGCCAACTGGTAATAGGTGCGCTCCAGCAGCGGATAGTCGAACAGCCACATTGTCTGCGGCACCTCGCCGATCAGGCCTTTGGTCACCGATGCGCTATCGAAGTGGCGGAAAATGCTCAGCAGCGCGTTGTCGTTGCCCGCCCACAGGGTCGACCAGCTCGGCGCGGGCACATCGGCGTAGCTGTCGCGGCGCAACGCCTCGTACTCGTTACGTTTGTTGCGGTAGTTGTGCCACAGGCTCAAAACGCTGCCAACGTCGTCGTTCTGCCCGGGCATGGCCAACAGCGGCGTAGCCTGGCCGCGATAGTTCGGATCGGTGATATAGAGGTCGTGTTCCGGTGCCTGGAACAGCGCCCAGAAGTTGTCGCGAATCACGTCGGTCGCAATCTGGCCACGGCACACCGGCCCGCGAATAAAGGTACGGACGAAATATTCGGCGTTATCGAGCATGAACTGATAACGCGCCTGCGCCGGAATCGCCTCGAACGTGGCAAACGGATTGGCGCGGCTCTGCGGGCCGTAACCGGGCAGCGCACTGGCCTGCCAGTTGCCGCTATAAAACAGGCTTTTTACCCGCGCCATTTTCGCCGCGCTCAGCGGATAAGTGATGTGGGTCTTGTGCACGATCACCCCTTGCACCGGCCACAAGCGGTAATACACCTGGGTGCCCGGATCGTCATTCGGACGGCGGGTGGCAATCAGGTCGATCGGCTGCCCGGTCGGCGTGCGCGAACGCACCCACTGGAAGTAATGCCCCGGCTCGCCATCCTTGAAATAGAGGTGCGCGAGGTACAAATGCTCGTACAGCCAGCGTCCGACCAGACTCTGCCGGGCGCCGGGAGTATTAAGCAGATTTTCCCACTGGACGATTTGCAGCGCCTCTTTCGCGCTCGGCGCCAGGCCTTGTTCGTCAATCGGCGCACCCGAGGCCAGCCAGCGCTGCAGCGTCTGATATTGCTGATCGGTCAGCCCGGTCACCGCCAGCGGCATGCCTTCTTTAGGATGGGCACCGGCATAGCCTTCGAACTCGGCAGGCAGCGCGCACATATTCTGGCGGTTCAGGCCCAGCACGATGTCTTCCGGCAGTTTGGCGTTCGGCGTCAGCGGGGTTTTGTGGCCCAGCTCCAGCATGCGCGCCATCAGCGCGGCCTGACTGCCTTGGGCGTCGAGCACCGAATAGAAGTCTTTCTGCTGCCAGGCGCGTTTACCGAAAGCGTCGTAAAACAATCGGGTGGTCGGCGCCGCGACGGTGCGCTCGCCGTCATACACCGGCATTTTGCTCGCACCACGGGCCGCGCCCTCGCCACTGCCCAGATTCAACTGACAAGCGGAGTCGTAGCACGCATGGCAGGCCACGCACTTCTCGGTGAAGATTGGCTGGATGTCGCGGACGTACGAAATCGTAGGAGAAATGGCCGACACAGTCGCTGGCTCTTGCGCCACGGCGCCCCAGCTGAGAAACAGCAACACAAAACCAATGACGCGGTAAGACATGCTGCTGATCCCGATTGTAAAAAAACGCCGCGATTCTACAGTATGACGCTCGTACCAACATGAGCGATATTCATGCAAAAGCCCCACATGCTCTAAAAGCGCACAGGTTTGCTATGATCCCGCTCCTTCGTAATGGTCTTTCCGAGTAGTCCAAATGTCCGATCGCAGCGTCCGCCTTCACGCTCTCAAGCAAGCTCTCAAAGAGCGCATCCTGATACTCGACGGCGGCATGGGCACGATGATCCAGAGCTACAAGCTCGAAGAACAGGATTATCGCGGCAAGCGCTTCGCGGACTGGCCGAGTGACGTCAAGGGCAACAATGACCTGCTGGTGATCACCCGTCCGGACGTGATCGGCGGCATCGAGAAAGCCTATCTGGATGCCGGCGCCGACATCCTCGAAACCAACACCTTCAACGCCACACGCATTTCCATGGCCGACTACGGCATGGAAGAACTGGCCTACGAGTTAAACGTAGAAGGCGCACGTCTGGCGCGCAAGGTTGCCGACGCCAAGACCGCCGAGAACCCGGACAAGCCGCGTTTCGTTGCCGGCGTGCTCGGTCCTACGAGTCGCACCTGTTCGCTGTCGCCGGACGTCAACAACCCGGGTTACCGCAACGTTACCTTTGATGAGCTGGTGGAAAACTACACCGAAGCCACCAAAGGCCTGATCGAGGGCGGCGCCGACCTGATCCTGATCGAAACCATTTTCGACACCCTCAACGCCAAAGCCGCGATCTTCGCTGTGCAAGGCGTATTCGAAGAGCTGCACATCGAACTGCCGATCATGATTTCCGGGACCATCACCGACGCCTCCGGCCGGACCCTGTCGGGTCAGACCACCGAAGCGTTCTGGAACTCGGTGGCGCACGCCAAGCCAATCTCGGTCGGCCTCAACTGCGCGCTCGGCGCCAGCGAGTTGCGTCCGTACCTGGAAGAGCTGTCGAACAAGGCCAGCACCCACGTGTCCGCGCACCCGAACGCCGGTCTGCCGAACGAGTTCGGCGAGTACGACGAACTGCCGTCGGAAACCGCCAAGGTCATCGAAGAATTCGCCCAGAGCGGCTTCCTCAACATCGTCGGCGGTTGCTGCGGCACCACGCCGGGGCACATCGAAGCCATCGCCAAAGCCGTCGCCGGTTATGCCCCGCGTGAAATTCCAGACATTCCCAAGGCCTGCCGCCTCTCGGGTCTGGAACCGTTCACCATCGATCGCAACTCGCTGTTCGTTAACGTTGGCGAGCGGACCAACATCACCGGCTCGGCAAAATTCGCCCGTCTGATCCGTGAAGACAATTACACCGAAGCGCTGGAAGTCGCCCTGCAACAGGTCGAGGCCGGCGCGCAGGTGATCGACATCAACATGGACGAAGGGATGCTCGATTCGAAGAAGGCCATGGTGACCTTCCTCAATCTGATCGCCGGTGAACCGGACATCTCGCGCGTGCCGATCATGATCGACTCGTCGAAATGGGAAGTCATCGAAGCCGGCCTCAAGTGCATTCAGGGCAAGGGCATCGTCAACTCGATCAGCATGAAAGAAGGCGTCGAGCAGTTCATCCATCACGCCAAACTGTGCAAGCGCTACGGCGCCGCCGTGGTGGTGATGGCGTTCGACGAAGCCGGCCAGGCGGACACCGAAGCGCGCAAAAAAGAGATCTGCAAACGCTCCTACGACATTCTGGTCAACGAAGTCGGCTTCCCGCCGGAAGACATCATCTTCGACCCGAACATCTTCGCCGTCGCCACTGGCATCGAAGAGCACAACAACTATGCAGTCGACTTCATCAATGCCTGCGCCTACATCCGCGACGAATTGCCGTATGCGCTGACCTCGGGCGGCGTGTCCAACGTGTCGTTCTCGTTCCGTGGCAACAACCCGGTGCGTGAGGCGATTCACTCGGTGTTCCTGCTGTACGCGATCCGCGCGGGCCTGACCATGGGCATCGTCAACGCCGGGCAGCTAGAAATCTACGACCAGATCCCGCAAGAGCTGCGCGACGCCGTTGAAGACGTGATCCTCAACCGCACGCCGGAAGGCACCGACGCCCTCCTCGCCATCGCCGACAAGTACAAGGGCGACGGCAGCGTCAAGGAAGCCGAGACCGAAGAATGGCGCAACTGGGAGGTCAACAAGCGTCTGGAACATGCGCTGGTCAAGGGCATCACCACCCACATCGTTGAAGACACCGAAGAGTCGCGCCAGTCGTTCGCCCGCCCGATCGAAGTGATCGAAGGCCCGTTGATGTCCGGCATGAACATCGTTGGTGACCTGTTCGGCGCCGGTAAAATGTTCCTCCCGCAGGTAGTGAAATCCGCCCGCGTGATGAAGCAGGCCGTGGCGCACTTGATCCCGTTCATCGAACTGGAAAAAGGCGACAAGCCGGAAGCCAAGGGCAAGATCCTCATGGCCACCGTAAAAGGTGACGTGCACGACATCGGCAAAAACATTGTTGGCGTGGTGCTCGGTTGCAACGGCTATGACATCGTCGACCTCGGCGTGATGGTCCCGGCAGAGAAGATTCTGCAAGTGGCCAAGGAGCAGAAGTGCGACATCATCGGCCTCTCCGGCCTGATCACCCCGTCGCTGGATGAAATGGTCCACGTCGCTCGCGAAATGCAGCGTCAGGACTTTCACCTGCCGCTGATGATCGGTGGCGCGACCACGTCCAAAGCGCACACCGCGGTGAAGATCGAACCGAAGTACAGCAACGATGCCGTGGTCTACGTGACCGACGCCTCGCGTGCGGTCGGCGTGGCCACGCAGCTGCTGTCGAAAGAATTGAAGGCCGGTTTCGTCGAGAAGACCCGTCTGGAATACATCGATGTGCGCGAACGCACGGCCAACCGCAGCGCCCGTACCGAGCGCCTGAGCTACGCCGCCGCGATCGCCAAGAAGCCACAGTTCGACTGGGCAAATTACCAGCCAATCAAACCGAGCTTCACCGGCAGCAAAGTGCTGGACAACATCGACCTCAAGGTTCTGGCCGAATACATCGACTGGACGCCGTTCTTCATCTCCTGGGACCTGGCCGGCAAGTTCCCGCGCATCCTCGAAGACGAAGTGGTCGGTGAAGCCGCGACTTCGCTGTACAAGGACGCGCAGGAAATGCTCGCCAAGCTGATCGACGAGAAGCTGATCAGCGCCCGTGCGGTGTTCGGCTTCTGGCCGGCCAATCAAGTGCATGACGACGACATCGAACTGTACGGCGATGACGGCCAGCCATTGGCCAAACTGCATCACCTGCGTCAGCAGATCATCAAGACCGACGGCAAGCCGAACTTCTCGCTGGCCGACTTCGTCGCGCCGAAGGACAGTGAAGTGACTGACTACGTCGGTGGTTTCATCACCACTGCCGGCATCGGTGCCGAAGAAGTGGCCAAGGCTTATCAGGACGCTGGCGACGACTACAACTCGATCATGGTCAAAGCCCTCGCTGATCGTTTGGCCGAAGCCTGCGCCGAATGGCTGCACCAGCAAGTGCGCAAAGAGCACTGGGGTTATGCCAAGGACGAAGTGCTCGATAACGACGCGCTGATCAAAGAACAATACAGCGGCATCCGCCCTGCTCCGGGTTATCCGGCGTGCCCGGATCACACCGAGAAGGCGGCGTTGTTTGCCTTGCTCGATCCGGAAGCCGAAGAGATGCGCGCCGGCCGCAGTGGCGTGTTCCTCACCGAACACTACGCGATGTTCCCGGCGGCTGCGGTCAGCGGCTGGTACTTCGCCCATCCGCAGGCGCAGTACTTTGCCGTGGGCAAGGTCGACAAGGATCAGGTCGCCAGCTACACCTCGCGTAAAGGCCAGGAGTTGAGCGTGACCGAGCGCTGGCTGGCGCCGAACCTCGGCTACGACAACTAAGCAGCCTCCGCCAGCGCCTACCGGAGCCCGCGTCGTTCACAAATCTTGTGAACCAACGCTGAACCTGTGGGAGCTGGCTTGCCAGCGATGGCGTCGGGTCAACCAACATTGATGTCGCGTGTGCCGGCCTCATCGCCGGCAAGCCAGCTCCCACAGGGTTTCGGGGAATGCTCGCTTAACCCTCTCTCCAGCCCATTTCCCACCTTTCGTTTTGCAGTGTTCTTCGAAGGGTTGGCTATGCTTGTCTGACACACACGGCAGACGAGGGATTTATGGACGATCCAGTCGACAACAAACCGCCGACCTTCTGGCAGATGCTGCACAGCGTGATGGCGGCGGCGTTCGGGGTGCAGAGCGGCAAGAACCGGGCAAGGGACTTCACCCATGGCAAGCCCAGCCACTTCGTGATTCTGGGGATTGTGTTTACGGCAGTGTTTGCGTTGACGCTGTTTGCCATCGTCAAACTGGTGCTGCATTTCGCCGGCGTCTGATGCGGTCAGCGCATCAGGGTTTGCAGGGTGAAGGGGTAGCGATACGAGTCCGGTCGTCCGTTGGCTGAAAGTTTACGGAAGTTCACGCCGTAGTCCGGCGACATGCCCATGGCCAGCATTTTCCGGGCGCGACGTTTGTCGATCAATTGCAGCAACGGAATCTGCCGATCGCGGCCACCATAGCGATTCAGTTCGACGCCTTGGTCTACGTCATGCAACTCGACCAAGGCCCAGCCGCCAAGGGTGAAATGCCCGCCAATCAGCGCACTCAAGCGTCCGTCGACCAACGCCTGCAACGCCTGCGGGGAGGTGTTGACCGCGCTGAACAACGCATCTTTGCCAGGGACTTTTCCCGTTTCGGCATACGCGCGCATCGCGCCGAAGGCCATTTCATCATTGGCCGACCACACCAACGAAACCTTCGGATAACGGGCGAACAGCTGTTTTGCCTGTTCATAGGCGCGTTCTTGCGTCCAGCCGCTGTAAACCAGTTGCCTCAAGCGGGCCTGTGGATGCTCGGCCAGTGCCCGTTGCATGCCGCGCTCGCGCAATTGCGCCGAGGGGGTGACCTTCAGCCCGGAGAACGCCAGCACTTCAATCGGCTCAGCTGCGGGCGTCGACGGGTGCAGGCGAATCAGCTCCTTCATCATCAGGTAACCGCCCTCCTCGTCGTTCGGCACCAGGCTGCCGATGCGGTCGTCACGCTCACCGACCAGCGCCTGCTGGTCAGGCGTCAGCGCGGCGTTGACCATAAACAGCTTCACGCCGCTGTTTTCAGCCAGACGCATAATTTGCGGAGCGACGTATTGTTCGTTGACGAACACCAGGTACTCGGGACGGTCCGGCCCCTGCAATGCGACGCGCGCCTGAGCCAGTGTCAACTCGGGCTGGCGTTGAGAGTAGAGAATCTGCAGATCGATCCCCAGATCCTGGGCGGCCGCCTGCATGAATTGCGAATAGCTGACCCAGAAGGCTTCCTGCGTCGAACCCGGATTCAAAAACAGCACAGACTCTGCCCGCGCGCCGGTCTGGAACAGCGCGACGAACAACAGAAGACTGATAGGGAAAAACTTGAACATGAAGCATCCGGGCCCAAGGAAAAATGGCCGCGCATTATAGCCTTCGTTCCATCGGCTATTGATGCCTGATCCCGTTTTTGTCCGACAATCTGTCGCAAGCGGGGCCCGGATGGGTCGTTTACTGATGGCTGACCCAGAATACCGCTGTCCCTACCACGAGAATAATCAGGAACAAAATGGCCCACGCATCGACACTGCTGTCGCTTTTTCTTGCCTTGGTCGGATTGCTCATTGCATCGCCTCTTGTCGGTTTTATCGGTGATTGCAGAAAGACTCGACCACAGTTAAGACGATGATTGTCCGCACGACAAATGTGGGTTAGTTGACAGCGATTCTCGTTAGGCAATTTGGTTCTTTACATATACTCAAACATCACTTTTGCGCATAACTGCAAACGGGTATATTGCCCCGGCTCCGTTAGGGAGTGCGCGGCCGTGCGCGCAGAATTGCAGAGGCACAATCGGACTCCGGCAAGCGAAAACGCAGTGCTACTCCGAATGGCCCAAGCCTGAGAACAGGACTTATATGTACGTATACGACGAGTACGATCAGCGGATCATCGAGGACCGCGTCAAGCAGTTCCGTGATCAGACCCGACGCTATCTGGCAGGTGAGCTGAGCGAAGAAGAATTCCGCCCCCTGCGCCTGCAAAATGGCCTGTACATCCAGCGCTTCGCGCCGATGTTGCGTGTGGCGGTGCCTTACGGCCAACTGACTTCGCGTCAGACGCGCATGATGGCCAAGATTGCCCGCGACTACGACAAGGGCTACGCCCACATCAGTACGCGGCAGAACGTGCAGTTCAACTGGCCGGCGGTGGAAGACATCCCGGACATTCTGGCTGAACTGGCCACCGTGCAGATGCACGCGATCCAGACCAGCGGCAACTGCCTGCGCAACGTCACCACCGACCAGTTCGCCGGTGTCGCTGCCGACGAAGTGATCGACCCGCGCCCATGGTGCGAGATCGTCCGTCAGTGGACTACATTCCACCCGGAATTCGCCTACCTGCCGCGTAAGTTCAAGATCGCCGTCAACGGTTCGACCGCTGACCGTGCCGCCATTGAAGTCCACGACATCGGCCTTGAGCCAGTGCACAACGCCGCCGGTGAACTGGGTTTCCGCGTGCTGGTCGGCGGTGGCCTCGGTCGTACGCCGGTCGTTGGCGCGTTCATCAACGAGTTCCTGCCATGGCAGGATCTGTTGAGCTACCTCGACGCCATCCTGCGGGTCTACAACCGTTACGGCCGTCGCGACAACAAATACAAGGCGCGGATCAAGATCCTCGTCAAGGCCCTCACGCCGGAAGTGTTCGCGCAGAAAGTCGATGCGGAAATGGAACACCTGCGCGGTGGCCAGACCACTCTGACCGACGCCGAACTGCAGCGTGTGGCCAAGCACTTCGTCGACCCGGACTACAAGGCGCTGGACAACCAGACCGCGCAACTGGCCGATCTCGACAAAGAGCACGCCGGTTTCGCTCGCTGGCGCACTCGCAATACCCTGGCGCACAAGAAGCCGGGTTATGTCGCCGTGACCCTGTCGCTGAAACCGACTGGCGTTGCCCCGGGCGACATCACTGACAAGCAGCTCGACGCCGTCGCCGATCTGGCCGACCGCTACAGCTTCGGTCAACTGCGCACCTCGCACGAACAGAACATCATTCTTGCCGACGTCGAGCAAAGCCAGCTGTTCACCCTGTGGGGCGAATTGCGTGAAGGCGGTTTTGCCACGCCAAACATCGGCTTGCTGACCGACATCATCTGCTGCCCTGGCGGTGATTTCTGCTCGCTGGCCAACGCCAAATCGATCCCGATCGCCGAATCGATCCAGCGTCGTTTCGACGACCTCGATTACCTGTTCGACATCGGTGAGCTGGACCTGAACATCTCCGGTTGCATGAACGCCTGTGGTCACCACCACGTCGGCCACATCGGCATCCTCGGGGTAGACAAGAAAGGTGAAGAGTTCTATCAGGTGTCCCTCGGCGGCAGCGCCAGCCGTGACGCGAGCCTGGGCAAGATCCTCGGCCCGTCCTTCGCCCAGGAAGCCATGCCGGACGTGATCTCGAAGCTGATTGACGTGTACGTTGAACAACGTACCGAAGACGAGCGCTTCATCGACACCTACCAGCGTATTGGCATCGACCTCTTCAAGGAACGCGTCTATGCAGCGAATCATTAAAAACAACGAGGTCGTCGACGAAACCTGGCACTTGCTGCCCAAGGATTTCAACATCGACGAGATCAGCAACTGCGACGACCTGATCGTGCCATTGCAACTGTGGCGCGAACACAGCCGCATGCTCAAGGCCCGCGACGGCGGTCTGGGTGTCTGGCTGGACGCCGACGAAGAAGCCGAAGAAATCGGTGAAGACGTCGCCGAGTTTCAGGTAATCGCTCTGAATTTCCCGGCGTTCACCGACGGTCGCAACTACTCCAACGCCCGTCTGCTGCGTGACCGTTACGGTTTCAAAGGCGAACTGCGGGCGATTGGTGACGTGCTGCGCGATCAGCTGTTCTACATGCACCGCTGTGGTTTCGACGCCTTTGCCGTGCGTGCGGACAAAGACCCGTACGAAGCCCTGGAAGGTCTCAAGGACTTCTCGGTGACCTATCAGGCTGCCACTGACGAACCGCTGCCGCTGTTCCGTCGCCGCTAAGTCTTCAGCTTTAGCGCAGACAAAAAAACGCCGGTCATGTGACCGGCGTTTTTTTATGCCTGCTCGATTTACCAGAAGCGCTGCTGGGTCAGGCGACTCCACCAGCTCAGCAGTACCCGGTCGACCGAACCGCTGGCGGCCATGCCGATTCGTTCCTGCAGGCTTTTGCGCTCGGCGTAGTGCAGGTGGTAGACCTCAGCCTTTTTCGCCCGGTCGGCCAGGTATTCATCACTGGTCTTCAGCTCATCGACCAGTTGCTTATCCAGCGCCGCGATGCCGAGCCAGATTTCACCGGTGGCGACATCGTCAATCGCCAGTTGCGGACGGTAGCGCGCCACGAAGTTCTTGAACAGTTGATGGGTGATGTCCAGATCTTCCTGGAACTTCTCGCGGCCCTTCTCGGTGTTTTCGCCAAACACGGTCAGGGTGCGCTTGTACTCACCGGCGGTGAGGACTTCAAAATCGATGTCGTGCTTCTTCAGCAAGCGGTTGACGTTGGGCAGCTGTGCAACCACGCCGATCGAGCCGAGAATCGCGAACGGCGCGCTGATGATCTTCTCGCCGATGCACGCCATCATGTAGCCGCCGCTGGCCGCGACCTTGTCGATGCACACGGTCAACGGCACGCCGGCTTCACGGATACGCGCCAATTGCGAGGACGCCAGACCGTAGCTGTGGACCATGCCGCCACCGCTTTCCAGACGCAGGACCACTTCGTCTTTTGGTGTGGCGAGGGTCAGCAGTGCGGTGATTTCATGGCGCAGGCTTTCAGTAGCGGACGCCTTGATGTCGCCATCGAAATCGAGGACGAATACACGGGATTTGGCTTCAGGCTGCTTCTTCTGCTTTTTCGCGCTTTTCTCGGACTTGGCTTCACCCTTGCGCAAAGCCTTGAGCTGATCCTTGTCGAGCAAGGTCTGCTCAAGGCGCTCACGCAGGCCCTTGTAGAAATCATTGAGTTTGCTGACCTGCAACTGACCGGCCGATTTGCGCCGGCCCTTGCTGCGCATTGCGGCAAAACTGGCGAGCACCACCAGAATGGCGACTACCAGGGTAACGGTCTTGGCCAGAAAACTGGCGTATTCGGTGAAAAACTCCACAGAGACTCCTTAAACGATGCGCGGATGTGAGGCACACGCGGGATGGCTCCAGCATACCCATGCGCCGGCTTGTCGGCCAGCCGTGAAACCTCTGGCAACACCCCTGTAACGGGCATTTCAAACAAGCGTATGTTTTTTCATTGACAGCTACCCGTCATCCTCATAACCTCGCCACAACCTTCAACGTACCGGGATGACGCGGACGTGGGCAGCATCTACTTGATTCGACATGGCCAGGCCTCCTTTGGTGCAGACGACTACGACGTCCTGTCGCCGACCGGTGTGCGCCAGGCAGAAATCCTCGGTCAGCACCTCGCTGAACTGGGTATCAGCTTCGATCGCTGCCTCGCCGGTGACCTGCGTCGTCAGCAGCACACGGCCACCAGTGCACTGGCACAACTGGCCGTCAAAGGCCTGCCGGTGCCGACCCTGGAAACCGATTCCGCATTCAACGAATTCGACGCCGACGCGGTCATTCGCGCCCTGCTCCCGGACATGCTGGCGGACGAGCCGGAAGCGCTCGACATCCTGCGCAACGCCGCGCAGAACCGTGGCGAATTCCAGCGTATTTTCGCCCTGATCATCGAACGCTGGCTGGCCGGCACTTACGACACACCGGGCCTGGAAAGCTGGCTGGGTTTCGTCGAACGCGTTCAGGCCGGGCTGCACCGGATTCTTGATCTGGCCGATAAAAATCAGAAAATCGCCGTGTTCACCTCCGGCGGCACCATCACCGCCCTGCTCCACCTCATTACGCAAATGCCGGCAAAACAGGCCTTTGAATTGAACTGGCAAATCGTCAACACCTCGCTCAACCAGCTGAAGTTCCGCGGTCGCGAGGTGGCTTTGGCCTCCTTCAACAGTCACGCACACCTGCAACTGTTGAAGGCTCCGGAACTCATCACTTTCCGCTGAGTCCGGTTAACTGTGAACCTTGCTGTAATCAACCCATAAGGATCGAACCATGACCTCCGTAGCCGATGCCGTAAAAGCAATGCAAGCCAAGTTCAACCCAGCCGCTGCTGCCGGTCTGGATCTGGTCTTCGGTTTCAACATCACCGACGAAGACAAGCAGTACTCGCTGATCGTCAAAGACGGCACTTGCGACATCCAGGAAGGCGAAAACCCGGACGCCAACTGCACGCTGGTGCTGGACAGCGAAACCCTGAAAGGTATTGTCAGCGGCGAAACCGACGGCATGCAGGCTTTCATGGGCGGCAAGCTGCGCGTTGAGGGCGACATGATGCTGTCGATGAAACTGTCTGAGCTGTTCCCGTCGTAAGACCGCAGACCCGCTATCGCGGGACCTGTCGGAATACACCGCGAATCCCGCCTGATGGCGGGATTCGTGCGTTTTTGGCGCAATAAAATGAGGCGACGACTGTTGCTCCGGTAGACGCGTTCCCCTTAATTCAGTGCAAGCAGAATTCAAATAAATGACGCGTCAAAACTGTTTGCATTTAACGTCCGTCAGCTTTGAGCATTGCAGTGAAAATGGCAGATAGCCATGATTTCGAGGAGAAAAACCTTTAACATCACTGATTACCGACATTCAAAATGGATTTCGCTTCAGTATGGATTCCCGCAACGACGCAACAAACAACAAACATATCATCGCTTACTTGAAACACTATATTTCGCTGAAAGCTCCGCGCTATGCAGTCCTGATTAGTGGCCCTTGGGGTTCAGGTAAAACGCATATGATACAGCGCTTTCTGGAAGACCATCTCAGTGATCCTCCGTCGAGAAAAACGAAAATAACAAGGAAAATAATAAACCTTTTAAAACTTGTCAGACTTAATCGCTTTCTCGACAGTCGAGCACAAGAGATCTCCTCAGGAAAATACATTTACATCAGCCTGTACGGTGTTACTTCAGAAGAAGAAATAAATGACCGCATCATAGCCTCGGCCTTTCCAGGACTTGGATTAAAAACCAGTAGAATCATTGGCGGAATAGCTAAATCCGCCTTGAAATACGTAAAAATAAACATCGAGTTGACGGCCAAAAACTTCATATCGAAATTCCACAAGAATATTTATATATTTGATGACTTGGAGCGTTGTGAACTCCCTATAACCAAGGCACTAGGGTACATAAATCAATTTGTAGAGCATGGTGAAAAAACCGTAATCATCATCGCCGATGAAGACGAAATCAAGGATAAAGAAGACTACAGCCGAACTCGAGAGAAGCTGATCGGAAAAACCTTGAGCATTAAACCCCCGATCATTGACGCCACCGAAAAATTTATCGCTCAGATTAAAGATGCCTCTATAAAAAATCTGATGCTTGAAAACTCCGGTGTTTTCTCCATGCTATTTCAACAGTCGGGCTCCAAAAACCTCAGATTTTTACAACAGGCCCTGCGAGAAATTGAAAGACCACTGGTTACGTTAACCGAAGAACAGTTTCAGAATAGTGAAGGCGTTATCTTTCTCGCAAAACTGGTATTTATTTATTCTTTCGAGGTTAAGTCCGGCCGAATGACCCCTCTGATAGTTCAGTCCAGGCCACGCCAGATGAACGACTTCTTCAAAAAGCATGGGGAAAAAAACGAACAGGAGAAAGCTTTTTGTCAAATAGAAACGTTATACCCCGGCATCGACTTAAGAGACCCGATTCTTTCTGATGAAACGCTCGCCGACATTGTTATTCACGGGATTATAGATGCCGACAAAATCCAGGAAACCATCAAACAAAGTCACTACTTCACAACCAATCGCGAAGAACCCGCGCTTCACAAGCTAACTTACCTCTTTGAACTTAACGATGCAGAATTCAAGGAAGCACGCGCCCAATTCGAAGAAGAGTACAAGCGACATGCCTTCACTCAACCCGCAGAAATCTTTCGATCGTTTGCCTTACGCCGGATGTTGTCTGCAAAGAAATTGTTGCGTGTCCCTTTGGACCAAGTAATAGAACAGGGCGACTCATATCTGGATCATCTTTATACCTGCAAGCAATTCCCTATCGTAAATCCTGAGGACTATCAAGGAAGAGACTATGCAGAATTCAACGGAAATTATTCAATTTCATCCTTCGAACAACCTCCTCCAGAGCTCAATCATTTCTTTAAAACCTTTTTGTTTTACAATGAGAAAGCCAGACAGGACCGCTACCCGCTTATTATAAAGTCCTTACTGCAAGACATGCGCAACGACCCTGAAGATTTCAGCCATCGAATTTCCATGCGTAGCGTAGAGCATCCATCCCTTATTACAGCCGACATCCTACGAAAAATCGACGCCATGGACTTTACAAATACATTACTGAAGTTACATCCGCGGCAACAAAATGTGATCTTGGGTGGGTTTTCACGACGTTATACATTCACAAATTATAGCCCTGAGTATAGCGGCGAAAAAGAATGGCTAAAAGAACTCAAGCAACATTTGGTGCAAAAGGCCAAATCAGCTTCCACATTCGAAAATCAAAGGATTCACGCAATTATTGAAAACTGCTTAAAACCCCATATTGGCTACTTCTGAAACAATCGCCAGCGTATCGCAGACCGGTTGATCAGCCGGTACGCGATGCCGCCAGCAACTCTCGGGTATACGGATGCTGCGCCGCATGAAACAACGCATTCGTCTCGCCACGCTCCACCACCTCGCCATCCTTCATCACAATCAAGTCATGGGCCAACGCGCGCACCACCGCCAGATCGTGGCTGATGAACAGATAGGTCAAACCATGCTCCGCCTGCAAACGTCGCAACAACCCAACGATCTGCTTTTGCACCGTGCGATCCAGGGCCGAGGTCGGTTCATCAAGCAAGATCAGATCCGGCTTGAGCACCAGTGCCCGGGCAATGGCGATGCGTTGCCGCTGACCACCGGAAAACTCGTGGGGATAGCGATGGCGGGTTGCCGGATCGAGGCCAACCTCACGCAGCACCTCTATCACAGCCCTTTCACGCTCATCGGCATTCAGATCGCTGTGCACCTGTAAACCTTCGGCGATGATTTGCTCGACGCACAGGCGCGGACTGAGACTGCCGAACGGATCCTGAAAGACCACTTGCAGGCGTTTGCGCAGCGGCCTGAGTTGCTTGCCACTCAAGTGTTCCAGCGCCCCGCCCTGAAAGCGGATGCTGCCCTGTGCGTCGATCAAACGCAGAATGGCCTGGCCCAATGTCGATTTTCCGGAGCCGGATTCGCCGACGATCCCCAAGGTCTTGCCGCGTTGAAGATTCAAGTCAATGCCGTTGACCGCGTGCAACCAAGACTTCGCGCGCAGCCATCCGCCACCCAAACGAAAGCGCACATTGAGATCGCGCACCTCCAGCAAATCCTCGGCAGGTTCCCGACACAACGCCTCGCCACCCGGCTCAGCGTTGAGCAATTCGATGCTGTAAGGATGCTGCGGCGCGCTGAACAACTGTTCACACGATGCCTGTTCGACAATCACCCCGCCACGCATGACCGCCACCCGCTGAGCGATATTGCGCACCAGATTCAGATCATGACTGATGATCAACAGCGCCATACCCAACCGTTCCTGCAGCTCTTTGAGCAGCAGCAGAATCTTGCGCTGCACGGTCACGTCCAGCGCCGTGGTCGGCTCGTCGGCGATCAGCAATTGCGGCTCGCAGGCCAGCGCCATGGCAATCATCACCCGTTGCCGCTGGCCGCCCGACAGCTGATGCGGATAAGCCTTGAGCCGCTCGCGCGGGCGTTGAATACCGACCAGTTCGAGCAACTGCAAAATCCGCAACCGCGCAGCCGCACCCGCCAGCCCCTTGTGCAGCGCAAGGCTTTCGCCCAGTTGCCGCTCAATCGTGTGCAAAGGGTTCAGTGAGCTCATCGGCTCCTGAAAAATCATCGCGATGCGGTTGCCACGCAATTGCCGCAAGTAGCGCTCATGCACACCCAGCAGTTCCGTGCCGTCATAGCGGATGCTGCCGTCGATCCGCGTGATGGCCGGGTCAAGCAGTTGCAGAATGCTGTGCGCCGTCACCGATTTGCCGGAGCCGGATTCCCCGACCAGCGCCAGGCACTCGCCGGGGCGAATATCGAGGTCGATGCCGTGCACCACAGACTGGCCATTGAAGGCGACGCGCAGGTCGCGTATTTCGATCAGATGTTCAGGCATCTCAAGTCCTCGGATCAAACGCATCGCGGCAGGCTTCGCCGATGAATACCAACAGCGAGAGGATCAATGCCAGCGCAAAGAACGCGGTCAAACCCAGCCACGGTGCTTGCAGATTGCTCTTGCCCTGGCCGATCAACTCACCCAGCGAAGCGCTGCCGGCCGGCATGCCGAAACCGAGAAAATCCAGTGCCGACAAGGTTGCGATCGCCCCGGTGAGAATGAACGGCAGATAAGTCAGCGTTGCGCTCATGGCATTGGGCAGGATGTGCCGAACGATCACCTGCGCATCGCCCACCCCCAGCGCACGCGCGGCTTTCACGTACTCCAGACCGCGGCTGCGCAGGAACTCGGCCCGCACCACATCGACCAGGCTCAACCAGGAAAACAGCGCCATGATCCCCAGCAACCACCAGAAATTCGGCTCGACAAACCCAGACAGAATGATCAACAAGTACAACACCGGCAGCCCCGACCACACCTCCAGCACGCGCTGACCGATCAGGTCGACCCAACCGCCGTAGTAACCCTGCAACGCCCCGGCGGCGATACCGATCAGCGCACTCGCCGCCGTCAGCGCCAAGGCAAACAGCAGCGATATACGCGTGCCGAAAATCACCCGCGCCAGCACGTCGCGCGCCTGATCATCGGTACCCAGCCAGTTGTCGCCACTGGGCGGACTCGGCGCAGGCTCCGTGAGGTCGTAATTGGCCGTGTCGAACGCGAACGGAATCGGCGCAAACCACATTCGCCCGCCCTGCTCCTCGATCAATTGCCGTACCTGCGCGCTGCGATAGTCCGGTTGAAACGGCAACTCGCCGCCGAAGTCCTGCTCGGTGTAGCGCTTGAACGCCGGGAAATACCAGTCGCCCTGATACGTCACCAGCAGCGGTTTGTCATTGGCCACCAGCTCACCGCCAAGGCTCACGCCGAACAACACGAGAAACAGCCACAACGACCACCAGCCGCGCCGATGTGCCTTGAAGCGCGCCCAGCGGCGCTGGCCGATTGGAGATAATGTCAGCATCAGGCAGCCCTCGCGGTGAAGTCGATGCGCGGATCGACCAGTGTGTAGCAGAGGTCGCCGAGCAGTTTTATCAGCAGGCCGAACAGGGTGAAGATGAACAGCGAACCGAACACCACCGGATAATCGCGCGCGACCGCCGCTTCGTAACTGAGGCGGCCAAGGCCATCGAGGGAAAAGATCACTTCGATCAACAGCGAGCCGCCGAAGAACACCGTCACCAATGCTTGCGGCAAACCGGCAACGACCAGCAGCATCGCATTGCGAAACACGTGCCCGTACAACACCTGTTTTTCACTCAGTCCCTTGGCACGCGCAGTCACCACGTAAAGTCGTGAGATCTCATTGAGAAAGCTGTTCTTGGTCAGAATGGTCAACGTGGCGAAGCCGCCGATGACCAAGGCAATCACCGGCAACACCAAGTGCCAGAAATAGTCGGCCACCTTGCCCCATGGCGACAGCTCGGCAAAGTTGTCCGAGACCAGTCCGCGCACCGGAAACCAGTCCAGTGCGGTGCCGCCGGCGAACACCACGATCAGCAGCAGCGCGAAGAGAAATCCTGGCAATGCATAACCGATGATGATCGCCACGCTGCTCCAGACATCGAACGCCGAGCCGTTGTGCACGGCTTTGCGAATGCCCAGCGGAATCGACACCAGATAGGTGATCAACGTCGCCCACAGGCCCAGCGACAAGGTCACCGGCAGCTTCTGCCAGATCAGTTCCGTGACGCTGGCACCGCGAAAAAAACTCTGGCCGAAGTCCAGTCGCGCATAGCTCTTGAGCATCAGCCACAAGCGCTCGCTGGCCGGTTTATCGAAGCCGTACTGACGCTCGATATCGGCCAGCAGTTTCGGGTCCAGCCCACGGGTCGCGCGGGATTCGCCGCCGACCGTTTCGACATGGCTGGAACCCACCGCCGCGCCGACGCCAATGCCCTGCAAGCGCGCAATGGCCTGCTCCACCGGGCCACCGGGCGCGGCTTGCACGATAACGAAATTGACCAGCAGGATCGCGAACAAGGTCGGCACGATCAGCAGCAGACGCCGCAGGCTATAACCCCACATGGCTGTACTCCTTGTGCGTCTGGGCTGATGTCAGTGCAGTCGGGCTGATTTCCCACCAGGTGTCGAGACCGGCGTCGTACAGCGGCGCAATCACTGGTCGGCCGAAACGGTTCCACCACACCGTGGAAATTCCCGGCGGGTAATAGTTGGGCACCCAGTAATAACCCCACTGCAACACCCGATCCAGAGCATGCGCATGGCGCAACAGACTCTCGCGGTTGTCGGCCTGCACCAGCCCTTCGAGCAGCGCATCGACGGCCGGATCGCGCAACACCATGTAATTGTTCGAGCCGGGATCAGCGGCGCCGTCAGAGCCGAAGTAATTGAACATCTCGCGCCCCGGCGCCTGACTCACCGGGTAACCGGCGACGATCATGTCGTAATCGCGATTGCGTACGCGGTTGGTGTATTGCGCGGTGTCGACCTGGCGAATATCGAAGCCGATGCCGATTTGCGCCAGGTTGCGTTTGAACGGCAATAACAGTCGTTCGAAACCTTTCTGGCCGTTGAGAAAAGTGAAGTGCAGCGGCTCGCCATTGGCGTTCACCAACTGATCGCCGCGAGGATTCCAGCCGGCGGCTTCGAGCAGTTTCAGTGCCTGCAATTGTTCGGCGCGGATGTTGCCACTACCGTCGGTTTTCGGTGGCTCAAACACCCTGGTGAACACTTCCTCGGGAATTTGCCCGCGCAACGGCTCAAGAATCTTCAGCTCTTCAGCATCCGGTAACGCGGTAGCCGCCAGCGCGCTGTGTGAAAAATAGCTGCGCTGACGCAGGTACATGCTGCGCATCATTTGCCGATTGCTCCATTCGAAATCCCAGAGCATGGCGATCGCTTGACGCACGCGGCGGTCCTGAAAAACTGGTTTCTGCAGATTGAAGACAAAGCCCTGCGCGCCTTGCGCAGCACCGGGTGCAAGATGCTCACGGAGCAATTTGCCTTGCTCCAGTGCGGCTCCCGCGTAACCGATGGTGAAACTGGTGGCGGAGAATTCGCGGTTGTAATCAAAGCCGCCGGCCTTGAGCACCTGCCGTGACACGTCGGTGTCGGCGAAGAACTCCACGCTCAGTTGATCGAAGTTATAGAGGCCGCGAGTGATCGGCAGATCCTTCGCCCACCAGTCCTGCACCCGCTGGAATTTCACACTGCGCCCGGCATCCACCGCGCTGATGCGATACGGACCGCTGCCGGGCGGGATCTCGAAACCACCACCCTCGGCGAAATCGCGGGTCCGCCACCAATGTTCGGGCAGCACCGGCAGTGTCGCCAGATCCAGCGGCAAGGTGCGGCTGTCGTTGTTTTTGAAGAGGAAGCGCACTTGCGTCGGCGACTCCACGACGACCTCGGCGACATCGCGAAACTGCTGGCGGTATTTGAGGCTGCCCTGAGTGGTGAACAGCTCGAAGGTGTAACGCACGTCTTCGGCGGTGATCGCTGTGCCGTCGTCGAAACGCGCCTTCGGGTTCAGGTAGAAGCGTATCCAGCGGCGATCCGGATCCAGCTCCATCTGCTGCGCCACCAGGCCGTAGACGCTGTAGGGTTCGTCCTTGCTGCGATAGGCCAGCGGTGCGTAGAGCCAGCCATCAATGTCGGCCACGCCAGTGCCTTTGTCGGTATAGGGAATCAGGTGATCGAACGGGCCGCTTTCCAGCGAAGAACGACGCAGGCTGCCGCCCTTCGGTGCATCGGGGTTGACGTAGGCCAGGTGCTGGAAGTCGGGAGCGTATTTGGGCGCTTCACCGTAAACCGTTAATGCCGGTTGCGGGGCGGCCAAACTGAGCGGGGTTAAAAGCGCAAAAGCGCTGAATAACATGACCCTGGAGAGCATCGGCAGATCCTTTTACACGGTGCTGCTGATGGCCTCATCGCTGGCAAGCCAGCTCCCACAGAGTCTGTGGTGTTCACAAATTCCATGTGGGAGCTGGCTTGCCAGCGATGGGGCCAGTGCAGTCAACACACATCCTGCCTACCTGTGATGTGCAACAGGCCGGCGATTTTTATAGGGCAGGCTTTAGATCAATAGGTGACTAAAACCCGCCACCTCTGATCATTCTCAGAACTTGTAACTGACCCGCGTGTACAGCGTCCGGCCAAACGGATCGCCATATTTCGGGTCGTAGCCGCTCTGGAATGTGTAGGTCTGGTTGCTGAACGGTGGTTCGCGGTCAAACAGGTTTTTCGCGCCGAGGGTCACGCTCAGGGTCTTGCGCCAGGTGTAGGTGCCGGCGAGATCCCAGACGTTGTACGAACCCACGTAATCGTGAGTGTCGCGATCGGAGTCGTGGTAACCGCTGGTGTAGCGGTTGGTCAGCGCGGCGCCAAACGGCCCGTAGTTCCAGCTACCGGTCAGACTGTGCCGCCAGCGCGCCACGGCGCCCGCCGAAGCAAAGTCACCGCCACGGAAATCGCCCAGTTTGTCGATGTAGTCGCCCTTGAGCTGTTGCTGATAGTCATAACGGGTGACGTAAGTGCCTTGCAGGCTGACGCCAAAGTTGCCGTACGGGGTGCTCGGCAGACGGTAATCGAAGCTGACGTCGACGCCGTTGGTCTTGATCTTGCCGAGGTTGGCAAGGCCAGTGACGATGTGATCGATGGAGCCATCCGGCTTGCGGACCAGGCGATCCGGGTACAGCTCAGGATTGTCGAACACCGCCGATTCCGGGAATTCGGCAATCTGGTTGGCAATGTCAATCCACCAGAAATCCAGCCCGGCGCTCAGGCGTTCGAACGGCTGATAGACAAAGCCAAGGGTGACGTTGCGTGCGGTTTCCGGGCTGAGGTCAGTATTGCCGCCGCTGATGCGATTGAACTGCTGCGCGCAATCGCGGTTGGCGATGCCGCCATTGCTCGGATTGCCGCCAGCGCACAAGCGCGGATCGTTGTAGTTGGCGTTGGTGAAACTGGTGAAGGTCGGGTTGTACAACTCATACAACGACGGCGCGCGGAACCCTTCGCTGTAGGCACCGCGCACCACCAGTTCCTTGAACGGCTGGAAGCGGAACGAGTATTTCGGATTGGTAGTGCTGCCGAAATCGCTGTACTTGTCATGGCGTACGGCAGCGGACAGTTCGAGGCTGTCGAGCACTGGCACGTTGACCTCGGCGTATTCGGCCGAGACGCTGCGATCCCCGGCGACGCTACCGTTGGGATCGACACCGAGGCTTTGCACATCGCCGGCAAACTGCGCGAAATCCTGATGAAAATCTTCCTTGCGATACTCGCCGCCGAGCGCCAATGCCGAAGGGCCGGCACCGAACCAGTCGCCGATTTCACGACTGATGCGCCCGTCGATGGCCTTCACCCGCCCGACCGCCGTGGCGTAATCGCCGTCCACCGCGTTGGCCGCCAACAGCGCCGAACCGGCAGCCGTCTGCGGGCCGAACGGGTTGATCACGCCGTTGGCAATACCGGCGCTGACGGCGCGGTCGTTGACGTAACCGTCCTGAATGCTGTTGACCACTTTGTTCTGGTTGTACGAGGCACCGAGGTTGTAATCCCAGCCGACCAGCGTGCCGTCGAAACTCAGCAGCAAGCGCTGACTGGTGTTGTCGTCCTCATGTTGGCGCGCGCCGACGGCAGTTTCGCGCCAGTTCACGTCGACCGGTTGCGTCGGATCGAGGGCAAAACCATTCGGCCCGGGGGTGATGCCGTTGCCCGGATAGAACGTCGTACCGGGGTTGACCTGATTGCCCATCAACGTGCCAGGGCCGATCTGTGTGCGGTTTTCGTTACGCGCCCAGAAGTATTCGAGGCTGACATTGTGATCGTCCGACAGCTTGCCGGTGGCTTTGGCGAAGGCCGAAGTCTTCTCCGTTTCCGGCACCAGATCCAGATAATTCCACAAGCTCTGCCGGCAGATACCGTTACGCGCCAGCAATCCCGGCGCGTTGCAGCCGGAACCGGCCAAAGGGTTGGTGGCATTGCTGCCCTGACTCCAGTTGGCCGGCGAGGCGGTGCCGGAGGTGTAATCAAGTCCACGGTTCGGCTGGTAGTTGTAGGTGTAGCCGCGATCTTCAGCGGCCAGGCGTTGCTGCTTGTCGTAGCTGACCACGCCGAACACGTTGAAGCGATCATCCTGCAAATCACCGAAACCCCAACTGCCGCTGAAGTTACGGCTTTCACCGCCACCCGAATGCGTCGGTGTGTCGTAGTTGGTGCTGATCTGCCCTTCGGTGAGACTGGTCTTGGTGATGAAGTTGATCACCCCGCCAATCGCATCGGTGCCATACAACGCCGAGGCGCCATCACGCAGCACTTCCACACGGTCAATGGCGGCGAACGGAATGGTGTTGAGGTCGACACCCGAGCCGTTGATCGCATTCGTGGCGTTATTGCTCAGACGCCGTCCGTTGAGCAGTACCAGCGTCTTGTTCGGACCGATGCCCCGCAGATCCGCATAAGACGCGCCGCCACTGCTCGATCCCACCGAACGCCCGGAGCCGACCGAAGACTGGTTGGCGGAAATGCGACTGACCAGCTCCTCGGTGGTGGAAACACCCTGCTCGCGCAACTCTTCGACGCGCAGGATGGTGACCGGCACCGCCGTTTCTGCATCGACCCGGCGGATTGCCGTACCCGTGACTTCTACGCGCTGCAATTGGGTGGTCGGTTCAGTTGCCGTGCTGTCGGCGGCAATGGCCGGCAGCGTGTTGATTGCCAGCAGCAAGGCCAGGCTCAAAGGAGATTTGACGGGTGAAAACTGAATCATGAACAGCCATCCCTGCGTTTTGGTTTATGCAGGGATGTGCGATGACGAATAAGGATTTATAGAGGGTGATTTAGATTGTTGGGTGCTGAGGTTATGCAAAAAATGCCATGACTGCGCATCAGGCCAATGCCATCTCCTTCAGCAAGCGGGTATCAAGGCCAAACCTTTCTTGAGAGACCATCTGAAACTGCCCCTCGGCCAGCTCGCAGCTCACCAGCAGATTCCACGAATGCCGGGTTGCCGCCGAGGGGATCAGCACAAACGGATGTTCAGCCAGTAGCGCATCGGCAAACAACTGCTGATTGGGTGAAGGTCGTGCGGGACTCAACCAGTACGGATTGGGTACCTCTTCCGGCTGCACGATTCTGACCTTGGCATCGCTGATGACTTCAAAGCACGTCAGTACATACGGCTCGCTGTCGAGCGCATCAAAACTGTTATTGGCTGCCACCTCCAAAATGGCCGAGGACGGGTCGACAGATGCGTAGACGACTCGCCGGCCAGGCGCATTCCATCGACCTCCATTCAGTTCTGAACCTATCCCGCTGTCCCACGTAGTCCCGTAGGCCTCGGGGTCCAGCCGCCACGCATACCAGTGCTCGTCCCAAGGCAAGGGATTCATGGATAAACCCCGGACATGATCTGCCACAAGTATTGTTCCACCATCTGGAAACCCAGTGGATGTCGGATAAATTCCAACGGCACGCGGCCGCTCAGATAAGGGCTTGGTTTCTGCAGCCATACCTCCGCCCGCGATTGCCCGGCGAACGCCCGAGTGGCCATCTCCAGCACCCGCGCATATTGGTAGGCGACGACACTCTGCTGCGGGTCAAGCCGTACCGGTTTGCCTTCCTTCATGAGCCGGCGCACGGTTCTGACAGATTTGCCGGTGATGCGTTTGACCAGGTCTTCGCGCAGGTACAGCTCGGAAGTTGCAAGCATGTTGACGACATCGCTCAGCTCAAAGCCTTCGTCGGTCAGACGGATGATCAGCAGGGCATCGTCACCGATGTTCTGGCCGTTCACGAGCAGATCGACAGGTTTGCCCGCGACCTTCTTCAGCCCCGTCAGCCGGGGCACTTTTGCTGTGGGCATCGCGACATCCTCCATGGGGCATCTGGCGCGATCATCGATCCAGAAATTGCGCAGGGAATAAACAGAGGTTTCATGCTCAATGTGGGGGGTACGCATAATCGATCCTTTATCTGGGAGCCTGAGCGTTCAAGCCGCTCAGCGACTTCAATGTCAGGTCCGATGCTATAGATCGCGCTTCCGACAACCAACCTGAAAAAGTCGTCGGAAATATCCCTTGATCGACGCAAAGCCTTCCATTTTCCGTAGGACGTCAACGCAAGAAATCCTGGCTTTAGCCGCCGAAGTGATAACTCACATCCAGCCACCACTGCCGCCCGTACGGGTCATAGTTGCCGGTTGGGTAATACGGCCACCCCGCCGAGTCATCGTGTTTAACCTGATTGAGCACGTTGTTCACGGTCAGCCCGACACTCGCCCGGTCATTGAGCTTGTAACGCGCACTGGCGTTGAACACTGTCCACGGTGACAGGCGCCCGTCCCCCGCGCCGTTGGTGACCGAACCGTAACGAATGCCCATCAGCGTCGCCGTGGCTTTCTGGTAATCCCAGGTCAGGCTCGCGTTGACCTTGCTGCGCCAGTCGTAATTGGTGCGTGAGGTGCGCCAGTCTTGCGTGGGTGCCTCTTCCGATTCCTTGTAGTAATGCGAAAGCACCAGGGTGTAGCCCAGCGCCGAACTGAACGCGCCGTATTGCCCGGCGCCCCAGCGGATATTGCTCTTGAAATCCAGACCACTGACGCGCTCGCTGGCGGCGTTGATCGCGTTGACCCGCACGCGATTCAACTGGTTCGGATCGACCGCCGCATTACCTGCGTTGCGATCGATGCGCGCCAGGGTCGATTGGCAATTGGCCGAGTTGATGTCCTGCGTGCCGTTGCGGCATTCGTTTTCCTGTTGCAGCAAGCGGTTTTCATCAACGGTGGTCAGCAAGTCGTCGATCTCGACACGCCAGAAATCGGTGGAGAAATCGAAATTGCGCGACGGCGACCAGACAAATCCGTAGGTCCACGATTTGCCGCGTTCCGACTCGAGGTTCGCCGTGCCGCTCTGGGTGTAGTCAACGCGCCCGCGTTCACAGGCACCCTCCACGCCTTGGCTGCAGCCGTAATAATCGATCTGCGCCGGGTAGTAGCCGTTGCTGTCGGACTGATAGATGTAGTTCAGGTCCGGCGCACGGAAACTGGTGCCGTAACTGCCGCGCAGCAACAGGCTGGTCACCGGGCGCCACTCAAGCCCCAGGTTGTAGGTTTTCTGCTGCTCGGTGCGGCCGCTGAACTTGTATTGGTCCCAGCGTCCGGCGGCGGTCGCCAGAATCGTGTCAGTCAGCGGAATACTGAACTCGCCCCCGGCCGCATAACGCTTGCGCGAGCCACCGGAGCTTTGCTGTGGGCTTACGCCGTAAAAGGTGCCGTCGTTGAGGCCGTCATCCGGATCGACGCGGTATTCCTGCTTGCCCGCCTCCAGCACCCCGGCGAAGCCCACGGGGCCGGCTGGCAGATCGAACAGATCACCATTGACCGAGGCGTTGTAACTGGTCGACACCGACTTGCTGCTCTGGGTCAGGTTGCCGCGAAACTGCTGCCACTCCTGCGACGTCAGTGGCCGGTCGAGCCGTGAGGCGTCCGGGGCGAACACCGGATAACCACCGCTCACACCCAACTGCGGACCGAGGTAGAAATCCTGAATCGATGACAGCGGCGTGTAGCGGGTGGTTCTGACGCTGCGATACTCCGAGCGATTGGCCGCCAGATCGTAACTCCAGCCGGTGTCGGCGATCTTGTCCGAGAGACCGAGGGTGCCGGTCCACGAGGTGTCACGCCACTTGCTGTTGTTGCTGGTGCGCCCGCCGATTTCTTCCTCACCGAAACGGCGATACCAGCGTTCAAGATTGCCGCTGTTCTGATTGATGAAGTCCGGCGAGGTGAAGGTCGGCCCGCGCGTGTTGTTCTGGATGTGGTCGAGGCCGTACATCAAATCGGCGAAGACCTGGCCGCTGTCGCTGAAATGCCAGGTGCCACGGGTGTAGCCGTCGTAGTTTTCCTTCTGGGTCTGCACGGTCCAGTAATCGTTGTACATCTGGTCGGTGCGGCAGCGCCCGCCACTGTTGAACAGCTTGTTGTCGAAGGTGCCCTGATAAGCGCCGCAACCCGGTCCCAGATATCGACTGTTGCTCAGGTCGCGGCGGTAACCGACATCCGCCAGCGGGCCGTTTTGCATAAAGCCACGATCATCGGCCCAGATGGGATCGCGGTGGGTCAGTTCCAGACCGAACAAGCCGTCGAAATCCCCCCAACTGCCGCCACCACTGATCTGCAAGCGTTGATTGTCGCCACCGCCGCGTTCGCTGGTGCCGCCCTTGAGGTTGACGTCGACGCCGTTGATCTTGTCCTTGAGGATGATGTTGACCACCCCGGCGATCGCATCCGACCCGTAAATCGCCGAGGCGCCGCTGCTGAGGATTTCGATGCGCTCGATGACCGCTGACGGAATGTTCGCCAGGTTGGTGAAATTGACCTTGCCGTCGTACGGCGTCGGGTAGTCGGCGACGCGACGGCCATTGATCAGCACCAGCGTATGGTTCGGGCCGAGGCCGCGCAGGTTGAGTGCGCTGGCCGCTGGTTGCCAGGTATTGCCGTAATCTTCGCCCTGGGTCATCCCGGTGTTTTGCGTTTGCGTCGCCAGGGCGTCGTAGACGTTTTTATAGCCGCGCGCTTCCATTTCTTCGTGGGTGATGACGTTGACCGGCGTGGCGCCATCACTCTGCGCACGGGCAATGCGGGAACCGGTCACGGTGACTTTTTCCATGCGGTAATCGGCGCTGGTGACCGGTGCCACGGCAGTGAAATTCGCCGGCGCATCGGCTTCGCGAACGGTCAGGCCCTGAGCGCTTTGCTCGACTTGCAGACCAGTGCCGAGCAAAGCTTTTTCTACTGCCTGACGCCCCCCCAAAGCCCCGCGCACCGCCGCGCTGCGTTTGCCCTGCACCAGTGCCTGACTAAAGGAAATCGGCACACCGCTCTGCCGCGAGATGTCCAGCAACACTTCGTCGAGCGGCCCGCTAGCGATGTCGAAGGTAAACATCGCTGCAGCAGGTTGCTGAGCCACCGCCGCCAATGGACTGAGGCCCATTGCCAATGCAGCAGCGAGGGTCAATCGAGGTAATTGTTGTTTGATTGAGAGCATCGAGGGTTTCCCTGTTGAAGGCATCTGCAGGGAATGAGCAGCGGGCCAGCGCTTTTTATAGGGCGGCGATTAGGCCAAGAAGTTATGGGTTTATAACCGCGCGTCAACGCTGACCCAGTACGGGTTATGCCAGGTCACGCGGATCGGCAGCGAGCGTTCCAGCAGTTGCAGGGTGCGATCACTGTCGTCGAGCGGATAGAGGCCACTGAGGCGCAGGTCGGCGACTTTCGGGCTCAGATGCAAAATGCCGCGACGATAGCGGCGCAAGTTGTCGATAACCTCGCGCAGAGGTCGGTCGCGGACTTCCAGGCGCCCCTGCACCCAGGCACTTTCCTGGCCGCTGCTGCGCTCCAGCGACAGCACTCCGGCAGCGTTGAACAGCAGACTTTCGCCAGCCGCCACCACTTGCCGTGCGCCACCTGCGGTGACCACTTCAACCTGTGAGTGAAGCATCACCAATCGCGTCGCCTCCTCGCTGTACTGCACGAGAAACTTCGTCCCCAGTGCACGCATGCGACCGTGCTCGGTCTCGACCACAAAGGGCCGCGCCGGCTCTTTTGCCACATCGACCAGCAACTCGCCACTGCGCAACGCGAGCAAGCGTTGCTGACCATCGAACAACGGCACCACACGACTGCGCGCATTGAGGGTCAGCGCACTGCCGTCCGCCAGGGTGAAGTCACGTCGCTCGCCGGTCCCGGTCGACAATTCCCCCGCCTCCGGCAGCCAGCCGTAACGTCGTCCGAGCAACCCGGCCAACAGCGCAACACCGAGCACACTCAAACTGCCGCTGATAAAGCGTCGACGACTCGACGGCGCATTGAGACTGTGCAGCAAACTGCTGCGCGGTACGCTGCGCAAGGTCGGGTTGCGCAGCAGATTGAGGCCGCCGCCCATCTGGTCAATGATCTGCTGATGCCGTGGATCGGCAAGCCGCCAGGCCTCAAACGCTGCCCGCTCAGCCATGCCCGCCTCGCCCGACTGCAACAACGCCAGCCATTGCGCTGCCTCGTCGATCACCGCCTCGTCCGGCCTCATGCCTGCATCGCCTGATAGCAGCGCTTGAACGCTTCGACCATGTATTGCTGCACGCGGCTGGTGGACACGCCGAGGCGCTCGCCGATCTCGCTGTAGGTCAAACCGTCGAGCTGATGGTAGAGAAACGCCGCTTTGGCCTTGGCCGACAGCCCATTGAGCAGGCGATCGACCGCCAGCAGCGCTTCGATCACCAGTGCGCGTTCCTCCGGGGACGGATGCACCGGCTCGGGCGCCAGCGCCAGACTGTCCAGATAAGCGCGTTCAAGGTCCTGACGGCGCCAGCCTTCGTACACCAGCCGCCGGGCGATGGTGGTGAGCAGTGCCCGTGGTTCGCGAATGGCCGCCGGGTCCGGCAGTGCCAATACCCGCAAAAAGGTTTCCGATGCAATGTCCTGCGCACTGTGCGGGCAACCCAGCGTGCGGCCAACAGCGGCGCACAGCCAGCGATAGTCCTTTTGGAACATCTGCCCGATGATTTGGTAATGCGGGTTGTACCCACCCATGCCTTGCTCCCTGAAACGGGTCCCACCCGCTGCGAAAAACCACCGTTCTGCCGGGATCGTCCGGCTCTGATCAGGCGCGACTGTGCAATAGCCTCGAAGACATTTGAAGTAATAAAAAATCAGCACAAGCAAACCATTGAGCATAAGCCGCTTCGTCGCCGCAGAAACATTGGCTGACACAACGTTGACCTCGGTCACTGGCGCGTGAGCAGTCACTGATTAATCTCGCGGCTCCATCGAAGGCCAGGGACGGCTCACCGAGAGCCCGCGGCTGACTCCACTCAAGGAAGAGCAATCATGCGACCACTCAACATCATTCTGCTGTCGTCGGCTTTCAACGGCCTGACCCAACGCGCCTGGCTGGAACTGCGCGAGGCCGGGCACTCACCCAGCGTCGTGTTGTTTACCGATGAACAAGCCGTGTGCGAACAGATCGAACACAGCGGCGCGGATCTGGTGATCTGCCCGTTCCTCAAGGATCGCGTGCCGCAGGCGCTGTGGAGCAATGCCCAGCGTCCGGTGGTGATCATTCATCCCGGCATCGTCGGTGATCGGGGCGCCAGTGCCCTCGACTGGGCGATTACCAACGAGCTACCGAGCTGGGGCGTCACCGCGCTGCAAGCCGTCGAGGAAATGGACGCCGGCCCAGTGTGGGCCACCTGCGAATTCAACCTGCCAGCGGGCCTGCGTAAATCCGAGCTGTACAACGGCCGGGTCAGTGACGCGGCAATTCGTTGCATTCGCGAAGTGGTGGAGAAATTCACTGAAGGTTTTGAGCCGGTTGCCCTGGACTATGCCGATGCGAAAGTGCGCGGGCGCTTGCAGCCGAACATGAAACAGGTCGACCGCAGCTTCAGCTGGCACGACTGCGCACGCTTCATCAAACGCTGCATCGATGCCGCCGACGGCCAGCCCGGCGTGCTGGCGAGCCTGGCCGGCGGTCAGTATTACGTATACGACGCGCACCTCGATTCGCGCAGCGGCACGCCCGGCGAAATTCTTGCGGTGCATGACGATGCGGTGCTGGTCGCGGCCGGTGATCAAAGTTTGTGGATTGGTTCGCTGCGCCGTAAACCGCAACCTGGCGAAGAAACCTTCAAGCAACCGGCGCGGCACCTGTTGGCCGAACAATTGGCCGACGTGCCGGTGTTGGACTGGTCGATCGCTACGCAGCCGTTCAGTGACGAAGCCTATCAACCGCTGCGTTATCGCGAATCCGGGATCGTCGGCGAACTGACCTTCGAGTTCTACAACGGCGCCATGAGCACCGAGCAATGCCAGCGCATGGTCGCCGCGCTGCGCTGGGTCAAATCCCGTGATACGCAGGTGCTGCTGATCAAGGGCGGGCGCGGCAGCTTTTCCAACGGCGTGCATTTGAATGTGATTCAGGCTGCGCAGGATCCCGGTGCCGAAGCCTGGGCGAATATTCAGGCGATCGATGACGTCTGCGCAGAACTGCTGACCGCCCGGCAATTGGTAGTCAGCGGCGTTACTGGCAACGCCGGCGCCGGTGGCGTGATGCTCGCGCTGGCGGCCGACATTGTGTTTGCTCGCGCCGATATCGTGCTCAATCCGCATTACAAAAGCATGGGTTTGTACGGCTCCGAATACTGGACTTATAGCCTGCCCCGCGCCGTCGGCCCGGCGATGGCCGAGCAATTGACCCAGGCCTGTCTGCCGGTAAGCGCGGTGCAGGCGTGGCAACTCGGTATGGTCCAGGAAGTTGGCCCGCGCTGCCCGGATGAGTTTGCCCTGTGGTTGCTGCAACGGGCCAACGGCGTGTTGAGCGATCCGACCTATGCGGCGGTGCGTGAGCGCAAGGCGCGGGTTGATCAGGTGTTGATCCGTCAATGCCGCGAAGCCGAGTTGCAGGAAATGCAGGAAGACATGCTCTACAACCGCAATCAGTTTGCCGAGAAGTGCCGCAACTTTGTCTATAAGCGCAAGGTGTGTGGCACACCGGCGCGGTTGATCGAGGAATGGGCGCGGGTGCATTTGACCGAGTTGGCCAGTTGATTTTGGCGGTGACTGCATTGCCCCTCACCCTAGCCCTCTCCCAAGGGAGAGGGAACTGATTGGGGGATGCTGTAGAGGTTCGCCGACATGAACGATCTCTACTGAATCCATAATCGACTCGGTCTTTCAGGTCGATGTATGACGCCAGACACCTCGGTCAGTCCCCTCTCCCTCTGGGAGAGGGTTAGGCGGGCGGCGATCCGATGAGGGGCTTTTGCCTTTACAATGCCCGCCACCTCAAACACCGGCCCGCCCATGGACATCGATCTCGCTCGCACCTTCCTGGAAATCGTCCGCCACGGCAGCCTCGCCGCGGCCGCGCAGAAGTTGTTCGTCACGCAAACGGCGATCACCGCCCGGGTGCAGAAACTCGAAAGCCAGTTGGGCAGCACACTGTTCGTGCGCAATCGCGCCGGGGCGAAACTGACGCCCAATGGCGAAGCCTTTGTGGTCTACGCCAATCAGCTGGTGCAAACCTGGGAGGCGGCGCGCCGCGATCTGCCGCTGCCCGAGGGCTATCACAATGTGCTGCACATCGGCGGCGAAGTCAGTCTGTGCAACCCGTTGATGCTCAGTTGGGCGGCGGAGTTGCGCGAGAAGATTCCCGGGCATGCCCTGCGCATGGAAATCCGTGACGGCGAAAACCTGCTGCGGCAACTGGAACTCGGTGTGCTCGACGCTGCATTGGTCTATCAGCCGGAATACTGGCCGGGATTGCAGGTCGAGCAAGTGCTGGAAGAAAAACTGATTCTGGTGCGCGCGCCCGATCGCCCCGATCCCTACGTGTACATCGACTGGGGTCCAGACTTCCGCCGCCAGCATGACGCCGCCCTGCCGGAAAAAGCCAAAGCGGCGCTGAGTTTCAACCTCGGCCCGCTGGCTCTTCAATACATTCTTGAACACGGCGGCAGCGGCTACTTCCGCACCCGCGTGGTGCGCACGTATCTGGAAAGCGGCGCCCTGGAAGCAGTGACCAAAGCCCCGGAATTCGGCTACCCGACCTACCTTGTCTACTCACGCGATCGCGATTCGGCGACGCTGCAACGAGCCTTCTATCTACTGCGCGAAGTGATCCGCACCGATGACGACTGGTCGCAACGCTGGAACCCTTTAAGCTGAAGCGGCGGCTTCGTACCGGAGCATGGCGCATGTGACACCGAGGTCCGGCCTGCACAAACGGTCGGATCGGCTAATCTGCCGGGTATAACAACAATCCCCGCAGGTGATGCAGTGAGGCAGACCACCGAGATTTTCCGCAGCCGCTACCGCGCGGCCATTCATCCGCTGTACAACCCGTGGCTGCACGGCGCCTTCGTGCTGTTGTTCGGCGTGCTGGCCATCGGTGCGTTCTGGGGGCGCGTTCAGCAGGTCAGTCCGCTGGAGTGGCTGACGGTGCCGCTGACCCTGCTGTTGTTCAATTTCGGCGTGTACATGGTCCATCGCCATCTCGGCCACCACAAAAAAACCTTCGCAAAAATGTTCTACGCCCGGCATGCGGGCGATCATCACAGCTTCTTCACGCCCGGACACATGACCTACGACAGTGCGCGAGACTGGCGAGTCATTCTGTTCCCGGCGTGGCTGATCGTGCTGCACACCCTGGTGATTACCCTGCCGCTGTGGTGGCTGATCGCACAAGCCAACGCCAACGTCGCCGGACTGTTCGGTGGCTGCATGGTCCTGGGTTATCTGACTTACGAGGTGTTCCATGCCTGTGAACACCTGCCGCCGCAAAATCCGCTGACCCGCCTGCCGTGGATCCGGCAGATGCGCCGGCTGCACGAACTGCATCACCGCCGCGAGCGCATGCAGGAGCGCAATTTCAACATCGTTTTGCCGCTGATGGACTACCTGTTCGGCACCCTGTACTGGGAGCCGGAAACAGCCCCTTTGAGCTATTCGAGAATGCCCATGACCCGCCTGCAGCACACGATCGATATCGCTGGTGAACCCATCGCCGTGCTGGCCTACGCAGCCACTGTCAGCCGCTGGCCGGAGTGGCACCCGTCGTCGCTGAAAATCAACGGCCCACACGGCCCGCTGCATGCCGGCGCGCACTTTGAAGAGGACATTCATGCCGGCGGCCGTGAAGGCCATTTGAGCTGGGAAGTCACCGAGTACTTGCCCGGTCGGCGCTGGTGCGCGCGGGCGCAGGGCGATCACGGCTTATCGTTGCTGCTGACCTATGAATGCAGCGCGGAAGGCAGCGGCACGCGATTTGTGCGCACGCTGGATTATCGCTTCGGCGGTCTGGGCATGCGCATCGCCAATCACCTGCTGCTCAAACGTCGCATCGAGCGCGAATCCGCCGCATCGATGCTGGCGCTGCGCGACATGGCCGCGCAATACCTGTCATCGGCGAGGGCCAGCGCGTGAAGCTGCGACATTTGCTGTTGTTGCTGATCCTCATCGTCATCGGGTTTTTATTGTTGATGCCCACCAAAGTCGAACCCGTGGCCTGGACGCCGCCGCCAGCGCCATCGCTAAAAGAAGGCATTTACGCCGAGAACCAGAAACTCAAAGCCGCATCACAGGTCGGGCCGAGCGACATCGAAGGGCCGGAAGCCCTGCTGCTGGAGAGTGACTTCTTGATCACCGGGCTGCACGACGGTCGACTGATTCGCACCAGCCTCGACGGCCAGCAGCGCAAAGTACTGGCCGACACCGGTGGCCGACCGCTGGGATTGGCCCGGCATCCGAACGGCTTGCTGGTCATTGCCGATGGGGTCAAGGGCTTGCTGTCCCTTGATGCGCAAGGGCAGTTGATCCCACTGACCACGGCGGCCAACGGCCTGGCATTTGGCTTTACCGACGACGTGGCCATCGACAAGTCCGGGCATTACGCCTACTTCAGCGATGCGTCCAGCCGCTGGGGTTACGGCCATGACGGCGAGGCGATCATCGAGCACGGCGGCGACGGACGTCTGCTGCGCTATGACTTTCAGAGCGGTAAAACCAGTGTGCTGCTGGACAAGCTGGAGTTCGCCAACGGCGTGACCCTCGGCCCGGACGAGGCCTATGTGCTGGTCAACGAAACCGGCGCCTACCGCATCAGCCGTTATTGGCTGACGGGGCCGAAAGCCGGCACTCACGACCTGTTCATCGACAACCTGCCGGGGCTGCCGGACAACCTGGCGTTCAATGGCAATAACCGGTTCTGGGTGGCGTTGTATGCGCCTCGCAATGCCTTGCTCGATGGCACGGCCGGGCATCCATTCGTGCGCAAGATGATCGTGCGGGCATTGACGGTTTTACCGAAACCGGTGGAAAAGCGCGGGTTTGTCTTGGGGCTGGACCTGGACGGCAAGGTGATTGCCAATTTGCAGGACGCGAGCAGTGGCAATTATTCGCCGATTACGACGGTGCGCGAGTATGGGCCGTGGTTGTATTTTGGCTCGTTGAAGGCGATGCATATGGCGCGGATGCCGTTGGATGCAGCCCTGAAGTGAATCTGCCGGATCTGTATCGAGTCAACTAACGCCATCGCTGGCAAGCCAGCTCCCACAGGTATCGCGTTGGACATGAAATTTGTGAACGACGAGTAACCCTGTGGGAGCTGGCTTGCCAGCGATGGCGGTCAGTCAGTTGCTGGACTTGTCGAACTTGTCCGGATCTTCATCTTCAGGCAGATCCTCATCCGGCTCTTCAGGATTGGCCGTGGTATGCGCCGGGCTGTTGGGTTCGGGATGCGTGGGAACCGGGTCGAATGCGCCCTGCTCTTCACTGGGGAATTTGGGATCGTTCATAAGGCACCTCGCAATGAGTCGGGTGGAAGACTCTGTACATTCGAGGTGCCGCTCGTGGCTGTCGTTCCAGTCAATCCGCAACCGTAGGTCGGCGGATCAGCGGGGTTTCAGGATCGCGCCTGCAATTGCTCGACGATCTTGTCTTTGACCTGCAAGCGCTTTTCTTTGAGTTTTTTCAGCGTGTCGTCACTGGGAGCATCCGAGGTGGCAGTCTCGGCCTTGACTACCTCGGCGTCCGCCTGGGAGTACTTGTTGATCAATGCGTCCAGATGTGGATCCGCGGTGCGTTTTTGCTGGATCTCTTCCTTTGTAAGCTTCAAGTCCTGTAACAGATCATGGGTCACCGGCATGGAACACCTCCGTCAGTTGATCGGCTGGCCAACGCGACCGATTGCGCTGGCCAGTTATCAGAATGGCCTCGGTTGGGCGCTTCTGTCGACCACCTGTCAGACCAGCGGTGTCCGTTCGTCGCCCTGTCGCAAATGCGATCAAACCTTTATTCGCCGCATTGCCTCCATTGGTTAACACCAACAAAAACTGCGTGGAGATACACAATGGACGGATTCAAACTGCGTCATCTGGTTCTGGCTGTCGCTTTGAGCAGCGGCATGGGCAGCGCTTTCGCTGCGACTGACAATGATTTTGTCGATAGCGCCGCGGCCGGCGGGATCGCGGAAATCGAAACCAGCCGCCTCGCCCTGGAAAAAAGCCAATCGGCTGACATCAAGGCGTTCGCCAACATGATGATCACCGATCACGGCAAGGCCAACGACGAACTGGCGACCATCGCCAAGGCCAACGACATCGAAGTCCCGGACACCACGACTCTGGTCAAACAGGCCAAGGAAAAAATCCTCGAAGTGCGTGATGAGTCTTTCGACGCGGCGTACGCCAACAATCAGGTGAAGGCGCACGAAGAGACCATCGAACTGTTCAAGAAACAAGCCAATACCGTGACCGATGACAAGGTCAAAGGCGCCCCTGAATTGAAGGCCTTTGCGCAGAAAATGCTGCCGGCGCTGGAGAAACACCTCGCCGCCGCCAAGGAATTGCAGGCCAAACATCCGAGTAAATAAAAGGCTTGCCCTCACCCCAGCCCTCTCCCGGAGGGAGAGGGCGCCGACGGAAGTGGATGTTCGAGTTACATCGACCTGAAAGTCTTGCGTCGAATTCAGGTTACGAACAGCCCCCGATCGGCTCCCTTTCCCCCTCGCCCCCCTGGGGGAGAGGGCTGGGGTGAGGGGGATCGATATCAGCCACACCACAAGACTCAAGCGAAAAAAAGGCCGCATCCAATAGATGCGGCCTTGTCATATCCGCCGAAATCAACCGCCATCCGTATCAATATCGGCATCCGTCTCCTCCCCCGGTTTCGCCCGATCCGGCTGCGGTTCGAAGCCCGGGCTGAACTCATTGTCGTTGTCCGTGTGCTGGTGCTTCTGATCCACCGCCGGATCGCCACTCTGCGCCTGCCCGCCATCGCCCTGCTGCTGTGTCGGCGCCGGCTGCCCCGGCACCTGCGGGTCGATTGCCGGATCGTTGCGATTGATCGGTTCGCCAGCTTGGCTCTGCTTCGTTTGCTCGTTCATGGCCACCTCGTTGGTCAAACACCCCCGGCGCACATCCGCCGGGTGTTAAAGATTCGAAGCCTGCCCCGCGCCATCGTTCAAAACTTCGCCGCTTGCGGCCACGCCGACTAGAGTTACCGGGACGTTACTTGCGCCAGATCAAAAATATACGCGCAGGAACGAACAACTATTTCGAACGGCAAATGTCGATCACTTCGCGGCGATCATTTTCACGACCGCCCCCCAATTCGCGACGGAGCAACAGGCACATGGCAGCACTGCAGAACAGCACACTCGATGCGATGAAAAACAAACAAGCGCAACTGCTGGGCGAATGGATCAATGGCCTGCAAGCCAGCGGCGCCACGCGTAACCTGAAAGATCACGATGTACAGCAACAAACCAGCGAGTTCCTGCATCTGGTGGTGAACGGCCTGGAAAGCGACAACGGCACTAACATCAATGCCCCTGGTTGGGAATCGACGCGTCAATTCCTCGAAAAACTGTCCCACAGCCGCGCCCTGCTCGGCCAGGATTCGCAACAGACCGCCAGTTTCATCTTCGCCCTCAAAGGCCCGTTGTTTAACCTGCTGCAGAGCCATTACAACGACCAGCCTGCGCTGCTCGCCGAACAACTCTGGGAAGTCTCCGAACTGCTCGACGCCTTCGGCATGCACACCATCCGCACCTTCCAGAAATCCCGCGAAGCCGTGATCAAACGTCAGCAGGAAGAACTGCTGGAGCTGTCGACCCCGGTGGTCAAGTTGTGGGATGGCGTACTGGCGCTGCCGATGATCGGCACCCTCGATTCGCAGCGCACGCAAGTGGTGATGGAATCGCTGCTGCAGCGCATCGTCGACACTGGTTCGGAAATCGCCATCATCGACATCACCGGCGTGCCGACCGTCGATACCCTCGTCGCCCAACACCTGCTGAAAACCGTGACCGCGATCCGCCTGATGGGCGCCGATTGCATCATTAGCGGCGTGCGTCCGCAAATTGCCCAGACCATCGTCCACCTCGGTCTCGACCTGCAAGGCGTGGTGACCAAGGCCAATCTGGCCGACGCGTTGAAACTGGCCCTGACCCGTCTGGGTGTCAGCCTCGTCAAGACGGTATAAGCATGGAACGTATCCCGATTTTGCAAATGGGCGACTTCCTGCTGGTGACCATTCAGGTCGACATGCATGACCAACTCGCCCTGACGCTGCAAGACGACTTGTCCGAGCGCATCAGCAAAACCTCGGCGCGCGGGGTGTTGATCGACATTTCGGCGCTGGACATGGTCGACTCGTTCATTGGCCGGATGATCGGCACGATTTCCGGGCTGTCGAAAATCATGGACGCCGAAACCGTGTTGGTGGGCATGCAGCCAGCGGTGGCGATTACCCTGGTTGAACTCGGCATGACCTTGCCCGGCGTGAGCACCGCACTGAACGTCGAGCGCGGGATGAAACTGCTGCGGGAACGAGTACTGCAACAATGACCGTACGCAGTAGCGGTACTCAACCCATCCATATCGAGCAAGACGTGGTACTGGCGCGCCAGACCGCACGCAAACTGGCCACCGAATGCGGCATGCGCCTGATCGACCTGACGAAAATGGTCACGGCAGTCAGCGAACTGGCCCGTAACACCATGGTTTACGGTGGCGGCGGCGACATGGACTGGCAGATTCTCGATGAGGATCACAAAGTAGGCCTGCGCCTGACCTTTCGCGACGAAGGCCCGGGTATTGCCGACATCAAACTGGCGATGACCGACGGCTGGACGTCTGGCAGCGGCATGGGGCTGGGCCTGACCGGCGCAAAACGGCTGGTCGAAGAGTTTGAACTGGAAACAGAGCCTGGCAAAGGCACTCGAATAACGATCACCCGATGGACATGAATATCGTGGGGACGTTGACCCAGGTTCTGCCAATCGAAGACAGCAGCCAGATCGGTTATGCCCGGCGCACCGCGCAGCAACTCGCTGAACAGCATGGCTTTGATGAGCGCGATGCCGGGCGCGTGGCGCTGGTGGCGACGGAGCTGGCGAGTAACGTGCTCAAGCACGCCAGCCACGGTGAAATGCACTTGCGGGTACTGCCGCGCGCCAATGGTTTTGGCATTGAATTGCTCGCCATCGACCGTGCTCAGGGGTTTGATTTGCATGCCTGTATGCCCGACGGTTTCTCCACCGGAGGCACCCAAGGCATTGGCCTCGGCTCGATATCACGCCAGGCTGAAGTGTTTGATGTGTACGCGGATGCTCGTGGCGCGGTGTTACTGGCCCGGTTTTATCCACGCTCGGATCGCGAACCGGACATGCGTTTTGGCGTCAGCCAGCACTCGCTGCACAACGATCCGGCGTGCGGCGATGTCTGGCAACTGGCGTATGACAACGGCAGCATCAGCGCGTTGATCATCGACGGTCTCGGTCACGGAGAAGACGCTGAGCGTGCCGGCCGCGCCGGTGCACAAACCTTCGCCCTGATGCCCTTTACCGAGCCAGTGATGTTGATGGAAGACATGCACCGCGACATGATCGGTACTCGCGGCGGCGCTGTCGCGTTCGCCCAGTTCGATGTGCGGCGCGACCACCTGACCTTTGCCGGCGTCGGCAACATCGGCGCCAGCCTGATCAACGCCGACAAATCCCGCGGCCTGGCCTCGCACCCGGGCATTGTCGGCGTGCAATACCGAAAAGCCCGACCCTTTGACTATGCTCACGTGAACGGACATCTATTGATCATGTACAGCGACGGCTTGCAGTCCCGTTGGAATCTTCAAGACTACCCCGGTCTGGTGCACCGCCATCCCGCCGTGATAGCCGCCGTCCTGCACCGCGACTTCTGTCGCGGGCGCGACGATGTAACGGTGCTGGTCGTTGCCCTGGAGGCCGCCCATGGCTGAGTCGCCCATTCTGAGCAGCGCGGAACAGGCTGCGCTGATTGCGCAGTTGCAGAGCGAAACCGCGGCCCTGCGCGAAGAACTCGATGAGACCAATCAGGGCGTGCTGGCCTTGTACGCCGAACTCGATATACAGGCTGAGGAACTGCGCCAGGCCTCGGATCTGAAAAGCCGCTTCCTGTCGTACATGAGCCATGAGTTCCGCACACCACTGGGTTCGATCCTGAGCATCAACAGCCTGCTCGCCGACGAACTCGACGGCCCGCTTAGCCCGGAACAGCACAAACAAGTGGCATTCGTCAGCACCGCCGCCCGCGAACTCAGTGACATGGTCGATGACCTGCTCGATCTGGCGAAGATCGAGGCCGGGCGCATTAGCATTTCTCCGGCGTGGTTCGACATGTTCGACCTGTTCTCCGCGCTGCGCGGGATGTTCCGGCCGATTGTCGATGCCACGGCGGTCGATTTGATCTTCGAAGAGCCGATCGGCTTGCCGCGCCTGTACACCGACGACAAAAAACTCGCGCAGATTCTGCGCAACTTCATTTCCAATTCGCTGAAGTTCACCACTCGTGGCGAAGTGCGGGTTTCCGCGCGGCTCGAAGGGGCGGACAAGGTGCGTTTTGCCGTCAGCGACACCGGAATCGGTATCGCTGCCGAGCTGCATGGCGCATTGTTCGAGGACTTTTCCCAGGTCGACTCGCCATTGCAGAAACGTCTGCGCGGCACCGGGCTGGGCCTGTCGCTGTGCAAACGCTTCGCCGCCCTGCTCGGCGGTGAAGTCGGGCTGGAAAGTGCGCCGGGGGTCGGCTCGACCTTTTTCGTGATCATTCCGCTGGCGATCGCTCTGGAGAACGTCGATGAAACGTGACATCCGCCTGTTGATCGTCGACGACAACGTCGCCACCCGCTACGCCTTGCGCCGGCGGCTGGAGCGCCACGGCTATGAAGTGCTGGAGGCTGGCACGGGTGGCGAGGGGCTGGCGCTGATCGACAGTGAAGCGATTGATGCGTTGATTCTCGACGTCAATCTGCCGGACATGAGCGGCTTCGACATCGTGCGGATTCTGCGCGCGGATACCCGCACCGCGCTGCTGCCGGTGATCCATGTGTCCGCCGCTTCGATTCAGACCGGCGACATCATCACCGGTCTCGACGCCGGCGCCGACGCCTACCTGATTCATCCGGTGGATCCGGACGTGCTGCTGGCGACCCTGCGCACGTTGCTGCGAGTGCGCGACACGGAAAATGCCCTGCGTGAAAGTGAAGCGCGGTTCCGCGAGATTTTCGTCAACGTCTCCGCACCGATCGCGGTGCTCGATGCCAGCCTCAAGGTGCATGAGTGCAACCATGCTTTCGCGCAACTGATTCTCGACAATCAGGACCCGCAAACCCTGCGTGAATGCTTCGCCGAGGAACAGAGCGCCATCCTCAATGAACTGCGCTTGCGGCTGGTCGATGGCGAGCGCTGGAAGGGCACGCTGAACATGCGCGTGCAAGGCGAAATTCGCGAGACCGAATGGCAGATTTCGCCGTACCGCACGCCCGAATTGAGCCTGGTCTTCGTTGAGGACGTTACCGAACACCGCCATCGCGAGCGCTCGCATCTGGCGCGCCTGAACGACACCACCACGCAACTGGCCAAAGAGGTCGCCGAACGCGTGCGCGCCGAAGCGCAGTTGCTGCAAGTGCAGAAGATGGACGCCCTGGGCAAACTCACTGGCGGCATCGCCCACGACTTCAACAACCTGCTGACCGGGATCATCACCAGCCTGGAGCTGATCCAGAAACGCGTCGCCGATCAACGTCTGGACAAGGTGCAGTTTTATAGCGAAGCGGCGCTCAATTCGGCGATGAGTGCCGCCTCGTTGACCCATCGTCTGCTCGCCTTCGCCCGTCAGCAGCCGCTGGATACGCGGCCCGTAGACATCAACGACCAAGTCCGTTCACTGGAAGAATTGCTGGTGCGCACCATCGGTGAGCGGATCACCCTCAAGCTGGAGCTGACCAGCAAACCGGCGATCGCCCTGGTCGACCCGGTGCAGTTGGAAAGCGCGGTGTTGAATCTGGTGATCAACGCCCGCGATGCGCTGCCGGCGGGCGGCAATATCTGGGTCAACACCTACGCTGCCTATTCCCATGGCGATCCGAATCTGGCCGACGGCGCTTACGTGGCGCTGTCGGTGCGCGACGACGGTACGGGCATCGAGCACAACGTCATCGACAAGGTCTTCGATCCGTTTTTCACCACCAAACCATTGGGTCAGGGCACGGGACTGGGGTTGTCGACGATCTACGGTTTTGCCCGCCAGTCCGGCGGCGATGCGCACATCCGCAGCGTCGCGCGGCGCGGTACGGAAGTGACGATCATGCTGCCCGCCACCACCGACCCGACAGGCGCTGGCATCCCTGCGCTGGTGGTCGATCCGCAAGGCAGCGGTGAGCATGTACTGATTGTCGAAGACATGCCATCGGTGCGCATGTTTGTCACTGAAGTGCTGGAGGACGCGGGTTATCGCTGTACCCAGGCGGCGGATATCGAAACGGCGCTGGAGCGGCTGCAGAATGATGCGTCGATCAACCTGTTGCTGACCGACGTTGGCCTGCCGCGCATGAGCGGCCGCGAATTGGCGGATGTTGCGCGGGGTTGGCGTGACGGATTGCCGATTCTGTTCATGACCGGGTATGCCGAGACAGCGATCAATCGTCAGGTCTTTCTGGGCAGCGGCATGGACATGCTGGTCAAGCCGTTTCAGATCAGTGAACTGCTCGACAAAGTCCGCCGCACCCTTGATGGTGCCTGACAGATCGCCATCGCTGGCAAGCCAGCTCCCACAGGGATTAGTGTCGCTCGCACATTTCTTTTGTGTGTACCGATAAACACCAAAACCTGTGGGAGCTGGCTTGCCAGCGATGAGGCCCGCTGGGCCAACGCTCCTTATCGGTTTAACGCACGAGCCAAAAACGGCGCAGTCTTGCTCTTCTTGCTCGCCGCAACCTTCTGCGGTGTACCCGCCACGACAATCCTGCCGCCCTGATTCCCCGCCCCCGGCCCGATGTCGATCACCCAGTCACTCTGCGCCACCACGCGCATTTCGTGCTCGACCACAATCACCGTGTGCCCCGCTGTCACCAGCGTATCCAGTTGCTCCAGCAACCGGTCGACATCGCGCGGATGCAGTCCGGTGGTCGGTTCGTCCAGCACGTACAAGGTCGCGCCGCGCTGGTTGCGCTGCAACTCAGTGGCCAGTTTGATCCGCTGCGCTTCGCCGCCGGACAGTTCCGTCGCCGGTTGCCCGAGGCGCAGATAACCCAGACCAATATCGCGCAGCACTTCCAGTGATCGGCGAATCCCCGGTTGCTCGGCAAACACTGTCACCGCTTCCTCGACAGTCAATTGCAGCACTTGGGCGATGCTCAATCCCTCCCAGAGAATCGCCAGCGTCTGCGGGTTGTAGCGCGCGCCATGGCAGGTCGGGCACGGCGCATAAACACTCGGCATGAACAACAACTCGACGCTGACAAAGCCTTCACCCTCGCAGGTGGCGCAGCGGCCCTTGGCGACGTTGAAGGAAAACTGCCCGGCGTCATAACCCGCCGCCCGTGCAGCATCGGTCGCGGCGTAGAGCTTGCGCACGTTATCGAACAACCCGGTGTAGGTGGCCAGATTGGAGCGTGGCGTGCGGCCGATGGGTTTCTGGTCGACCTGTACCAGTCGCTTGATCGACTCCAGCCCCGACGTCACCTGGCCGCTGCTGACCTGCGGCGCGTCGTCTTCGAGGCTGAGCTCTTCCGGCTCACTGTCCACCGGCGGACGCCCCAACTGCGCGCCGACCAGTTCCAGCAAAGCCTGACTGACCAGACTCGATTTGCCGGAGCCGGACACGCCGGTCACCGAGGTAAAGCAGCCCAGCGGGAATTCGGCACTGAGGTTATTCAGGTTGTTGCGGGTGATCCCGTCGAGTTTCAGCCACGCCGTCGGCTTGCGCGCCGTGCGCGTCTGACGCGGAGATTCGGCAAACAGATAGGCCCGCGTCTGCGACTGTTCGATTGCGGCCAGACCAGCCGGCGGGCCGCTGTACAACACCTGCCCACCCTGCTCGCCCGCCGCCGGGCCGACGTCGATCAGCCAGTCGGCACGGCGCATGGTTTCCAGGTCGTGCTCGACCACAAACAGCGTGTTGCCGTCAGCCTTCAAACGCTGCAAGGCCTCGAATAACGCCTCGCCATCGGCCGGATGCAAACCGGCAGAGGGCTCGTCGAGCACGTAGATCACCCCGAACAATTGCGAACCCAATTGTGTCGCCAGGCGCAAGCGCTGCAACTCACCGGACGACAGCGTCGGCGTGCTGCGCTCCAACGCCAGATAACCGAGGCCCAGATCGGTCAGGGTGCTGACCCGCTCCAGCAGATCCTCGGCAATGCGCTGCGCCGCCAGGCGTTTTTCCAATGACAGGTTTGGTGTGTGTCGCACATCGGGCGCGCTGCCGTGGCCGCTGGCGCCATGGGCCACGCGTTGCTGGCGGGCCTCACGGGTTTGCGCGTGGCTCAATGTCTCGCCCGTTTCTTCAGCCTGCTGCAGATAACTGGCGGCCGCCACCGGCCGCAGCACCTCGGCCACTTGCAGTAATGGCATCTGCGACAGTTCACCGATGTCATACCCGGCAAAGGTCACTGACAATGCTTCACGCTTCAGGCGCTTGCCATCGCACAGCGGACAAGGGCTGCCGAGCATGAATTGCGACACGCGCTTCTTCATCAGCGCACTTTGCGAATGGGTAAAGGTGTGCAGGATGTAGCGCCGGGCGCCGGTGAAAGTGCCCTGATAACTCGGCTCCACCTTGCGTTTGAGGGCGACGCGGGTTTCTTCCGGGGTCAGCCCCGCGTACACCGGCACGGTCGGGGTTTCTTCGGTGAAGAGAATCCAGTCGCGCTGTTTTTTCGGCAGCTTTTTCCACGGGATGTCGACGTCGATGTCCATGGTCACAAGGATGTCGCGCAGGTTCTGCCCTTGCCAGGCCAACGGCCATGACGCCACCGCGCGTTGGCGGATGGTCAGGTTCGGATCGGGCACCATCAGTGCCTCGGTGACTTCATAAACCCGGCCCAGGCCATGACACTCAGGACACGCGCCCTGCGGCGTGTTCGGCGAAAAGTCCTCGGCGTACAACATCGGCTGGCCCGGCGGATAACTGCCGGCGCGCGAATACAGCATGCGGATCAGGCTCGACAACGTGGTCACGCTGCCCACCGACGAGCGCGTACTCGGCGTACCGCGCTGTTGTTGCAGGGCCACGGCCGGCGGCAGGCCTTCGATGGAATCGACATCCGGCACACCGACCTGATCAATCAGCCGCCGCGCGTACGGCGCCACCGATTCGAAGTAGCGGCGCTGGGCCTCGGCATACAAGGTCGAGAACGCCAGTGACGACTTGCCCGAACCGGACACCCCGGTAAACACCACCAGCGCATCGCGGGGGATGTCGACGTCGACGTTTTTCAGGTTGTGTTCACGAGCGCCACGCACCCGGACCATGCCGGTGGGCGCTTTGGAGGTGCGTTTGGAAGTCATCGACCTGCCTTGGTGAAGGAATGTTCAGCGCTCAGTTGCCGAGAACCACCCGAATCATCTGCAACAACGCTTCGGGGCTGTACGGTTTGCCGAGCAAATGGGTGTCGGGGCTCAACTGGTGATTGCGCGAAATGATGTCGCGGGTGTGCCCGGAGGTGAACAGCACCGCCACCGGTGGCGTCTGCACCTTGGCCCAGGCGAACAGGTCGGAGCTTTTGATCAGCCCCGGCATGACCACGTCGGTGAAGATCAGGTCGACTTCGATGCCTTCCAGCAGCATTTGCATGGCCGCATCGCCGTGGCCGGCGGTCAACACGCGATAGCCCTCCTCGCGCAACAATTCGACCGCCGAAGCGCGCACCGCGTCGTTGTCTTCGACCACCAGAATCGTCTCGTGGCCACCGCTCTGCTGCCGTTGCAGATTGGGTGATTCCTCAAGGACCGGCCGCAGGCTGCGCGGGAAATACAACTGCACCCGCGTGCCCTCACCGAGGGTGCTGTCGATCTCGACATGCCCGCCGCTCTGTTTGACGAAGCCGAACACCATGCTCAGGCCCAGACCGGTGCCTTGTCCGTCAGCCTTGGTTGTGAAGAACGGCTCAAACACTTGCTCGAGAATCTCTGGCGGGATGCCGGCGCCGCTGTCACTGATGGCAACCCGGACAAACTCGCCGGGAACGATGCCTTTACCGGTACAAAACTCGCGGTCGAGTCGCACGTTGGCAGCGCTGAGTCCGATGGTGCCCTCGCCCTTCATCGCGTCACGGGCGTTGATCGCCAGGTTGAGAATGGCATTTTCCAACTGGTTGCGGTCGACGTTGATGTGCCACGGTTGTTGCGGCAACTGCACGTCAATCTGAATGGTTTCGCCCAGCGCGCGCTGCAGTAACTCGCCAACGCCTTCGAAAATCTGTTGCGGATTGCACACCGCCGGCGACAACGGCTGGCGCCGGGCAAACGCGAGCAATTGCGAGGACAGCTTGGCACCGCGTTCGACCGCCGCCAGCGAAGCGCTGACCCGGCGTTGCACGTTGGCGTTATTCGGTTCGTGGCGCGCGAGCAGATGCAGATTACCGGCGATCACTTGCAGCAGATTATTGAAGTCATGAGCCACGCCACCGGTGAGGCCGCCAATGGCTTCGAGCTTTTGCGACTGGCGCAACTGTTCTTCAGCCGCCAGCCGCGCCTCGACCTCTTCGCCCACGCGCTGTTCGAGGTTGCGGGTGAATTTGAGCAGGGATTCTTCGGCGATCTTGCGTTCATGGATGTCGATCAACACGCCGGGAAAGCGCAACGGCTTGCCGTGTTCGTCGAACTCACAACCGCCGCTGGCCAGCACCCACAGATAATTGCCGTCGCTGCGCCGGACGCGGTATTCGGCGTTATACGGCTCACCCGTCTGCACGGAATGGGCGACCCGCTCTTGAACCCAGGCGTGGTCATCGGGATGGATGCGCGACTCGGCAATGTCCTGGGCCAGATTGCTCAGGTCATGATCCGGCGGATAAGAGAACGTTCGGGCAAAACGCTCGTCTGCCGACAGCGTATTGTTTTTCACGTCCCAGACAAACGAGCCGAGCAAGGCGCCAGCATTCAGCGCCAGACGAACCCGTTCATTGTCGGCGCGGTAAGCGCTCTCAGCTTCCTGACGCCGACGTTCGGAGTGCATGAATTCGGTGGTTTCCACCACCATCGCCATCACCCCGGCCGGCTGACCGTCATCATTGGCCACCGGGCTGTAATACAGGTCCATCCAGACGTCCTCGGGGACGCCATCGCGCAACAACACCAATTCTTTGTTGCGGAAGGACAAGGTGCCACCCGCCAGGCAGGTGTCGACCACGTGTCGATTGAATTCAGCGACTTCCGGCCAGCCCAGTTCAACCGGCGAGCCGAGTAGATACGGATGGCGACCGCCGGCGAATATCGAATAGGCGTCGTTGTAGATCATGTAGCCGGCACGGCCCCAGAGCATGACCATCGGCAGCGGCGAAGCCAGCATCAATTGCACGGCGCTGCACAAGCTGGCCGGCCAACTATCCAGCGGGCCCATTTCGGTATGGCGCCAGTCGAACGCACTGATACGCCCGGCCATCTCGCCGTTCCAGCCATCACAACCGTGGCTATCGGATAAAAACTGCATCGACTGACTCAGTGTCCTTAGGTGATTGCCCGATAAATTGCCGCGCCAGCGCAACGCGACGCCCGTCTGTTTCGAGCGTCTCCATTCGCAATGGTTTCATCTGAGGTATAGCCGATTTCACGCTCGGCCGAAACTCACACCCCGATCAAGTGTTTGAGCGGATGGTAGCCAGTTTTCATCTTTGCGGCGACGTCGAGAATGGCCTTCTCGATGCCGTTCAAATGCATGCAGGTCAGCTCGATGGCCGCGCTCTGATTGCCCGCCTCGATGTATTCGATCAGGCGCAGATGCTCGTCGTCGCGACACACTTCATGACTGTCGTCGTCCAGTGCTGCGGCGTACAGCGAGGCACGGGAAATCAGCTTCTGGAACCAGTCGAGCAGCACCGGATTATTCAGGCTGCGCGCCAGTTTGATGTGGAACTCGCCGAGCAGGTGAATCAGCCGTTCGTGGTCACCGGCAGCATGCGCCTCGTCTTCCAGCAGCAGGTGTTCGCGCAAATCCTGCATCGCTGCAGTGTCCTTGCGCCGGCACAGTTCAGTGACGATGCCGATCTCGATCAGCCGACGGGTTTCGAACAGCGAACGGATCTCTTCGTTGCTCGGCAGCGACACCGATGCACCTTTATTGGGCTCGGTGGTAACCAGTCCATCGGCCTCCAATTGCTTCAACGCGGCGCGCACCGACGTGCGGCTGACATTGAATAATTCGGCCAGCGAGGCCTCACCCAGTTTCATCCCCGGGCGCAGCGAACGCTTGCTGATCGCCTCGTAAACCCCTTGGTAGACGCGGTCGACCGTGGTTTCCGGTTTCTTTTCGGTCATTTGGGCACTCCTTTAACGTCGAGCAACTGAGTGTCACGCAGGATATAGCCTTCCGCTTCGAGATGCAGGGTCTTGATTGCACGTTGATTGCGGATCACCCATGGGGGCAAGCGTCGCTCTACCTGTCTGCTCGTTGCGAGCAGGGATACAAGCAGCAGGGGGGACGGTGAGCAGGCTCACGCCTACATTTGATCGTTCCACGCGCAGCAAAGGAATGCCGCTATGGACGCTCTGCGTCCACTGAGACGCGGAGCGTCTCGGGATGCGTTCCCACGCAGAGCGTGGGAACGATCATTACCGGACTCAGTCCGTGCCGTACTTCGGCGAGCGTGGGCCGTACAGCAGGCCTGCACGATGTCCGGCCGAGAGCAGACGATTGCTTGCCACACCGGCAATCGGGTAGCCGGCATCGGTGGCGCTGTTGATGACCTGCTTCACAGCCGCCGTGATCAGCATGCCGATCAGACCGCCACCGCCGTTGTTGCCGCCCTCTTCGCTCGACGCCCGGGCCGAACCGGTCCACAGCGTCGTGCCGCTTTTCAGGTCGACCAGTTTCGCCGTCGCGGTCACTGCCGTTTCGCTGCTGATCACCATGTAACGCGTGCCGTACTCGGTCACGGTGATGTACAGCGCCGCGTCCGCACCGAAGATCTCCTTCAGTTTGCTCGGCGGTGCCTGATGAATATCGTCCGGGGTGGTCAGACCGTTCTGGCGGAACGTCTCGTCAACCAGCGCAATCGGCAGCACGTAGTAACCGGCTTCGGCCAGTGGGAAGGTCACCTGCGACAACAGGCTGTACGACGCCTTCACATCCGGCGAAGTGTTCAGCGGTGGCAGCACCAGAATGGTTTTCGGCCGCGCCTGTTTGTAGGCCGAGTAATCCACGGTCTTGGGCGCAACGCAGCCACCCAGCACGGTCAGGGCCAGACCGGCGGCCAGCAGTTTCAAGGTGCGCGCGATCATTTCGCGTCTCCGCTCTTGGCGTTTTTGAGCAGGAAATCCATGTACGTCCCAGACTCGGGGAACAGGGTTTTCTCGGTTTTGAACTGCTGCACCATCTGGTCGTCCTTGCCCATGCTCAGATAGAGCAGGCCAAGGTGCGCGTGGTAACCCGGCGGTACCGCTTTGCCGGTGGAGCGGATTTTCTGCAGGTCACGTTCCAGTGCTTCGGCCTGGGCTTCTTTCGGCTCTTCGCCTTTGAAGTATTCGTAGACCTGGGGCTCGTAGCCTTCCCACTGGTACAGGGTTTGCGGGCCGGAGGCACAACCGGCCAGCAAGGCGCTGGCGGCCAGCGTCAGCGCCATCAGCGCGCGCGACAAAGTCAGATTCATGGGTGTTGCTCCTTGCAATGGGCGTCGATCAGTTGCCCGGTTTCCAGGCACCGGCGTTCATGCCATCCACCAGACGATTGATCGCCTCGCGCATGGCCAGATCCAGTACTTTGCCGTTGAGGGTGGAGTCGTAGGCAGCGGTGCCGCCGAAGCCGATGATTTCGCGGTTGGACAAGGCGTATTCGCCGGCGCCCTGGGTCGAATACACCACTTCGGAGGTGCTGATGTTGACGATGTTCAGGTTGACCTTGGCGTAGGCGACTTGAGTCTTGCCACGTCCGAGGATGCCGAACAATTGGTGATCGCCGGTCTCTTTGCGGCCGAACTCGGTGACGTCACCGGTGACCACATAATCAGCGCCTTTCAAGCGTTGGGCTTGACCTTTAATAGCCGCTTCCTGCTGGATTTCACCCATGTTGTCGCGATCCAGCACGCTGAAGCGATTGGTCTGCTGCAAGTGGGTGATGAGGATGGTCTTGGCCTGGCCGCCGAGACGGTCGACGCCGTCGGAGAAGATTCCGCGCATGTAGCTGGAGCGGTTGTCGAACTTGCCCACGGCCATTGGCACGCGAACGCCGGTCCAGACTTGTGTGGCGCTTTCTACCTTGGCCACCGGCAGCGCGCGGGAGCTTTCGGTGGCGCAACCGGCGAGTGTGCCGGCAATCGTGCCGAGCACAGCAATCGCGACGCCTGAAACCAGCATCCGGGAGATCATTCTCACTGAATATTCCTTTTGAAAAACGGGGATGTCCCGACGCGGCAATGCGCGGCGGGAGCTGAAAAGGGGCGGCATTATGACAAAGTGCCATCATTCGCGACAGGCTTTTTTGACGCCAGTGAATTGGCTGTTCTGGACTGGATCGTTCCCACGCTCTGCGTGGGAATGCAGCCACGGACGCTCCGCGTCCGCTGTGACGCGGAGCGTCACGGGAGGCGTGACCACGCAGAGCGTGGGAACTCTCAGATCAGAGCGCGCTAATGGAAATCGCGGCTCTGTACGCGAATGCCATTGAGCAACGGGCTGAGGTCGCTCAGGCGGCCGGCGATCAGGTGACGCACTTCGCCTTCGCGCTCCCAGCGGCCATCGACCTTGAGCAATTGCGAACCGACCAGCACTTGCCGCTGACGCTCGGCCAGATCACGCCAGACCACCACGTTGACGTTGCCGAACTCGTCTTCCAGAGTGACGAAGGTCACCCCGCTGGCGGTGCCCGGTCGTTGGCGCCCTGTCACCAACCCGGCGACGCTCACCGGCCGGCCGTGTTCGACTTCAAGCAATTCCTGCGAACTGCGACAGCGCCGGGCTTTGAGTTCACCGCGTAACAGCGCCAGCGGATGCGGTCCCAGCGTCGTACCGACCGTGCTGTAATCAGCGTGAAGATCCTCGCCGACACTGGGTTTGGGCAGCACCACTTCCGCCTCCTCCTGACTCGGCAACCCGGCAAACAGGCCCAGCTGTTTCTGCACCCCGGCCACTTCCCAGCGCGCCCGATGACGATGTCCGGCCAGGCCGCGCAACGCCCCGGAATCGGCCAGCAGCGCCTGTGCCCGACTGTCGAGCGCCGCCCGTTCGCCGAGGTCGGCGACATCGGCAAACGCCCCGCGCGCGCGCGCCGCCTCGATGCGCCGGGCGTCGTCTTCACGAAAGCCCTTGATCATGCGCAGGCCCATGCGAATCGCCGGTTGCGCAGCCGTGGTGGTTTCCAGGCTGCAATCCCAGTCGCTGGCGCGCACGTCGACCGGGCGGATCTGCAATTGATGGCGGCGTGCGTCCTGGAGAATCTGGTCCGGACTGTAGAAGCCCATCGGCCAGCTGTTGATCAGCGCACAGGCGAACGCCGCCGGTTCGTGGCACTTGAGCCAGCAACTGGCGTAAGTCAGCAAGGCGAAACTGGCGGCGTGGGATTCGGGGAAGCCGTAGCTGCCGAAGCCCTTGATCTGCTCGAAAATCTGCGCGGCGAACTCCGGCGTGTAGCCGTTTTTCTTCATGCCGGCGGCGAGTCGCTCCTTGTGCGGTTCGAGTCCGCCGTGGCGTTTCCACGCCGCCATGGAGCGGCGCAACTGATCGGCCTCGCCGGGACTGTAATCAGCAGCGACAATGGCGATCTGCATCACTTGTTCTTGAAACAGCGGCACGCCGAGGGTTCTTTCCAGGACAACCTTGAGTTCTGGCGACGGGTAGGTTTCCTCTTCTTCCTTGTTCCGACGCCGCAGATACGGATGGACCATTCCGCCCTGAATCGGCCCCGGGCGGACGATGGCCACTTCGATCACCAAGTCATAGAACTTCGCCGGTTTCAGGCGCGGCAGCATCGACATCTGCGCGCGGGATTCGATCTGGAACACGCCGATGGTGTCGGCGCGGCTGATCATCTCGTAGGTCGGTTTGTCTTCGGCCGGGATCGTCGCCAGGCTCAGATCCTGATTGCGGTGACGGCGCAACAAGTCAAAGCAGCGACGGATTGCGCTGAGCATACCGAGGGCGAGGATATCCACCTTGAGCAGGCCGACCGCGTCGAGGTCGTCTTTGTCCCACTGGATGATCGTACGCTCGGCCATGGCGGCGTTCTCCACCGGCACCAGCGTGTCCAGCGGCTGCTCGGAAATCACGAAACCGCCGGGGTGTTGCGACAGATGCCGGGGGAAGCCGATCAACTGCCCGGTCAGGCTCAGCACTCGGCGCAACACCGGGCTGTCGGGGTCGAAACCACCTTCCAGCAGACGCGCGACCGGCGGGGTTTCATCGCTCCAGTGGCCGCAGCAATCGGCCAGTGCGTTGATCTGATCCGGCGGCAGACCCAGGGCTTTGGCCACATCGCGTACGGCGCCGGCAGCGTGGTAAGTGCTGACCACTGCGGTCAGTGCTGCGCGACGGCGGCCATAGCGACGGAACACGTATTGCAGGACTTCTTCGCGGCGTTCATGTTCGAAGTCGACGTCGATATCCGGCGGTTCGTTGCGCTCCCTGGACATGAAGCGTTCGAACAGCAGCGTGGTGCGATCCGGGTCGATCTCGGTGATGCCCAAGGCAAAGCACACCGCCGAGTTGGCTGCCGAACCACGGCCCTGACAGAGGATTTTTTGCTCACGGGCAAAGCGCACCACGTCGTGTACGGTGAGGAAATAACTTTCGTAGCCGAGTTCGGCGATCAGCTTCAGCTCTTTATTGATCTGCCTCAGCACCTTGAAGGGCGCACCTTTCTTCCAGCGCCAGGCGATGCCTTCCTTGGTCAGTTGCCTCAGCCAGGAACTGGCGCTGTGCCCCTCGGGCACCAGCTCTTTGGGGTATTGATAACGCAACTCGCCCAGATCGAAGGTGCAGCGCCGGGCCAGCTTCACCGACTCATCCAGCAAGGTCTGCGGATACAACTCGCGCAACACCTCGACGCTGCGCAAATGTCGCTCGCCATTGGGGTGCAAACGCAGCCCGGCTTCGGCCACCGGGACGTGATGGCGGATAGCGGTCATGGTGTCCTGCAAGGCGCGCCGGCCACGGGCGTGCATGTGCACATCGCCGCTGGCCACAGCAGGAATCTGCAACTCGGCGGCCAGACTCAGCAATGCCGCCAACCGCTGCTGATCGTCCTGGCCACGATGCAGTTGCACCGCCAGCCACAGGCGTTCGCCGAAGGTCTGGCGCAGCCAACGGCCCTCGTCCACCTGATCAAGCGAGTCCGGCACCCACAACACCAGCAACCCCGGTAGCGGCTCGGCGAAGTCCTCGCGCAGCACTTGATACTGGCCTTTTTGCGTGCGCCGCCGCGCACGGGTGATCAAGCCGCACAGGGCCTGATAACCCGCCAGGTTCTCCACCAGCAGCACCAGTTTCGGGCCGTTTTCAATGCGCACTTCACTGCCGATGATCAGCGGCAGCTCAACGGACTTCGCCGCTTGCCAGGCGCGAACGATCCCGGCCAGCGTGCACTCATCGGTGATCGCCAGTGCTTGATAACCGTGCTTTTTTGCGCGCTGAAACAGTTCCAGCGCACTGGACGCTCCGCGCTGGAAACTGAAGTTCGACAAACAGTGCAGTTCGGCATAACCGTCGCTCATGCAAACCAGCCCTGCAGCCACAACGGACCGCCCTCACCCACCGCCCGATAAGCCCAGCCCTGTTGGCCGGCGCGGTTCTGGATCAGGTAATAATCGCGGCGCACATCGTCGCCGTCCCACCAGCCGGATTCGATCCGCTCCGGGCCCATCAAAATCCGCGCCGAACCTTCCGCCACGCTTTGCGGCTCGCCGAGTAACCAGCCTGGGCGGTGCACGCTCGGCAAGCCTGCGCAGCGTTGTTTGTCGACGCCGTGCTGCCACGCGCACTCCGGACGATGATCGGCCTGAAAGCGCAGCCCCTGCACGGCGTCATCACCCAAGCGGGCGCGCAGGCGTTCGCGCAACTGCTCCCACGGCAAGGTCTGCTGCGGACGGTCATCGAACAGTTCCTGAAACTGCGGGACGAAACTCGGCAGGTCCTCGGCGCGCAGACGAAAACCGCGCACGGGCGCCTCGACTTGCACCTGTTCCAGCCGCCCGCGCGCCAGTTCGAAAAGCATCGCCGGATCACGTTCGGCGCTGAGCAAACCGACTTTGATCACGCTGTCCGGCAGCCCGGCGTGTTCCAGATGCAGGTCGAAACGTTGTACGCCGCTGTCACGCCCGCAGAGGAACGCCGACAGGTCACCGGTCAAACGGCGTAACGGGAACAGCAAGGCCTGATGCGACTGCACGTCGAAATTCAGTTCGATGCGCACATCAAAACGATCCGGCGGAAGGTAGAACGCCAGCGCCAATGGCCGGGCACCGAACAAGGTGTCGAGGTGTTTGAGCATCTGCGCTTCGAAGCGCCGCGCCAGCGCCTGACGCGGCAGGCTCTGCACTTGATTCAGATTGCGCAAGCCCATGCGCGACAACGCCGTGGCCACGCTCGGTTCCAGACCGACACGGTCGACAGGCAACTGACCGAGGTGATGCTGCAATGCCTCGCCGTCCGGCACCACCAAGCCGTCATAGGCGTTGGCCAGCACCCGCGCCGCCACCGGATTCGGCGCGGCAACGATGCGATGGCGAAAGCCCAGATCGGTCAGTTCCTTGCGCAGTCGTGCTTCGAACTGCGCCCAGGATCCAAACAGCCCAAGGCTGGACTCGATCTCGAAGACCACGGTGCGCGGGTAATGCACGCTGACTTGCGCGCTGAAACGGTAGGCCCACGCGGCGAGAAATTGCTGCCAATGTTCGACCTCGGCAGCCTCGTAGTCAGCGGTGGCAAAACCTTTGCTCATGGCCTGGGCAGCGGTCATCGACTGGCCCGGGCGCAAACCGAGTTTGCGCGCCGCCGGGTTGACCGCTTGCAGCACCCGGCGCTGGGCCGGGCCGTTGAGCAGCACCAACGGCTCATCGGGATCGGGGCGCTGACGCAGCACGGCGTCGAGGGCCAATTGCGGAAACAGGATACACACCCAGCGCATGGCGACCTCAGTGCCCCACGGCAAAGGCAATCGGTGCCGCACGCGCCAAACCGCCACGGCACTTGAGCACGCGCAACTGCGCGGGTTTGGCATCAATGGCAATGCGCAACGCCGCCGGTGACGGGTTGACCGCTTCACTCAACGGGCGCCACGCGAATGCCAGGGTCTGGCCGGTTTCCGCCGCCACTTGCAAACGGCGCAACGCGCGATCATCGGCCTTGTGCGGCCAGCACAGCACCGCGCCGCAACTGCCCGAACGCAAGCACTGTTCGGCCGCCCACAAGGCATCGCGCTCGCTGGCCTGGATCACCGACAACTGACGCAAATCGACCCCGGCGTTCTCCCACGCCTGCGGGTACGGCACGAATGGCGGCGCCACCAGCACGATGCGCTCGCCCGCCGCCGACAACCGCGCCAGCGTCGGCCAGACCAGTTGCAGTTCGCCGACACCGGGGCCGGCCAAAAGGATTTCGCTCAGTGCCGCTTCCGGCCAGCCACCGCTGGGCAGTGCCGCGTCCAGCGCCGCATGCCCGGTGGGTTGCGGACTGGCGGCCGGCGGCGCAGGCCGGCCCTTCCAGACCTGGCCGCCATTGAACAGCGTATCCAACGCAACGACGGCGCCCATCAGCCTTGCCTCACCAGACCGCAGAACACTCCCTCGATGGCCAGATCCTGATCGTCGCGCACGACAATCGGCTGGTACGCCGGGTTGCGCGGCAACAGCCGCACTTCATCGCCAACCCGTTCGAAGCGTTTGATGGTGACTTCACCGTCGAGCCGCGCCACGACGATCTGGCCGTTGAGTGCTTCGGGATTGCGCCGCACGCCGACCAGATCACCGTCGAGAATGCCGTCCTCGATCATCGAATCGCCCTGCACCCGCAGCATGTAATCGGGTGTGCGGGAGAACAGCGCCGGGTCAAGCAGCAAGCGGCTATGGATGTCGGCATCGGCGCCAATCGGCGCACCGGCAGCGACGCGGCCGAGCACAGGGATGTCGAGCAGCTCCGGGCGCGGCGGTTGCCCGAGCAGGCGAATGCCCCGGGCCTGATGCGGATTGACCTCGATAAACCCGGCTTCAGAGAGCGCCAGCACGTGCTTGCGCGCCACGCTGCGCGAGGCAAAACCAAAAGCCTCGCTGATTTCAGCGAGGCTTGGGGGCTGACCGTGTTCGGCGATGCGATCGCGGATAAAAGTCAGAATGGCGGTACGGCGGGGAGTCAGGTTCGTCATGGAGTACATTTGTACTCCTGTAGGATTTTCCTGACAAGCGCCGCAGGTCGGCCCACCCTACGTTGATCGTTCCCACGCTCCGCGTGGGAACGATCAAGTTAGCCAAGGCCGCGGTCTGCGAGAAATGCGGCGATGTAATCGATGAAGGCAACGACCTTCGCCGTGGCCCGCCGATGACTCGGATACACCGCCAGAATGTGCGGGCCAAAGGTATCCGGATCGATCTCGTAATCAGCCATGACCCGCACCAGTCGCCCGTCGGCAATGTACGGCGCGGCGCTCCACAGCGGCGTGTGCAGCAAACCGCGTCCGGCCAGGGCGCTGGCCAGCAACAAATCGTAATTGTCGCTGCGCAACAGCGGATTCGCCGGTTGCGCGAGGCTCAAACGCTGCCCGTCGCGCTCGGCCCACCAGAATTCGCGGCTAAGCAACGGGTGTTGATAAAGCAGCCATTCATGCTGCTCAAGCGTCTGCGGATTCACCGGCAAGCCCTTGCGCGCCAGATACTCGGGGCTGCCGCACAGGGCCAGACGATTGCTGCCAACCACCCGCGCAATCAGCCCCGGCAAATCATCGTGACCTTCGCGCAATGCCAGGTCGTAGCCACTTTCCAGCAGATTGACGAAGGCATCGCACAGGTCCACTTGCAGGCTGATCTGCGGGTATTGCTGCAAAAAACCGTCACACACCTGATCGAGAAACGCCCGTCCATACGCCAGTGGCGCGGTGATTTTCAGGCTGCCGCGCAAGCCGTGCTGCAACTGCTCGATTTCTTCGCTGGCCTCGTCCAGCCGCTGCAACACCAGCCGCGCGGTTTCCAGGTAGACCCGGCCGATTTCGGTCAGCAAGATCCGCCGCGTGCTGCGCTCGAACAGCCGCGCACCCAGCTCCGATTCCAGGTGATTGACCGCTTTGGTCAGCGCCGACGGGGTCTTGCCCAACTGTTCGGCGGCGCGGCTGAAGCTGCCGAGTTGCGCGGTGACCACGAACATTTTCAATGCACCCAACTTGTCCATGCTTTTTCCATTCAGGCAAAAACGTTTTTCGTGAGGGAGGCGTTCTGTCGGCCATCGCCAGCCACTAATCTGGCCATCAGACGCAATAACAAGGAAATCTTCAATGAAAAGATTCATCCCGAAGCTGTTGGTACTTGCCGTAAGTTTTGCCTCGATGGAAGCCATGGCCGCCGCCGATCTGATCCTGTTCAACGGCAAGATTTTCACTGCTGACCGCGCGCAACCGAAGGTGCAAGCGCTGGCCGTGGAGAACGGCAAAGTGCTGAAAGTCGGCACCGACGCACAGATGAAAGCCTTGATCGAACCCGGCACCCAAGTCATCGACCTCAAGGGCAAAGCGCTGATGCCCGGCCTGATCGACAGCCATTCCCACGCGATTTTCGGTGGACTGGAAATGGTCTCGGCGAACATGGAAGACGAAGTCGTCGGCCTCGATGAACTGCAAAAACGCCTGCGCGACTGGCGCGAAGACGGCAAGGCGAAACACGGCGATGTGCTGAGCATTGCCGGCATGAGCTCGGCTTACTGGGCGCAGGCCGAGGCCTTGGGCAACACCTTCAACAGCGGCGAATGGGCCGATGTGCCGGTGGTGTTCATCGGTAGCGACCACCACACGGCGTGGGCCAACAATGTGATGCTCAAGCGCGCCGGCATCGATGCAGCCCTGCTGAAAACCCTGCCCGACGCGGAAAAAGACACCCTCGGTAAACTGGCGAGCGGCGAGCCGAACGGTTTTGTGGTCGACGCCGGTTGGGACCGGGTCGCCTCGAAAATGCCGGTGCCGAGCCCTGCCGACATGTTGAACGCGGCGAAATCAGCGGTGCGCTACAACAACAGCCTCGGCATCACCGCGTGGATGGACCCGGCCGCCAACGCTGCACCGGGCGAAGCGGTGTTCGCGCTCAAACCGACCGAGAAAACCGTCGGCGTGCTGCCGGCCTATAAAGCCCTGTCGGAAAGCGGCGACATGAGCGTGCACGTCGCGGCGCTGCTGGTGGCCAACCCGAAAAGCGTGCCCGCCGACCTCGACACGCTGGACAAGGTGCGCCAGCAATTTCAGGGCATTCCCAACCTGACCCTGCCCGGGATCAAGATTTTTGCCGACGGCGTGATTGAATTCCCGGCACAGAGCGCGGCGATGATCGACCCGTACAGCAACTCGCACAAACAGGGCGAATTGCTGATCGATCCGCAGCATTTCGGCGAACTGGTCAGCGCCATCGACCAGCGCGGCTGGCTGGTGCACATCCACGCGATCGGCGACCGCGCGGTGCGTGAGTCACTGAACGGCATCGCCCAGGCACGCAAGGATCGCCAGAGCGGCGTGACCCATTCGATCACTCACCTGCAAATGGTCAACCCGAAAGAGTTCGCCCGCTTCAAGCCGCTAAACGTGATCGCCTCAATGCAACTGCTGTGGGCCAGTGCCGACGACTACACCACCGACATGATCAAGCCCTACGTCAGCGCCCTCGCCTTTCGCTACCAGTACCCGGCGCATTCGCTGCTGAAACAGGGCGCGACGATTGCCGGCGCCAGTGACTGGCCGGTGTCGACGCCGAACCCGTTCAACGCCATGGCGCAGGCGATCACCCGCGTTGGCCCGTTGGGCGTGCTCAATGCCGACGAGCGTCTGGACCGCGACACCATGTTCTACGCCTACACGGTCAATGCGGCGCGCACGATTGGCCTGGAGAAGCAGATCGGTTCGCTGACGCCGGGCAAGCAGGCGGACTTTATCGTGCTCGACCGCGACGTGTTCAGCGTCGACAACAAAGCCCTGCATGACACCCAGGTGCTGCAGACCTGGTTCGGCGGCCGTCAGGTCTATACCGCCACCCAATAACAACAAAATCTCCCCCATGTAGGAGCTGCCGCAGGCTGCGATCTTTTGACTTTGATTTTAAAAAACCAAGATCAAAAGATCGTCCGATCGCGGCCCGAACCTTCGGCAGCTCCTACAGGTTTACCTCCTGCCCCCATAACAATCACAACACCGGGACTTCACATGAAAGCCTTGCCCCTGTTCGCCCTGAGTTTTTTCAGTGTGCTGCCGTTGTGCAGCCAAGCAATCCCTCTGAACGACGACTTCGCCGTATTGGTCGACCTGAATCTGGCCAGCGACTACCGCACTCGCGGCATCTCGCAAACGCAAAACGACCCTGCCGTACAGGCCGGCCTGACCCTCGCCCACAGCAGCGGCCTGTACCTTGGCGCGTGGAGTTCCAACGTCGATTTCGGTGGCGGCCTGAAAACCCGTCAGGAAGTCGATTACTACGGCGGTTGGCTGTGGCAGGCGACCGAGGCTGTCAGCCTCGATCTGGGTTACATCAAGTACGCCTACCCCAGGGAAAGCCAGTTCAACCAGAGCGAGGTCTACGGGATTCTTGGGGTGTATGGGGTGAAACTGGCGGCGTATTACTCCAGCGATGCGCCGGGGATCGATAGCAAGCAGAGTTCGCTGTACAGCTACATCGGTTATGAAACCGAGTTGCCTTACGACTCGGGCTTGAAGCTGCGCTATGGCAATATGGATTTCAAGGATCCGCATTTGTACTCGGCGTCCGGCAATGCCGAAGAGTCGTACCGCGAATGGGAAGTCAAAGTCACCCACAACCTCGCCGGCGTGGTACTGGGCCTGAGCTACATCGACACCGATCTCTCCCAAACCCAATGCCTGAGCAATTGGGGTTTCAAAGACGTCTGCACCGCCACCGTCGTGGCCAGCGTCAGCAAATCTTTCTGACCTCCCACGCCCCCTGTAGGAGCTGCCGCAGGCTGCGATCTTTTGATGTTGTTTTTAAGGATCAAGATCAAAAGATCGCAGCCTGCGGCAGCTCCTACAGGGATGGCGTGCAGACTTGTTACAGGATGTTTACGAATTTTTTACTAATGTTCTTCTACAGTTACCCGCGCAACCGCGTGGTTTTCTATTCATGTAGAGGAATGTTTGACATGGCTTTGGGCAACGGACTGCGTTTACCGTCCATCACTCCTACCCGACTGGTGCTGCTGTTTTCCCTGGCGCTGGTGGCGTTGTACAACCTGGCGACCTGGAAGGCGCTGGGTACGCTGATCACCCTGCAAGGCGCGCACAAAGTAGCGTTCTTTGCTTCGTTCGGGCTGTTTCTTTGGGCCGCGATCACCCTGCTGCTGACCCTGGTGTCGTTTCGCTGGACGTTGAAACCGGTACTCACCGTGGTCGCCCTGCTCTCGGCGTGCGCCGCGTATTTCATGAACGAATACGGCATCACCATCGACACGGTGATGATTCAGAACGTCTTCGAAACCAACCCCGCCGAAGCCACCGCGCTGTTCAACGGCAAGCTGCTGGCTTACCTGCTGTTGCTCGGTGTGTTGCCAGCGGCGTTGATCTGGCGTTGGCCTGTCAGTTATCGGCCGTTCTTTCGCGGTCTGCTCAACAAGGTGCTGGTGATCGTCGCCTGCGTGCTGGTGATCGCCGCGTCGGTGGGCGCGTTCTATTCGACCTACGCGCCGATCTTTCGCGAAGAAGACAAGCTCACCCACTTCATCAACCCGACCAACTACATCTACGCGATCAGTAAGTACACCAAGCAACGCCTGGGCATCAAAAAGCACTTTGTGGTGCAGGCCATTGGCGAAGACGCGGTGATGAGCGCCAAGGCTGCCAGCCGCGAGAAGAAATCGCTGATGGTGTTTGTGGTCGGTGAAACCGCCCGTGCCGATCACTTCTCGCTGAACGGCTATGAACGCGAGACCAATCCCGAACTGAGCAAACTGGACATCCTCAATTTCACTCAGGTGCATTCCTGCGGCACGTCGACGGCGGTGTCGGTGCCATGCATGTTCTCGATGTTCCCGCGCGAGGATTACAGCGACAAGAAAGGCAAAACCTACGAAGGCCTGCTCGACATCCTCCAGCGCGCTGGCGTGCAGGTGCTGTGGCTGGACAACAACAGCGACTGCAAAGGCACCTGCCTGCGCGTGCCGCATCGCGATATTTCGAAGCACCAGCCGGGGCCGTTCTGCGATGGCAACAACTGCCTCGACGAGGCGCTGCTGGCCGATCTGCAAAGCTACATCGACAGCCTCAAGGGCCACGCGATCATCGTTTTGCACGCCGACGGCAGCCACGGCCCGGAATACTACGAGCGCTATCCGCAAGACATGGAGCGCTTCAAACCGATCTGCCACACCAATCAACTGGGCAGTTGCAGCCGCGATGAACTGGTCAACGTGTACGACAACACCATCCTCTACACCGATCACTTCCTCGCCAAGGTCATCGAACTGCTCAAGCGCAATCAGGACTCGCTGGATACCTCGATGGTGTATGTCTCCGACCACGGTGAATCGCTGGGCGAGAACGGCTTGTATCTGCACGCGGCGCCGTATGCGCTGGCACCTGAAGCGCAGACCCATGTGCCAATGGTGATGTGGTTTGGCAATGGCACGCTCGCCAGCGAAGGGATTGATCGCGGCTGCCTGCAAGGCAAGACCGGGCAGGCGGATCTGAGCCATGACAACCTGTTTCACTCGGTGCTGGGGTTGTTTGAGGTGAGGACGTCGGTGTATCAGCCGGGGCTGGATATTTTCCATGGCTGCCGGCCTCCGATGACTGCCACGAAATAACCAGACACTGAAGATCCCTGTGGGAGCTGGCTTGCCAGCGATGAGGCCGGCACATCCGGTGTCTGTGTTGACTGACAAGCCGCCATCGCTGGCAAGCCAGCTCCCACAGGGTAAATGGTGCTCTCAGGGGGTGAGGTTTGCCAGGTAGGCCCACGGGTAAATGCCGCGCTGGTGGCCGTCGCTGAACACCAGTTGCACGCCGTAGCCCTGGGGGTTGAGTTCGATCAGGCGCACGCGGTCATCGACCAATGGTGTCGAACCGCGCAGGCGAAACGCGCGACACTGCGAGCACGGGCACTGGCGGCGCAGTTCGGCGTGGTTGAGCTGTTGTTCGCGGCCGTCCGGCCAGCTCAAGCGCAGAGTGCCTTCGCTTTGCGAGTTCCCCACCGACAGCGGATTCATTGCAACTGACTCAAGGCGATGCGCACGGCTTTGCGCACTTCCGGGTCGCCGTCATCCTGCGCGGCCTGCAACGCGGCCACGGCGCCGCGATCGTTCAACTCGCCCAAGGCCAGCGCGGCTTCCTTGCGCAGGTTGCTGATGCGATGGCCGAGGGCGTCGATCAAAGCGTCCAGCGCCGGTGCGAAACGCAGACGACCCAGGCTGCGAGTGGCGCGCAGGCGCACTTGCCAGTAGTCATCGCTCAAGGCTTCGACCAGTGCAGAGCCAGCGTCAAGGTGGCCGACCTTGCCCAAGGTCGTCGCAGCTTCTTCGCGCACTTGCCAGGCGTCGTCCTGCAAGGCCTGGCGCAGGGCTGGCAACACTTCGGCGCTGGAGGCCAGGCCCAAAGCGCCAGTCGCAGCACGGCGTACTTCGGTGTCGGGGTCAGCGCTGGCCAATCGTGCCAGAGCGGGCAAAGCGTCGAGTTGCTTGAGCCAGCCGAGCACGCCGACGGCTTCGCGACGGACGTTGGCGTCGGCATCGTTCAGCGCCAAAGCTGCAGCCGGCGCGGCGTCGGCGAAACGCAACTCACGCAAGGCACGGAATGCGGCGATACGCACGCTGACGTCGGCGTGATCGGTCCACGGCAAAATCACCTGCCCCGCCGCTTCCGTTTTGAGCAAGCTCAGGCTCTGCGCGGCGGCCGATTGCACGGCGGGCGACGGGTCGGTCAAGGCTTCACACAAAGCTTGCACGACTGCCTCATCTTCCCAGGCTTCCAGTAACCGTGCGGCTTCGGCGCGGACTTCTTCAGCGGGATCTTGCCTCAGACGATCAACCAGCCAGAGCAAGCCATCCGGCTCTTCCAGGTCCGCCAGATCAATCAGGGCAATGCGTCGTACGCCAGCGTCCTCAGCGGTCAGACGCGGTTGCAGATCGAGAATGTCTTGGTTATCGGTCACAGCAAAAATAGAAGTCATAGGGCAAATCGCGGCAAAGGGTTTTCGGGAGGCAGGCCGAGCGGATTGAGGCGCGGCAGCGGTCGGTCGTTGTCGTGGCGCAGCAGGTCGAGGCAGTGGCGTTTGAGGCGGGAAAACTCGGGGCTGGTGACCAGATCGCTGGTGCGCGGTCGGGCGAAGTCCAGGCGCAAGTCTTCGATGATTCGCCCCGGCCTGGCGCTCATCACCAGTAAGCGGTCGGCGAGGAACAGCGCCTCGTCGATGTCGTGAGTGACGAACACTACCGTGGTGCGGATGCGCGTCCAGATGTCCAGCAGCAGCTCTTGCATGTTCAGCCGGGTCAAGGCATCCAGTGCGCCGAACGGCTCATCCATCAGCAACAGGCTCGGGCGATTGACCAGCACCCGGGCGATTTCCACCCGTTGCTGCATGCCCCCGGAAAGTTGATCGGGCCAGCGCTCGGCAAAGCCGTCGAGGCCGACCAGTTTGAGAATGTCGTCAGCGGCGCGATGCCGTTCAGCTTTGCCGATGCCGCGCATCTTCAGGCCGAAAGCGACGTTGTCACGCACCGTGCGCCACGGAAACAGCGTGTGGTGCTGGAACACCATGCCGCGCTGCGGTGACGGCCCGGACACCGCGGCGCCATCGACTTTCAGGCTACCGGTGTGCGCTTGCAGATGCCCGGCCAGAGCACCGAGCAAAGTCGACTTGCCGCAACCGGACGGGCCGAGAATGCACACGAACTGGCCCGGTTCAATCTGGCAATCGAGTTCGCGCACCGCTTCGAACGCTTCACGCCCTGCGCCGAGGACGATGGACAGTTGGCGAATGTCGATCCGCCCTTCCGGGGTTTGCATCACGCTCATCAGGCTTTTCCTCGCGGTCGATGCCACGGCGTGAACAACCCGCCCAGGCGTTTGATCAGCAGACTGCTGCCCATGCCCAATACGCCAATCAGCAGCATGCCGACGACGATGTCGGCGTAGTTCTGAATGGTGTAGGACTCCCAGGTGTAGTAACCGATGCCGAACTGGCCGGAGATCATTTCCGCCGTGACCAGACAGAACCACGAAGTGCCCATGCCGATCGCCAGGCCGGTGATGATGCTTGGCGCCGCGCCAGGCAGAATCACTTCCAGCAGGATCGCGCGGCGCCCTGCCCCGAGGCTTTTCGCTGAGGCGATCAGGCGTGGGTCGACGCCTTCGACGCCGTGCACGGTGTTGAGCAGGATCGGGAACAGTGCACCGGTGAAGGTGATGAAGACCATCGACAGTTCGGAGGACGGGAACATCAGGATCGCCAGCGGGATCCATGCCACGGCGGGGATCGGGCGCAGGACTTCGAGCGGTGGCAGCAGCAGGTCTTCGGCCCATTTCGAGCGGCCGATGGCCAGACCGAGAGCGATGCCAATGACTAGCGCAGTGAGGTAACCGGCGAAGACGCGGCTGAGGCTGGCGGTCAGGTGTTGCAGGAGCTTGCCGGAGTCGCCCAAACCGAGTGCGGCTTCGATGACGGCCAAGGGGGTTGGCACGTTGGCGAAGGTGACGAGGCCGAGGTTCCAGTGGTGGCTGGCGGCGAGTTGCCAGAACAGCAGGCAGAGCAGCAAGGATACGACTCTTGATGTCCAGCGGATGGGTGTTTTCATGGAGCGGGTTTCCAGTTCTGGATCTGTGTTGTGGCTTGGATTTATCCCCCTCACCCCAGCCCTCTCCCCCCAAGGGGGGCGAGGGGGAAAGGGAGCCGATCTTCATGCCTTTCAAGCCTGAGTTCGGCTCGGTATTTCAGGTCGGCGTACCTCGCCCAAACACCACGGTCAGTCCCCTCTCCCTCCGGGAGAGGGCTAGGGTGAGGGGCTTTTGATCTGTTTTTATCGCGCAGCGACGGATTGGGTAGTGGCATCGGTGAAATCAAAGACTTTGCCGCCCTGCGCCGAGGCATATTGCTGGGCCTGACCCTTGAGTAGAAACGCACTCAGGCGACCCTTGGCGTCACTGGCAAACCAAGCCTGCTCCGCGAGCAACTTGATCCCGCTATCACTGGCCTGTGCATACACGGCACGGACGTTTTTGCCTTCCTGCTTCAAAGCAGCCAGCGCAGTAAAGGCTTCTTCCGCCGACGCGTATTGGCGCACCTTGCCCTCGCCCCGCACCCAAATCTCGGCAACATGGCTAACGTCAGTAATCGCTTTCCCTGTCGCCGCATCCGCAGCCTGCAACGGCGTCTGCGCGTAATTGGCCAGTTGCGCCGTGTAATCCAGCCCCGACGCCTTGAACGCCGCACGAATGTACTGATCGTCGACAAAGGTATTCAGATCGAGTCCGCGATCAGCCTTCTTCAGCAGCTTCAACGTATCGATAGCCGTGCCGACTGCCTGGCGATATTCCGGCTTCCAGCTCAGGTCGCGGGTCTGCACACCGAGCGGGCCGTGGAACAGGTAATTCACTTCGGCGTCGACGCCGGTGACTTTGGCGATCAGTTCGCTGTACTTCTCCGGCTCAGCGGCCAACAGTTGATTGGCCTCGATGCTCGCCCGCAAATAGGCGACGACGATTTCCGGATACTTCTTCGCATACGCCTGATCCACCAGCGCACCATGGAACGTCGGCGCATTGGCCTGGGCGCCGTCATAAATCTTGCGCGCGAAACCACGGCTCGGGAACAGTTCGGCGAACGGCACGAAATCGGCGTGAGCATCGATCTTGCCGGCCTGTAGCGCAGAGCCTGCGACTTCCGGTGGCTGGGCGATGATGTTGACGTCCTTGAGCGGATCCCAGCCCTGCGCCGCCACGGCACGCAGCAACATGCCGTGCGCGGTAGAAGCGAATGGCACAGAAATGGTCTTGCCCTTGAGTTCGCTGAGCGACTGCACGCCGGACGCGCTCGGCACGACGATGCCGTTGCCGCTGCCCTTGATGCTGCCCGACAACACGCTGATGAACAGGCTGTGCTTGCCGGCGGTTTCGAACGCAACACCGTTGAACGCACCGGGGAAATCGGCCATGGCGCCGAAGTCGAGTTTGCCGGCGACCATCTCGTTGGTCAGTGGCGCGCCGCTGGTGAAGTTCTTCCATTGCACGTCGTACTGGGCGTCTTTATAGGCGCCGTCGTGGGGCAGGTATTTGTCGAGCAGGCCGAGTTCACGAATCAACAGCCCGCCGGCGGCGCAGTTGATGGTGGTGTCCTGGGTGCCGATGGCGATGCGGATGGTTTCGGCCGAGGCCGACAAAGCGAACGAAGCCAGTACCAGACCGGCGATTGCTGCACGCAACATGAGTGTTTCCCCTCGAATCATTTATTTGAGTTCGTCTCCGCCGCGATCAGGGCGCGGTGGGAAACGAGGGGTTTTCGGTGAATCCAGCGTCCGGGGTTGTCGGATGGCTTTGGGTTGTCTGGGCCGGCCTCATCGCTGGCAAGCCAGCTCCCACAGGGATTTTTGTTCGGACATAGATCTTGCAAACACCCGCAAAACCTGTGGGAGCTGGCTTGCCAGCGATGAGGCCCTTTCAATCAACGCAGGAGGTAGGGGATGTCGACTTTCACGGCACCCGTCGGGCAATCCTTCTCGCACGGCATGCAGTACCAGCATTCATCGAACGCCATATAGGCCTTCTGCGTCGCCGGATTGATCGCCAGCAAGTCCATCGGGCAAACGTCGACACACACGGTGCAGCCCTTTTCGGCGATGCATTTGTCCTCGTCCACGGTGACGGGGGCGTTGGAGCGGAAGAAGATTTCCTGAGCTTGATAGGCCATGGTTCGGACTCTTTGATTTATTGATGTATCAAGCGGCAAATGCGCCGACCCGCAAACGGTCGTAGGCCTGCATTTCCTCGGCATCGAGCGGGATGATGTAGGGCTCGACGGCTTTCTTGAAACTGGTCATCTGGCCGTCCTCGCCCTTCTTCAGATGGCAATGGCAGAACCACTCGCTGTCGTTGCGCTGCGGGTGATCGACGCGATAGTGGTACAGACCCCAGCGGCTTTCGGCGCGGAACAACGAGGCGCGGGCGGCCATTTCGGCGCAGTCGCGGATCACGCTGGTTTCCATCGCGCGCATCAGTTCGTGGGCGTTGTTGGCTTTCATCTGCTCAAGATCGCGTTCGATGTCGCTGAACCGTTGCAGGCCGATCTGCATCTTCTTGGTGACTTTCGGCGGTTGCAGGTAATCGTTGACGAAGCGTCGCAGCTTGTACTCGACCTGCGCTGGCGGCAGGCCGTGTTCGCGATCCAGCGGTGCGTAGACTCGGGCTTTTTCCTTTTCGATCTGCTCGGCATCCAGCGCGGAAAACTCGCGTCCGGCAACAAAATCGGCGGCGTTGTGCCCGGCGAACCAGCCGTAGGTGAAGGCGCCGAGCATGTAGTTGTGCGGCACGGCAGCCATGTCACCCGCCGAATACAAACCTTTCACCGACGTCTCGGCCCGCTCGTTGACCCAAACGCCGGACGCCGAGTGGCCGCTGCAAAAACCGATTTCGGAGATGTGCATTTCGACCATTTGCGTGCGGTAGTCGGTGCCGCGATTGGCGTGGAACTGGCCGCGACTCGGGCGTTCGTTGCTGTGCAGGATTTCCTCGATGTTCTGGATGGTTTCTTCGGCCAAGTGATCGAGTTTGAGGAACACCGGGCCGTTGCCGCTTTCCAGTTCCTGGTGGAACTCCCACATCATCTGCCCGCTCCAGTAGTCGCACTCGATGAAGCGTTCGCCCTTGTTGTTGGCGGTGTAGCCACCCAGCGGGCCGGTGACGTAGGCGCAGGCCGGGCCGTTGTAATCCTTGATCAGCGGGTTGATCTGGAAGCACTCGAGGTTGGCCAGTTCGGCGCCGGCGTGATAGGCCATCGCGTAGCCGTCGCCGGCATTGGTCGGGTTTTCGTAGGTGCCCATCAGGTAGCCCGACGACGGCAGACCAAGGCGCCCGGCAGCACCGCAGGCGAGGATCACCGCTTTGGCTTTGATCACGTGGAAATCAGCGGTGCGGCAATCGAAACCCATCACACCGTTGACGGTACCCTCCGCGTCGGTCAGCAACCGCGTGCAGACGAGGCGATTGGTGATGCTCACCCGCGCACGTTTCAACTGGCGATAGAGGACTTTTTTGATGTCGTGCCCTTCCGGCATCGGCAACACGTAGGCCCCCATGTGGTGGACTTTTTTCACCGCGTAATCGCCGGTCTCGTCCTTCTCGAACTTCACGCCCCAACGGTCGAGCTGTTCGATGGTTTCGAAGCTGTGGGTTGCGTAGGCGTAAACGGCGGCCTGATTGACGATGCCGTCGTTGGCGATGGTGATTTCCTTGGTGTATTGCTCAGGCGTCGAGTGGCCGGGAATGATCGCGTTGTTCAAGCCGTCCATGCCCATGCTGATCGCGCCGCTGCGTTTGACGTTGGCCTTGTCGACCAGCAACACGCGCAAGTCGCGGTTCTTTTCCTTGGCCTTGATGGCCGCCATCGGCCCGGCAGTGCCGCCGCCGATGACGACGATGTCGTATTCCTGTTCGAGAACGTTGCGGGTCATGCCTGCTCCCCTTTTTGCCGGTCGATCCGCAGGCGGTACTGGAACGCATCGCCACGGTAGTAAAGGTGTTCGAAGTCCAGCGGCTGGCCTTGCGCGTCGTGGGTCAGACGTTCGATGCGCATGATCGGCGAGCCGGCTTCGACGTTCAGCGCCAGGGTCAGGTCGCTGTCGGCGAGCACCGCGTCGATGGCCAGATCGGCGTGGCCGAGGGCGATGCCGCAGTCGTTTTCGAGGATCAGGAAGATGTCGCGGGTGACCAGATCAGCCTTCTCGAGGCGCTCGCCGACGGCTTTGGGCAGGTAGGTGATTTCCAGCGAGATCGGCTCACGGTTGATCAGGCGTACGCGTTTGATCTGCGCGACGATTTCACCCTCGGCAACCTGCAAACGCTCGGCGACGCGCTTGTCAGCCGGGATGAATTTGAAGCTGCGCAGGCGGTTGATCACTTCGTAGCCACGCCCGGTCATCGACTCGGCGAGGCCTTGCAGGCTGCTGACGTTCTGAAAGGTTTTCGGCTTGGCGACGAAGGTGCCTTTGCCGTGGATCTTGAAGATCAGCCCTTCCTTTTGCAGATCGCCGAGCGCCTGACGCACGGTGATGCGGCTGACTTTGAACAGCGCACCAAGCTCGCTTTCGGAGGGCATCTGGCTGTCTTGCGGGTATTCCCCGTCGAGGATTCGGGCGCGGAGCACGTCGCGCAGTTGGGTGTGCAGAGGAACGCTACTGAGAGAGAGAACGTTATCGGTCATCGCGGGATCACTTGTTATAACGAGTTATGACGTGATCATAGAGTTGTTATGACAAGGTTGAGAAATACCGAATGGGCATAAGGTTAGATTCGGTGTTGGAGATCAAAAGATCGCAGCCTTCGGCAGCTCCTACATGAGACCGCGATCCCCTGTAGGAGCTGCCGAAGGCTGCGATCTTTTGATCTTAACGTTTGAGGATCTGATCCATGACCCAGTCAGTCTTGAGCGCTTGCTCGGCGACTGCAGGGTGTTGTGAATCACCACGAATATGCGCATTCATACCCAGCACGTGATGCCATTGAATATGCTCGTGATGGGGGATCTCCAGGCTGATGTGTTCATCGGCATGCAGCTGCACGGGATGCTCATCGAATACGGAAAAACCGATCCGACCAAGGCTGCCGATGATCTCGACGCGATCCTCACGCCGATCCGCCACAAAACTCCAGCAGCCCATGCCCAGCGCGCCTGAAGCAAACCGCCAACTGGCGCTGACGGCATCTTCCGCCTCATACAAGCCAGCCTGACGCGCCGTGAATCCGGCCACTTCAACGATGTCTCCAAGCAAGTACTGGAACAGATCAAAGCCATGACTGGCTAGATCAGCAAAGTAACCACCACCGGCCACTGCAGGATCCGTGCGCCAATTGTCGCGACCGTCCAGATCCGCCGGCGACGGTGCCTTGGTCAGCGTCCAGCTCAAATGCCGCACGTCACCAATGCGCCCCTCCTCCAACCATTGCCGCACCTGCGCAAAGCGCGGCAACGAACGGCGGTAGTAGGAAACGAACAGATGCAAACCCGCCTCGGCAAACGCTTGCTGCATTTCGCGGCTTTGCCCGGCATGCAGCGCCATGGGTTTTTCCACGCAACAATGTTTGCCGGCAGCGGCGACTTTCAGGCTGTAGGCGTGGTGGCTGTCGGGCGGCGTGGCGATGTACACCGCGTCCACCTCGGGATCGTTGATCAGCGCATCGACGTCGGTGTAAACGCGGGCGATGCCGTGGCGCGCGGCGTAGTCGGTCACGGCTTCGAGGCGTCGGCCCATCACCGCCTCCAACGCCGAGCCGGGCGCCATGTAAAAGGCCGGCCCGCTCTTGCGTTCAGCGACGCTGCCACACCCGATCATGCCCCATCGCACCACGTTCATGTCTGTTCCTTTAGCCGATGCGCAAGGCGCGCAGATCGAGATGACCGTCCTTGAGCGGCGGGCACCAGTAGTAGCCGCCGGTGATCGGCCGACTGATGCGATACAGACCATCAGTGATGCCGTCTTCCAGACCGCTCATGCGCCGCAGTTGTGCTTCGAAAGCATCCAGCGAGAAACCGAAGGCGAGGAACATCAAACCGGCGCGATCACCTTCGATCCACGGCATCGAGCGACGCACGACGAACGCTTCTGGCGCAAAGCTTTCCTGCGCGGTGCGTTTGACGTGGGCGGAGACTGGCGCGTCGTCGATCTCTTCGTTATCGCTGAGGCGACGGCCCATGATGTTGTCTTTGTCGTCGGCCGAGAGTTTGTGGAAACCCTTGAGGTCGTGCTGCCATTGCTGGATCGCGGCGAAACTGCCCCCGACCATGCCGTCAGTGCCGGCACTTTGCAGGGCGGCAGCGATGGCGGCTTCGTCGTGCGGGTTTTCGGTGCCGTCTTCGTAGCCGGTCAGGTCGTGGCCGTCCTTGTGGCGAAAGGCTTCCTGCATCTCGACCAGACGCAGGGCCGGGGCCAGAGCGGCTTCGAGGGCGTTGCAACGGTTGAGCAGTTCACCACGGTCGACGCCGTGCAGCCACACCCACAGTGCGTGTTGGGTCGACGGGTTTTCTACGCCAACGCCGCTCATGGCCGGGAAGCTGCGCAGGCCATCGATCTGTACGTTGAGGGCCTTGACCAGGGATTCACCAAAACCGACCACCGCCGACTGGCCGTCCACCTGATTCATCAGGTTGTCGATCGCCTGCGGCAGTGCTGCAACTGATTCCAGGGCGAAAAACAGGTGACGTGCTTGTGCAGGAACTGGGGTGGCGAGAATGCCCGGCTGGTAGTAACTCATGTGAACTCCTTGGGAAAGTGCGCGGGAGTTTACCTGTGGCCGGAGGGTTTGTGTGGGTTTGGATGGAAGTCAAAAGCCCCTCACCCTAGCCCTCTCCCTGTATGTACCGGAGACATGGTGGACACATGTTCGGAGACATGGTGGACGGTTTTAGATCTTCTTACCTGCCGTAACGATCTGCAAGTTCAAGTCG